>CAZFBR010000028.1:0-21820 GCA_964517215.1 uncultured bacterium
AAATATTCCCTGGTTCTTTCAATAGGATTATCCATCCAAAACTGACTAACATTGACCATCTTGCGCACTGAAACCCCTCTAGGGCAAGTGAATGTCTGTTTGCTGGGCGTAATTTGAAATCAGTTACCCCCTGCATACTTCATTTATCAGAACACTCGATTTAACTGGTCACGTCAGACATCATCGTGCTCCTACGCCCCTGTTGTCAAATTGATGGGTTATTATTAGCAGCCTCTGTCAGAATGTTTTTTACAATATTGCTTCCGTAAAACTTCTTTAATATATTGCTCAACATTACGCCTATCTCTTTAGGGAGTTTGCTAAATGGGATATGTTTCGCATATTCCATTCTGATATGTGGACCTTTAAGCGGTTGACCAATTTTATCTCCAGTATTCACCTTCGAACCTAGCCGTCTGGCAGCTTCTGTCAAAGAAGCCACCTCAGATGAGCCATTTTGTCTAAATATTCTATTCAATATTGGAAGTATAATCGCCGAGTCACCTCCATTTACCATTGCCCATTCAATATCGCATGAGAAAAGCCCCATTCGCAACGAAGACAGAGTCCGATTTAACCTTGTAGCAGCTTCGAACCGCTCCGTAGTTGCATCCCATTTAAGATTTCCCAGCGAAACCAACGCTTGATGCTGACTTGAATTTGCACCGATCATATAGATACTTGAAAGACATTCCCATGCTGCACGATTACCATTTGTTCCACTTGCTGCATCACCATCAAGAACAGAATACCAACGTATCGGTCTATCTCCTGTGACACCATAGCATCTTAGCAGCCGCAACCAAGGACCAAAACGTGTAACCCCGCCAGTATCTTGAACATGCAGATTGAATAGCCGTTTCCCGGACGGCAGTTTCCTTAGGCGTTTAAGTAGCGTTTCGAAGAGCGCTTTATCTCCCGCACCTTCTACAAGGATAACGGAAGAGGCAAAGAATGTTTCTGCATTCATTGCACTCATTAATGCCGTGTTAATATCATGTCTCTGTGCATCAACAACTCTTGGTTCATAATATTTCCGATCGCGAACAATGATGGTTTCCTCATATTTTGTTTCCTCCAAGAACACTGAAGAATGTGTCGATATAATAACCTTGTTGTTTTCTCCTTGGGAAAATGTCTTTATTACTTCGGATAACGCACGTTGAGCACTTGGGTGTAGAAAAGATTCTGGTTCCTCAATAGCCAATATTCTTTGTTGCGATGTTGAATTATTAGCCAGACAATGTATCGTTACCGCGATTCCAATAGCATTTTGTAGGCCATGGCCTACCGCTTGAAAAGGAACCATGCCAGAATCATGTGCGCCTGTCGTAAGTTTCAGTTGTGCAGACGAAGATAACCATCTTACAACATCTTCCACGGACGGGTGGAATACGATTTTCCCAGTCTGCACGAGTCCGTCAGGTATATGTTCTACTAAGGCGGACCATATTGTAGAACTTTGCTTTTCAGAATATTCTTGCAATTCCAAACGCGCTCGTCGTGCTTGTCGATAAGGAAGCCGAGCACCGCCTGAGGTAGTATGCTGCATACCCATTCTAAGTTTATTACGGATACTCTTAAGAAGAAGCCCTTGGAGCCAATTCGAATTTGCGTCACGTGCCGCAGGGACCAGCATGAAGACGATTGATTTCCTAAGCCGTTTAATTAATTCAAAAGCACGTTTATCGTATATTTCTCCACGCTTGGGTTGTCCAACATTAAGTTGGAAACGCCGTTCTGCCTTTTTTATCGAAAGGCGTAATGGCAAGCATCCATTAGCGTCTTTGTATTGTTGTGTCCATCCACGATATGATCTTAGCCGCAAGAAGAGTGTTATCCGCCGAGCATTGTGGCAAGTTGCATTCGCCGGAACAAACAACTCCTCTTCTTCAATGCTATATTTTCTGTGGCCACAAAGAACTTCGTCATCTGCCTTGTTGATAAGATAATCAAGAAAAATAAATGGAGACGACTTTCCCTGATTATTGTTGCCGACAATTGCATAATAACTATTACATAAATGAAGTGACGCAGCATGGTATCCGCGAACATTTAGAAATTCGATTCGATGAATCGATATTGACGGTTTTTTGATATGTGTCATTGCCAACGCTCAATTGCATTTGCTTGCTGCGTAAGCTGTCGTGGGAATACTCTGGTGCCAACACGGCGAGAAGACCGTATCTGTTTCATGCTACCTTTACACATTTGATGTGATTCCCACATAACTCGATTGCCCCCTTGTATGTCTAATTTTTTAATACGCAGCATTCTGCCATGCCACCCACCATCATAATTAGCGCGCCATACAAAACACAACCTACAATATTCATTCTGCCTCCGACAATTTCGAAACCTACCTACCGATAGCCATCTTTTTCGCTGCGCCTATCATGAGTATATTCCGCCTAATTGGCCATACAAACTGTAATTCAACAACTGTATAAAGGTCAAGCCTATACATAATCGGGTTTTCCTTTACTTGTTAATCTAATTTCGGTTTATCTATAAATTTCAAGAATGAATCCCCAAGCACAGTTGTGCGTTTTTGGCCCAATACAGATCGTGACATAGTTGTGTGTAAGCCATCCGTGCTAACCAAGCCGTGTATGTAAAGATCTTTCCAAAGCTGATCGTATAGTTCTCGTTTGCCATTGAGTTCTGGCAGATTATGCTCTAACACACTACTTAGACCGTCCATGCAAATATTTGGTGGAACCACCGGTTCCTGAAATACCTTGAGAATGCGAAGGTGGTGTCCATTGAAGGAATCTATCAGATTAAGAAAAACATTTTGAAGTGTTTCGTCGGGCGCTTGCCCTTTCGCAATATTCTTTATTGCACTCCTTAATGCATCCAACTTTGTCGCCTGATGAGTTCGCAATGCAATTTGTGTAGCATGCATAACAGTAGATACAAATTCATCGTTCTTTTGTAAGTCCTCGATCATTATGCCATCGTCTTTTAGCTCGCGAAGCAATTCACCAACACGCACCATCCATTCAAATCTCCGCCTTTCAAGAGGTGGTTGAAATACAAATTGAAATAGTTCAGCAGCTGGGCCACCCGCGAAAGGGATAACCGATAAACCGGCCTTCAGTATCGAATTTACAATATCACCCGTGGATCGCTCTGGAGCACTTAATTCATCATCCACCATGATTTGCCTCCCAACTCTATTTCAATTCAAATTGTCAATCAATATGCTCACTCAACTGTCTCTGTTATTGGATACTCGGTCATCTATATCAAATCATTTATTCCGCTGGCAATCGTATATTTCACCCTTTGCAATTTCGCCCAGCCTTGTTTTTAGGCGCTGGCACTGACAGCTTCGCAGCGGTCTCCGCCACGAGCAGTTTCGCCTCGCGGCGCCCCATGCCCCGCAGGGATAGCACCTTAGTCTTCAGCTCCGGCCTGGGCGCGCTTTTGCCCTTCTCCCAATTGCCGATGGTGATCGAGCTCACTCCCACCAACCCAGCGAACGCTCCCTGCGAGATGCCAAGCTTCTTGCGCAACGAACGGATCAGCTTCGGCGACAGCCGGCCTTTGACCTCACCGGTCGCGACCTGCGCGGTCTGCTCGGTCAGCCGGGCGCGGGCCTGCTGCTGTTGCAGGCGGGTGGCCAGCACCGTCAGCTGCCGACGGCGCTCAACGTCATGCTTTTTCAGCTTCTTGATTTCTTCCCGCAGCGGCTCGGTCAGCTTGCGCGCCTCGCGCTTGGCCAAGCGGGTGATTTCGGCTTTGATTACGGCGTCGATTGAGCTCACAATTAGCCCCCAGTATCAGATTGATTTTCACTTGCCATCGTCATCCTAACACCTCGCCAGGTTAGCGTCAATATCAGTCTGATTATGATAATGGAATTGCACATTACTTTGATAATGAGATTGCCTATTTCCCCATCCACAGCCGGGAACCCCGGCAACAGAATTCCAGAACTTCGGTATTAACGAACATACAGACGGGTCGGAGGTGACGAAATGGAATTCCAGACTGTTAAACAAGCCGACCTTGACGTGGAGTTCCTCGCGCTCACGCCAACCGAGATCAACTCGTTCGAGGTCGGTGGCCAGCAGTCGCTGCTCGTCCTGTTGCCGAAGGACGTGATCGGAGACGACAATTACGCCTACCTGCAAGCGGAACTGGTGAAGGTAGCCGAGACCGGCGCCTATCTCATCGCGTGCCGGTTATCGGTAATTGAGATCGCACGGGCTGACGAATACCGGGACTGGTGCATTCCGATAGGCGAGCCAGGCGCGGTGCGGTTCGGGGGAGGGTGGAGTGACAGCCGGGTGGGCTTCAAGTTCACCGTCCCGGTGGTCAGAAAGCACCGGGACAAATACGGCCAGCTGACGAAGGGAAACGACCTGTGCGTCTGTAACATGACCGAAGATGGCGGGTGCGACGTGCGGCGCGTGGTGGCGCCCCAGGGCAGCGTCTACACGCTGTTTGCGTCCATCGCTGAGCTGATCGACAGAGAACAGATCGCGTAGGATCCTCGGCAGGAGATCAGCGAGTGCCCGGCAGTTATCGCCGGCAACCGACAGGCTGTTGCCACAAATATCGCACTCAACGCTACATTTCGAACAGGCGATACACTCAGTAACAGCCTACTTGATCCGATAGAACAACGGCAACGCTGTATAGCAATATGCTAGCAATCAGCCATCACGTGCGTGAATGTGTGCCGTTATCTATCCGGAACAACTAACCGGCAGCAATTCCCTTTTTAGCTGAGTTCCTTCTAGTGCAATCCACGTTTATCGTGGTAGTATCGTATCCGTCGGTGTTGCTGGTGTCGAGAAGACGTAAGATTCGGATAGCCACATTTTCCTGAACCTCACTGAGTTGCGGAATACTGGCAGTTTGTGATAATATCCGGTTACGGCTACCAGTTGCCGAACCGCCCGAATGGTTTATGCCGTTCGGGCTTTTTGTCACCCGCGGCAGAACACCGCCGCGCGGCACGTGATTATTGCCACCGGCGACGGGGTACGGCAGCGGCACGCGCACCGCGCCGCATGTGCCGATAATTCCGGAGGTTGGTTGCTATGCTCAGCGCGGATGAACAACTGACCCTGGCCCTGATCCGGGCGCTCAAAGAAAACGAGATTGCCGCCAGCCGGTTCTATGCCGCGTGTGCCGCCGCCTATCACGCCCATCAGCTGCATTGGCAATTCCTGCAGATGCAGGAAGAGGAGCACACCCTCGTCCTTGAGAAGATCGAAAAGGATTTTACCGAGCGTCCGCACCGCTGGCTCCGCGGCAAAATCCTGCCGGATACTGTCCATTTCCTCATCAGTGAACTGAAGAAAAACACGGCACTGGTTGCCACCCGGGACATGAACGAGGCGCACGCGATCAATTTCAGCATCGATTTCGAAAGTTCACTGGTTGAAAAGGAACTGCTGGCGTCGCTCAGCACCAGCGACCCCGATTTCGAGCACCTGCTGGTCAAACTGCGCAGCGAAACTGCCGATCACCGGCATCGCCTGCTGGTCCTCCAGCGCGATGTGCGGGCCTGACCAATCAGACGCCGGCGCCCGTCACGATTTCCCGCACCGCATAACGGCGCCCGGGCCAACCCCTAACCGCGGTTCCGGCGCGCAAGGATCCCCGCTGCCGCAGCGATGATCCGGTCGTCAGGCACGCCGGCGGCACGCAGCTGCGCGCGCATCGCCGCAGCGTGGGTATGCGACGCAATCAGCACCATATCGTCCGGGCCGACCGCGGCGGGATTGGGCGCCGTTACCGGCAGCCCGCACAGCATCGTGCCGTGGCGGGCGGCGTTATTGTCAAAAAAGCCGCGCGGCACCAGCCGGACGCCGGCCAGTTGCCCGATAAAATCACGAACAGCACCGTCGGCCGTGGTGCTCGCCGCCGTCAGGATGCAGCCCAGTTCATTCCCCGCTGCGCCCGTCCCGAAGACATAGATTCCCAGCGCGCCGTGCGCCGTACCGGCAAGCGCGCGCCGGGCCAGCGCCGCGAACAGCTGCGGGTCAGCCATCGCCGGTCCCGTCGCGGGCAGCGACATGCCGGCGACACTCCCGGCCGCAACCGCCGCCTGCAGCCGCGCCAGATTGAGCAGCAGCCCCTCCTGCCCCCTCTCCGGGTCGCTCACTGCAGTCCCCATTCGCTCGCAACTCCCCAGCAGCATGGCGTAACGCAGGCAGCAATTGTACAGGCGCCGCAGCTCGGCCTCCGGCAGCGGCGGCGTCCGCTGCTCCGCCTCGTCGACAATCGTGCCCATCGCCGCCAGAACGGCCGCCGAATAGATCAACCCGCGTTCGGCCGCGCGCGGCCGGCATGACTCGGCCAGCACCGGATCCGGCAGGTCATGGCTGTGCCAGCCCACCCGGCGCTGGCGCTCGGCAAACTGCCGGAACGTCACGGCATGGTCGTGCTCAACCCGGATATCCCGGCGATAGTGCAGCTGCAGCCCCGCCTGCGCCAGCCGATACCCCAGTTCGACATCCTCCCACAGCGCGTGGCCGAAACGGTCGGCAGCGAACAGGCCATGGGCCAGCACGAACGCCCGCTTGAACGACAGGTTGCTCGTCCAGAAGAACCGCGGCCCGATATCGTCCGGGGCCTGCTGCTCCACCAGATGCCAGCAGAACTGCTGGCCGCCGTCGGAAGACGTCAGCAGCTGCGCCAGCACGCTCTGCCGGTGCGGCTCAGCCCATGCAATGAACCCGAGGCAGGCCTGCGCCACCTGCGGCTGCGCGGCGTGGAACGCCAGATGCCGCGCGACAAAATCGGGCGGCACCATGATATCGTCGCCGATCAGGATGATCACCGCCCCCGCCGCCGTCCGGATGCCGGCATTGCGCGCCGCCGCCGGCCCGGCATTGGCCTGCGTCAGGAAGCGGAACCGGAGCGGCGTTGCCGCGGCAAACTCGCGCAGGAACGCCGGCGTCCCGTCAGTCGAACCGTCGTCAACGACAATCACCTCGAACGGTTCCCCTGTTTCCTGCCGCGCGAGCGCGGCCAGGCATCTTTCCAGCGTCGCGCGCCGGTTGCAGCTCGGGATTATCACCGACGCCGCGCACCGTTCGCCGGCCGGCGGCGCGGTCAGCTGCGCGATCAGCTGCGCCATCCCCGCATGCACCGGGCGGGCGGCCGGCACGGGACAATCGAGCATGGCCAGCAGCAGCGGGTACAGGTCGGTCATCCCGACCGGGTCGGCGACCGCCGCGGTCGTCCCGCAGCCGGCGATGATCAGCTTCGCCCAGTTCCCCGGCACCTCCGGCAGATAGCCGTGCAGGCCCCGGCAGGGCCGGTCGTGCTGGAAATAGTCGGGGAAGATCCCCACCCCGTCGTGCACGACAAAGACCAGTTCGCCAAAGCGCCGGTCGGGCATCCGGTAGCGCAGTCGTTCGCGATCGGCATCCGTCAGGATGCTGCCGTCGGGAAGCGACTGCAGCAGGGCGGTGATTTTCCGCCGCGCGTCGTCCGTGAAGAACCAGAAGCGCGCCTGGGTCGAATCGAGGAAACAGAGGTAGTCCCGCTCGATCGTCAAGCCGGTCTCCCGGAGCCGGGCGGCAAGATCGAGCCGGAGCGTGATCGCGACCTGGCCGTGGTCCCCGAAGACAATGCTGCGCACGCCGGCAAAGGTCCGGTTGAGCCGGGCATAGATCCCGCGGAGCGCCGCGTCGATTTCCGCCAGCACCTGCTTCTGCCGCGGCGAATGCGGACCGTCCTCATGCCCGACCCAGTCGAGCTCGGAAAAATGGAGATAGATGAAATCCTCATCCCCCGTGAGCGCGGCGGCGAACTGCCGGGCCACCCCGTCCGTCGTATTGGGCCCGTCCGGGTAGCCGATCCACAGCCACTTCTTCCCGGCGCGGCGCAGCTGATCGAACAGCGTTTCATGCCCCGGCACAGCGCCCGGATCGGCGGTATGCATTTTTTCCGCAAACGAGAAATACTTCAGCAGCGGCAGCGGAATCCCGGCACAGTTGCCGATATGTTTGACCAGCGACCAGCCGCGCCGCGCCGCCTCGGCCCGCACGGCGGCGGAAATGCGCGCCCGGTCGCCGTCGCTGACGTCGATATCCCGGAACGGCGAGTCGTCGGGATCATAGCAGAACATGTTCGCGACCCCGCATTCCTCCGGATGCAGCCCGGCGAAAAAGGCGGGGCGCAGCTCGAAGGCAAACGTTTCCCTGACCGTCGCGTCGATATTCCGCTGCGCCAGGGCATGGAGGAACGGGGCATCGGCCGGATTGAGATAGTCATGGCGCATCCCGTCGATGAGGACCAGGAGCACCGTACGCTTGCTCATGGCGTCACTCTATACGCTGCGCGACCCCGCCTGTCAACCCGCTTCAATGGCAGCGCTCATGCCACAGGCGTACCGTCGCCGCCCGCAGCGTCTCCCAGTCCGCCGTTGCCGCCGGCAGCGGCGCCAGCCGGCCGAAGACCAGGCGCGCGACGGCCAGCATGGCCGGCTGCTCCGCCGGCGGCGCACTGCTGCACAGCAGCAGCAGCAGTTCCAGCTGTTCGATCCGGTTATTGGCCAGCACCGGCACCGCATCCGGCGCCTGCGCCGCCGCCCACAAGGCCGCCGGCGACCGCAGTTCACACGCGCGCGGCAGCAGCAAGTCGGCACAGATCGCGCCATACACCGCGACCGCATCACGCCAGTACTGCACCGGATCGCCGGCAACCGTCGCCGTCGGCCGCAGCTTGAATGCCGTCGCCCGTTCGTTGAGCCGCAGCAGCTCCCGTTCCTCCGGGAATTCCTGCGCCATGATTGCCTGGCGCCGGCGATAGCTGTGATGGTAGTTCCCGGCCTGCATCAGCCGCGCTTCCACGCAGGCGGAGATTACCTTGCCGGTCTGATTGACCAGAAAGAACGCCTCCTCCGGGGTGGGCGCCCGCCGGGCAAATTCCGCCGTGAACGCCTCCAGCGCGCAGATCAGCCGGTTGAGCAGCAGCGTCCGGATGGAACCCGGCGCTACTGTCCCCGCCGGATATGCCGGGATCATGGCCAGTGCATCTTCTCCCCACAACCGCCGCCCGCCATATTTCAGGTCGTAATTGAATTGCGTCGGCGGCAGGGTCGCCCAGGCCGACCACGGCAAAGGGATCAGATCAATCAGCCGGATCCCGGTCCTGGCAGCCAGCGTTTTGCCCAGCGGGCGAAGATCGGTGGCAAATCCGTCCGGCACCGCCAGAATCAGATCGTAGTCGTTGACCGGCCGCACCCGCCCGCCATCGACCAGCACACTCCCCTCGCCGCGCCCGAACCCGCCGCCCAGCACGATCGCACGCACCGGAACGGCAGCGGTGATATCCGCCACCAGCAGGGCCAGGTCGGCGGCAACCGCGTCATCCACGCGCGGATCGTCGTATGCCGTGCACTGCGCCGCCGCGGCACGAATATGCGCATCCACGCCCGGTTTCATCAGCAACCCACCGTCAGACATTCTTCCGCAGCAGCAGGTAATACTGCCACGGCTTGCCCGCCACCAGCCAGCGGTCGAGCGGCAGCAACGCCCGCAACAGCGGAAAGATGAAGTAGCGGATCGATTCGTTGAAACTGAAAAACAGCTCGACCAGCAGCGACCCCGCCGCATGACAGTAGGCGCATTGCGCAACCACCGTCAGGCCGCCGCGCGCGAAATCGTCCGTTACCCTGGCCATGGTCAGGTCGTACCGCACATGCCCCATGAAATCACGGTGCAAATCCTCATCGGAAACCGCGAACCTGCCCAGCAGTTTTTGGTGCCAGGCCGCCGGCAGATGCCGCCGGAACCAGGCGCGCAACCGGACCGGCGAATGCCAGTAGCCGTCCACCGTCGACAGCAGGCAGGTCCCGCCCGGTTTCAGCACCCGGCTGATCTCCGGAATGAATTCCTCGTACCGCGGGACATGCTCCACCACATCCGAACAGAAGAGAAAATCAAAACTGGCGTCCGCATAGGGCAGCCGGGCGCCGCTGCCGCGACAGAACCGCACCGTCGGCAAGGCCCGGCGGATCCCGTAGTCCCTGATATCCACCGCATGCACGCAATTGCCCCGCCCGGTGAGGTACTGCGTGAAATGCCCGTCCAGGCAGCCCAGATCAAGCACCACGGCATCGGCTACCTGACCGACTACCGGCAGGATGTACTGCATGCGCAGATAGCGGTTCAACGCCATCACATTGCCAAAGAGTTTTTCGTACATCGTGCCCATCAGCCCGCCGTATGCCCGACCGGCATCGCGCCGTCCGCCGGAATACATGATCCGTCAGATCAGCGCAGTAATCGCCGGGGTAATCATTCCCAATAGCGGCAACCGGCCCGGCATGCATCCGCACCCGGCGTTCCGCGCTGCCGTTCCCCTTGTCACCGGCAGGCGCGGTCGCGGAACACGGCCTGCCGCCTGCAACACACGAAATGCATGCTCCCGGCAATGCAACCGGCAGCGACGCTGCGTGTGCAAAATATCACGATTCCACCCGACCGTCAACGCTGCCGGCCAGGACCGGCATGAGGCAGCGGATATCATGCCGCCGTCACTCAGTCGCTAGCGCGCCCGCCCGTTCCGTGTTGTTCGGGATCGGCGGCAGATGCTGACGACTGATGCACCACCGTCGCAAAGTGCGGCGCCGGACGGACAGTTCCCAACAACCGGGCAACAACCGCATACGCCAGTACCAGCGGATAGAGCGCATAGAGCAGCACCAGCATCACCGGCCGGAGCATGCCATACCGGCGGCGGAACGCGCGGAGGCCCGGCGACAGGGGGATCAGGTCGAGGTTCGGCATAACACCCCACCATTCCTGCGCATCAAGCGCATGAACCGCCGCGAGCACCTGCAGGTACGCGTCCTGCTGATAGTCGTTGAACGCGACATACACCCGCCGCCACGGCTGCGCCGCCACCGTCGCGGCCATGACCGCCGGCGTTACCGTGGGGGCATCGTACAGCACCACCGGCCCGGCGGCAATCCCTGCCGTGACCGCCGCGGCACGATCGTGCCGCACCAGCAGGGTCAGCTGCGGTCCGTGCAGCATGGCCAGGCAGCGGCGCAGATGCCGGACATTGCTGGTACCGACCAGCAGGTCGCCGGACGCCGCAGTCATGACAGCAGCGCCATGATCTCGCCGTCGCCGCGCCGGCACGGCAGCGTGCGCCGAGCGGCCAGCGCTGCCGGCAGGCGCGTCAGTGCCGCCGCAAACGCTGCCAGGGCATTCAGCCCCTCGGCATAGATCTGGTCGAGCAGGATGGCCGGCAGGTGCAGCAGATGCGCCGTCAGCAGTTCCCGGTCGCTGACATTTTTCCAGTAGAACAGCCAGTAATTGCGCAGCAGGATCCGGCGGCGGCGGCGTTCGGAGCAGTACGACGTTGTGCTGGCCCGCAGCCGGTGGCGCAGCACCGCGCGCGGCTCATGGCGGACCGTCCAGCCGGAGCGCCAGGCGCGATAGGACAAATCGACATCCTCGACGTAGAACGGATGGAAGAGCGGGTCAAAGCCGCCCAGGGCGCGGAATTTTTCCCGGTCAACCAGCATCCCGCCGCCGGTGGCATAGAACGTCGGGCCGGCTGCCGGGCGGGGCGGCGCCTCGCTGATCGCGAACCAGCCGCGGGCAAACCGCACGCTCTTGCCCGCCTCGATCACGCCGATCCGGTTCCAGTCGACACTGGTGCCGTCAACCGCAAACACCGCCGGATCAGTGAACTGCGCCAGCAGCAGGTCCACATACCCGGGGTCAATGGCCATGTCATTGTTCAGCAGCAGCACGTGCGCGTAGCGGGCCGCACGCACGCCGATGGCGTTGCCCTCGCCGAAATGCGCGTTCCCCGCCACCGCAATGACGATGACCGCGGGGAATGCCGCGCGCAGCCACGCCACCGTGCCGTCCGTGCTGCCGTTATCGACCACGATCACTTCCGTGCGCACCGCCGCGGCGGCCAGCGCCGCCAGCGTGGGCGGGAGCGACTCGGCCAGCAGCCGGCGGCCGTTATAGCTGACGATGATTACACTGACGCCGGCGGCGGCCGGCATGGCCGGTGTGCCCGCGGCGGTTTCCGCCGGTGCCGCGGTCAACAGAGCAGTTCGCGGGCGGCAGCGCGCGACGCGGCGGTGATTTTCGGGGCAAACAGCGCCGCCACTTCCTCGATCCGGTCGTCACCCGTCACTGCCGCCAGGCGCACGGTGGCGGCGCCCTTGACGGTTTTCTTGTCGACGCGGAAATGGCGGTTGCCCGCGGCGGCGATGGCCGGCAGATGGGTGATGCAGATCACCTGCTGGTTCTTCGCCGCCGCCCGCAGCCGGTCCGCGACCTGCCCCGCCACTTCCCCGCTGATGCCCGTGTCGATTTCGTCGAACACCATGGTCGGCACCGGGCTTTCCTTCGCCAGCACCGTTTTGACCGCCAGCATCACGCGCGAAATTTCGCCACCCGACGCCACCCGGTTCAGCGGCTGCGCGCCATGCCCGGGATTGGCGGTGAACATGAACTCGACGCTTTCCGCGCCGCGCAGTTCCCACGCCGGCAGCGCGACCAGCGTCACCCCGAACTCCGCGGCGGGCAGGCCGAGCAGTTTCAGTTCCCGGCCGATCCCGGCGGCAAACTGCTTTGCCGCCTTCGCCCGCGCCGCGGTCAGCGCCCGCGCCGCCGCGGTCGCGCCGGCCGCCGCCGCCGCCACCGCCGCCGCCAGCTGCGCCAGTTCCTCGTCGCGATGGTCAACCCGCCGCACCCGCTGTTCCAGTTCGTCGCGATAGGCCAGGACCGCCGCAATGCTGCCGCCGTATTTCTTCTTGAGCTGCTGGATGAGGAACTGCCGCTCTTCGACCTCATTCAGCCGCTGCGGATCATCACTGATCTGCTCGCCCGCGCAGCGCAGTTCGTGGCGCGTTTCCTGCAGCACCGCCTTGGCTTCGCGCACTTCCTGCAAGCGTCCCGCCGCCGCCGCATACCAGTCCGCCACCGCCTCGAGCGCCGCTTCGAGGTTGTCGAGCCGCTCCAGGATCCCCCCGTCGTCGCCCAGCGCCGCCGCGCCGCCGGTCACCGCCGCGACGATGTCGCCGGCATGGCGGAGCTGCTCGCGCTCGTGCTTGAGCTCCTCCTCCTCACCGTCGCGCAGCCCGGCCTCGCTGATCTCGCGCAGCTGAAAGCGGTACAGGTCGAGCGCCTGCGCGCTCTCCTGCGTGGCCCGCTGCGCGGCGGCATGCGCGTCCGTCGCCTGCCGCCAGGCCGTGAACGCCGCCTGCCAGGCCGCCAGTTCGCGCGCATGCCCGCCGAAGGCGTCGAGGATGCGGGTATAGTTTTCCGGATAGAGCAGCGTCTGGTGCTCGTGCTGGCCGTGCAGGTCGAGCAGGGTCTCCCCCAGGCGCTTGAGCAGCGACAGGGCCAGGGGCGTGCCGTCGAGCCACGCCCGCGATTCGCCCGCCGCCACCACGCGGCGCACGGTGATCTCGCGTTCCGCCGGCAGGTCGAGCTCCGCCAGCAGCGCGCGCGCGGCGGGCGACAGCCCGAACCGCGCCACCACCTCGGCCCGGTCGCCCCACGGGCCGATATCCGCCGCGCCGGCGCGCGCGCCCAGCGCCAGGCCCAGCGCCCCGATGACGATCGACTTCCCCGCGCCCGACGGCCCGGTAATGACGTTCAGGCCGTCGCCGAATTCGACGTTGAGCCTGTCGATCAGCGCGACGTTGCGGATGGCCAGTTCGTGCAGCACGGGACGGTCATTCCCCCCAGCCCAGCTTCTGCTTGAGCACCGCGAAGAACGAGCGCCGCCCGGAAAGGATGATCTTGACCCGCCCGGCCGCGCGCCGCACCGTCAGCGTTTCGCCGGCGGCCAGCTTGCCCGCCACCCGCCCGTCGCAGCGCACCAGGGCACCCGTTGAAGGGTCGGCCACCGCAACGCTCAGTTCATGCTCCGCGCTCACCGCCAGCGGCCGCAGCGAAAAGGTGTGCGGGCAGACAGGGGTCAACAGCAGCGTTTCCAGCGACGGTTCCAGCACCGAGCCGCCCGCCGAGAGCGAATGCGCGGTTGAGCCCGTCGGCGTGGCGATGATCAGCCCGTCGCCGCGCAGCCGCGACAGCTCCTCGCCGTCGATTGCCGTGGTCAGGTTGAGCATGGACGGGTAATTGTCCGCGACCAGCGCCACTTCGTTCAGCGCCGTCACCGGTTGCGGCGCCCCGGGCCAGTCCGCGGTCAGCAGCATGCGCGCCTCGACCTTGGCCGTCCCGGCGCGGAATGACGCCAGTTCGTCGGCCACCTCGGCCGGATTGATCTCCGTGAGAAAGCCGAGCGTGCCGAGGTTGATGCCGAAGATCGGCACATCGCGGCCCGCCAGCAGCCGCGCGGCAATCAGCAGGGTGCCGTCGCCGCCCAGCGTGGCGACGAGGTCCAGTTCCTCCGGCAGCTTCTCCGACCACGACAGCTCGCCCGCCCGCGCCCAGTCGGCGGGCAGGTAGAGCGTGCCGCACCCGCGCCGCAATGCGGTCAGGACGTTGAGCACTTCATTGGTGCGCGCCAGATGCTGCCGGATGACGACCGCGCACTGCATGGTTCAGTCCTCGGACGCGGGGATGATGATCTCCCCGAACTGGCCGGGATGGTACTTGGCCAGGGTGCCGTCGCTGTTGCGGTAGGATGATGCGGGCGAGCGGAGGAAGCGGATGCCGGTTACCCCCACCGCCTGCGCGTCGCTGATGTCGGAATCGCTGTCGCCGTAGAACACGTCCAGCCGCAGCGCGCGGATGCGCTCCTGCTTGCTGCGCGGCTCGAAATAGACGTTTTCCGCCGGAATGCCCATGGCGTCCTGCAGGAACCGCCCCACCGCCTCGCCCCCGGTGGGCGGGCGCGCGGTGATCGCATAGACCGTCACCCCCTGCGTCTGCAGGGCGCGCACCACCTCCAGCGCCGACCGCTTGACGCGGGAATAATCGCGGTCGTGGCCGTTGACCTCGGCCCAGAACGTATCGGTCCCGAACGCGTACTTCGCCGAGGCCGCGGCAAAGGCCGGGGTGGAAAAGAGCAGGGTATCGTCGATATCGAACCCGGCGCGCTGGATCCCCGCGGGGAGCCAGGCTGGCGGCGCCTGCAGCACCTGCGTATGCTGGCAGCCCGCCAGCAGTGCGACCAGCAACACCAAACCGAGCAGCTTGCGCATGAGTATCCTCCCCCGGCAATGATCAATCAGTATAGCATGTTTCAGCCGGCAACCTGCAACCAGGCCAGCAGCACGGCGAGCGTGGCAACGGTCACCGGGATCCCCACGCGCGCATGCTCGCGGAAGCCGATCCGCACCCCGTAGCGCTGCGCCTGTTCGATGACAATCAGATTGGCGATGCTGCCGATGGTGATAAGGTTGCCGGCGAAGGTGCTGGCCAGGGCGAGCACATACCACGGTTCCGCCGTCAGCGGATCGAGGAACCGCACCAGGATCATGGTCGCCGGGACGTTGCTGACGATATTGCTCAGTCCCGCCGCCACCAGCGTCAGCAGTGTGCCGTCGGTCAGGGCCAGGCCATGAGCGGCCAGCCGTTGCACCGTCCAGGCCGGCAGGCCGGTCGTCTCCAGGGCGCGCACGACCATGAACAGCCCGCAGAACAGGGTAATGAGATGCCAGTCGACAAATCCGAGGATGGCCCGCGTCTTGATCGAACGGCTGCACAGGAAGACCGCCGCCACCGTCAGCGCCACCAGCTCGCGCGGCAGCGGCGTGAAGAGCAGGACCAGCAGCACCGCCAGTCCGCCAAGGCCCTTGCGCGTCTGATGCGCATGATAGGCCGGCCAGTCCGCCAGCGGCTCCGCCGCCGGAACGACCGCCGCTGGCAGCAGCAGCCGTCCGCGATAGATGAGCAGCAGCAGGCCATACAGCACCGCCAGCGACAGAACCACGGGCGGCAGGCACCAGGCGAGGAAGGGCGCAAACGCCAGCCGGCCGACCTGCCCGATGAGCATATTCTGCGGGTTGCCGATAATCGTCGCCGCCGAGCCGATATTGGTGGCACACGCCAGTCCGAGCAGGAACGGCACGGGATTGAGGTGCGCCCGCAGCAGCGCCGCGGTCAGGACCGGCGTAAAGGCCAGGCAGACGATATCATTGGTCAGCAGCGCCGCCAGCAGCGCGCTCACCGCCAGCGTTGCCGCGAGAAAGGTGCGCGGCCGGGCCAGCAGCTCCGTCAGTCTGACCGCCACCACCGTATAGAACCCCGACAGGCGGAACTGCGATGAGACCACCATCAGCCCGTACAGCAGCAGGATCGTCGGGAAATCAATGGCGGCAATCGCCATCTCCGTGGTAAGCGCGCCGGCCGCCACCATCGCCACAGCGCCGAGCAAGGCGATGCCGGTCCGGTCGATGGCCAGCCCCGGGATATGTCCGAGTGCCACACCGAGATAGGTCGCCGCGAAAATGACGAGAATCGCCGTGGTCATGGCCGCAGTCCCGCGAACTGCTGCGGTTCGCGCCCGGCCATGCGCGCGCGCACCGTTCGGGCCCGGCCGGCCAGTTCCATCAGCCGCGCCAGCGCGGCGGGCGCTCCGGGCAGTTCGTTCGGCGCCAGCCCGCGCAGGCCGGCAAACCGCGTCGCCGCCAGCACCTGGGCGACCGCATCGGCCGGCGGCAGTGCCAGCGTTGCCGCCGGCCGGTCGGGCGCATATTCCGCCGCGCACCACAGCATCCGCTCCGGGAGCGGGCAGGCGCGATTGTCCGGCCAGCCGTAGACCGTATCGCCGGCGAGCAGGACCCGGTCATCCGCCAGCAGGTCGCCGCCGTTGGCGCGCATGAACAGCTGCGCCGCCGTGCTCTTGCCGCGCCCCGATGCGCCGAGGAACAATGCCAGCCAGCCGTCGCCCGCCACCGCCGCCGCATGCAGGCCGATCAGCCCGCGCGGCAGCAGCGCCAGTTCCAGCGCCGGCAGCAGCAGCATATCCCGGCGCTGCGCCGGTTGCCAGCGGGTGATATCGCCGGCGTATGTGCCGGTAATGCCGTCGGCGGCCAGCACAAATTCCGCCTGCCGGCATACCTGTGCACGCAGTCCGCCGGCAACCGCGGAGACCAGCAGTTCGTCTTCCGCCGCGACCTCGCCTGCCGTCAGCGTCCAGCACACCGGCATGGCGTCATGCGCGGCCGGCTGCTCCGGCAGCGGCAGGGCAAACGGTGTCGTCAGCGCCACCGGCCACGGGCCGCAGGCGAACCGGTAGCATCGTTCTTGACGCACCGGCAGTTGCTCACCTACAATGGTTTCTTCGCCGTCAGGCGGGAAAGGATTGCCCGATGTCATTGGCTGGTGCTTTCAGGAACGGCCGGACGTCAGGCCGGTTGCAGCAGCTGTTCGCGGCAGAGCTCGGCCAGCACCTTCTCCGCATCGGCGCGCACCGTGGCGGCGTCAGCGTCGAACTCGCCGGCAATGACCGTACAGGCGCGGGCGAAGCTGGCGCCCCCCGCGAGTTCCTCCCACAGCCGTGCCCCGACCTCGTTCAGCGAATAGTAGTAGCCCGTGCGCAGGTGCAGGATGAGCACATCGCGGTCGACCCGCCGCCAGGCCACTTCCTGCTGCGCCACCCGGTATTTCCGTTCCATGCGCTGCATGATAGGTTGTCCGCCGGGTGCTGTCAATGAATGCCGTCAGTGCGCTGCTCCGCCTGCTGCTCCGGCCCGACATCGCCCCCTGGGAGCCGTTCAGCGATGCGCTGGCTGATGCGGCCCGGGCGGAACATGTTGCCGGCGCTTGTGCCGAACACCACCCCGCTTGCCGCGCTGTTGCCCGTGAACAGGCCGCGCGCGCGCTGGCACTGCCGCGTCAGCTGGCGGAGCTCGATGAACTGCTCGACGAGCCGGCCGTACTGCTGAAAGGGACGGCCTTCTCCTTTGATTTGTACGCGGCCGATCCGGGCGCACGCCTGCTGTCGGATATCGACCTGCTGCTCACTCCGCCGGCGGCCGAGCGCCTGCGCCGGCGCCTGCGCGGTCAGGGCTGGCGCATGCTCGACGAATATCCGAATTACTTCTACCTGCCCGATGACGCGCTGCGCCTGCCGCTCGATCTGCACACCGAACTGATCTGCACCGACCGGCTCAGCGCCCGCGCCTCACTCAATACCGCGCCGGGTGCGGCGCAGCTGCTGGCGCAACGGCAGCCGCTGCCGGGCTATCGTCGGCTGCAGGTCTTGACCCCGCCTGCGCAGGGGATGGCCATGCTCATGCACCATCTGCTGCATCATGGCGCGCGCGGGGTGAAGTGGTGGCTCGACTTTCATCGCTGGTGGCTGCAGTATCCCGCAGCGCGCACGACCCTGCTCACCGCTGCGCCGCCGGCCTGGCGGCCGGCACTGGCGTTCGGGATATGGCTGTATCAGCGCCTCGCCGGCGTCATGCTCCCCGCCACGCTGGCCGAATCCGTGGCGCACGAATACCGCGCGTTCTGGCCGTGGTATGCCACGCGCATCTTCGCGCACGAGCGCGAGGCGCCGCTGCGCTATCTCGCCGCCTTTGCCTGGCTGCCGTCGACCGACTGGCCGCGCTATCTGCGCGAACTCGTTCTGCCGGCACCCGCCGCGCTGCGGGCGTACTACGGCATCAGCGCGCCCGCCGCTGCGCTCTACCTGCGTCATTGGTCCGGCCATGCCCGTCGAATAATGGCTGGAATTTATCGTTCATAATCGCGCCGCGGCGGGTTGGTGCACAATCAAGACCGCCTATCTTTATCGTCGCACATTGTTTTCAGGTGTCACGGTCCCAGCGGTCCGAAGTTCATGGAATACTCTTCTAATTGTAACATGCAGCAAAACGCAAGGGGGCGAATCGTTGATTCGCCCCGAAAAACATCTCTTAAGTCACATCGAGTAGTATCTGGAATTACTTGAAACCATACACATAGTTGCTCACCCACTTTGGTATAGCATACGCGTATAGGTGCACTATCCGGGTCTGCTCGATTTCGACCTCCTTCCGTTCTATTGTGCCACTCGCATAACACTAATGCCAGCAATTCATAATAAATTTTACCATTTTCAGATAATCATGGCCGCCGTTGCCTTTCTGTGGTATAATATACCTATGATCGTTACTACACCAACGCGTACAATAAGAAAGTTGGCAATAAAGCGATGAAAGTGGCAGTATGAATGGATAATAGTAATATGGCCCCTCGGAAACATAAACGTTGCGGCTCGGTCGGCAGATGAAAACGTTCACTGCCGAGCAGCGCCGATTGTGGTTGTGCGGCATTCTCTGGGCGTTGCTGACGCTAAATCCCATTAACCTGCTGCCTTTTCGCATAGGCTGGTTGTTGTTAAGTGCCGGACTGGCGGTTTATGTGCTATGGCATTGGCGAAATTCGCGTCGCCTGTGGTATGGGCTTGGACTTAGTGTATTGCTGGTACTGGGTTGGTTTACCGTCGGCGCACGTCGGACAACAGTAGAGGAAATACGCGCGGAATATATCCGCGCGCTAATGGGCTATGAAGGTGTCGGCTATCTCTGGGGCGGCGAGGGTCGGCTGGGCATCGATTGTTCGGGGTTGGTCCGTCGCGGTTTCATCGACGCCCAATTGTGGTTGGGTCTAACGCATGGTGACGCGTACGCTCTTGGACTGGCGGCGTTTTTGTGGTGCCATGACCAGTCGGCGGCAGCCATGCGCGACGGCGAAGCAGGTACAACGATTTCGATTAAGGATAATATCGCACTCAATGCACTCGATTATTCGTGGCTTAATCCCGGGGATATCATGGTAACGTCAAACGGTGAGCATTGTATGGTCTATCTTGGCAATCGCGAATGGATTAGCGCCGACCCGACAGCAGGCGAAGTATTTCGTGCCAGCGCACCTGATAGTAGGGTACATTGGTTTATTACCGACGCCCATATCTTTCGTTGGCGTTGGCTGGCGAACTGATGCTTGTCAAAATTGGCACTGCGCTCGGTGTAGTTTGGTTACAGGCTCACGAAGAGACCAGGCGATTGAAATCAGTAGAAAATCTGCCAACTTCGCGCTTCTGCGCGCCGCCGCCTGCGGCGTCAGCACGCAGAGCGCTAATCGTTCGGTGACTACAAAACGATGGAAACCACATGAAAGGTAATGGCAGGAACATTATAGCCAGTTCGTCTAAGAAGCGCCTGCTCATCATATGGTTGCTCTTTGGGATTTTATTAACAATATGTTGCTGGCCAATCATTCCCCCGGCGATATTTATAGGGGACATTTCCGAAAACAGAATTATTGTTTCTGGTCAGTCGGTCACTGGCCCCAATTATGTTATTGTAGACGGGCAGGATATTATCAAAAATAGCATAATTCGAAACTTTGCGATTTCTCAACCAGTTATGCTATTAGACGGAATTAATTTGGAGGGAGACTTGCCTGAGCATCACATTAAATACCCTGGCACTTGCGGGACTAATTTCGTGGTCACAGGCAAGATTATTGGTATCAGCAACGGCGATGCCGGTTATGTCGGAGGGGACGGAATAACTGCGCGTTTTCGGGTAAGCAGTTGGCAACCAATGGGAATCATTCCAAACTTCGAATACGGAGAACACTCAGAAATACTATTTCCAATATTCATCATACTTGTTTTCATATTCCCGATTATATTACTGCGCACCATATATTTCTACAAAAATATGAAGTTGATTATCCGAATCGATAATGCTACCATACAAACATAAAATCTTGGGCATCGACAAGATAAAGACACCGAACTTCGCGCTCCTGCGCTTCGCCGCTGGCGCGGCTCAACGCAGAGCGCTAATCGTTATGCCGTATTTATTGATGATAGTAGCGCAGGTGGCCAACGAACGCGTCGTTTGGCAAAAATATAATTGGGAGGATACTGACTATGAAAATGCCACGAGTTGCTATGTTGCTTCTTTCGATGGCGTGCTTACTCGTCGGTTGTGGCGGCAAAATGTATGGGATGATTAGAAACACGGGCGATCAGGTATTAATCTCTTACCAGCAAGGCATGAGTCACGATTCGTTACAAGTCACCTTGCCTGATGGGGAAACCTTCAGGGGCAAGGTCGTGATGGTTGGACAATCATCGTCTATTGGATATGGATACGGCACCGTTTCGGCTTCATCAAATTACGGAACATCGGCATATGCTCAAGGTTCCACCTTCAATGTGGTAAATAATTACACAGGAAATATGCAAGGGGTCCTATTTGGTGACCGGGGTCACACCATGCGTTGTAGTTTTCAGTACGCCGATTCAAGCGGATTCACTACAGAAGGAGGCGTTGGTGTGTGTGAAACATCTGACGGCAGAGTTATCGACGTTCAATGGTGATTAAGCGATACTATTAAAGCCTGGAGAATATTAATGCTGACGAAATGGATTATCGGAGCAGCAGCAATGTTCTTATCCTTTTATGCTTTGTTCAAAACGCGATACGGCTTTTTGTTGCTTGATAAAATCGGGGATGAAATTAGTGGTGTGTTACTTGGTTTGCTCGCAATATACCCAGTTGCGTTTATTCTCGCGCCTTCGGATTTTTCTTTCACAATCGATAGATGGTTTCCTAAAGCAGGTCCATATATTACCGGGATGGCTATTGGACTCCTACTCGCAATATTTTGGCTTCGGGCAGAAGTTGAACGATTAAATTCTGAAGAAATCAAAAAGACAAGCGCTGATTCAGAGAAACAATGACATGTTACAACCAACCGGCATAACTTCGCGCTCCTGCGCTTCGCCGCTGGCGCGGCTCAACGCAGAGCACTAATCGTTGGCTACACAGCGATGATAATAATAAAAATGATAAATGTGTTGTGCCATCACGGCATTGACGGTAACATTTGGGGGAATAATTGAATATCGTATGGCTCGTCGATTGAACTGCAAAGTGATAAAGTAT
>CAZFBR010000029.1:0-21635 GCA_964517215.1 uncultured bacterium
CACCGCGCCATTCTATCAGGCGGGCCTGTTCGGCGACCTGACCCCGGAATCGGCGCGGCGGGCGGCGGCGCTGGGGGCGGCGGCGATTGCGGTCGGGGCGTTGACCTTTTCCAAGCGGGTGATCGAGACCTTTGGCCGCAAAGTGACGGTGCTCGATCCGTTTTCCGCGTTTGTGGTGGCGCTGGCGACGGGGACAACGATGGAGGCCTTTACCCTGCTCAAGGTTCCGGTCTCCATTACCCAGGCCGGGGTTGGCGCCCTGGTCGGGGTTGGCCTGACGCAGGGCATGGGTGGATTGTCCTTCAAAACGCTCAGCCGGATTGTTGCCGCCTGGTTTGTCTCGCCGCTGGTCGCCGGGTCGCTGGCGTATGCCGCGGCTGCTTTCTTTTCCTGAACATATCCCGCAACCGAGCAATGGCACCGGGCAGGTCGCACGGGTTGATGTCGTGCCGGCACCCTGAACCTTGCGCCGCGCCCTGACGCTGCGGCAATAAAAAACCCGCCCCCGTCAGGGAGCGGGTGCCGCTGGCTGAATCAGATCTTCATCTTGATCATTGACAGGGAGACATATTCCGCGGTGTTCTCCGTCTTGTCGGCAATATCGGAAATCATGGTGATGAGTTTGCGGAAAATGATCTTGTCCGCCTTGTCGATTGAATCGCATTTTTTGAACAGGTACACCTCGGCGGCCCATTCCAGCGAGTCGACTTTCTGTTCGGCGGTGGAGACATCCGCCATCAGGGCGATCACCTTGTCCGGGTCGGAGGGAATGTACTTGAACATGGTCAGGAAGGCGCGATAGGTTTCGAGCACCGCGGCGGTCATCTGCTTGAGCGAATCGCCCAGTTCGCAGGGCGGCTCGATGTACGTAAGGTAGATTTCCTTGCAGACCTTGACTGCCAGCCCCGGCAGCTTGTCCACCATATCGGGGATGGTGAGGAAATTCTCGCGGTAGAAGGGGAGGAACGCGCCGCCGCACAGGGCATGCTGGATCTCGCGCTTGACGAGATCCGCCTCGTGCTCCTTCTTGTGGACGTTGTAGGAGAGCTCGCGCAGGTCTTCGGCGGGGATGCCCTTGCAGTAGGCATCGATGAATTCGGCGAACATCACCAGCGCCTCATCGACCAGCTTGAAGTGGCGGCCCATCAATTCAATAACCTTGTCTTCCTTCTTGTCCCAGAACATGGCGACCTCCTAAAGCAGCAGTTTAAAAAACCCGACGGCCAGCACCGCGCCAATGACCGGAGTCAGCAACCAGCCGACAAAGATGCGACCAAGGGTCTTATAACTTATTGTCTGCCCGCCCCGCAACAGCCCGATGCCGATAACCGAGCCGACAATGGCTTGTGACGACGAGACGGGGACTTTGAGCCAGGTGAAGACCATCAGCGACAGCGAATGGGCAAAGACTGTGATCATTGCCGAGTACGGGTCGAGCACGGTGATGCTGTTGCCGACGGTCATCATGACCTTTTTGCTGTAGGTGAGCGCGCCCACGGCGATGGCGAGGCCGCCGATAAGGGCGGCAATGAATGCCGGGTCGGTGTACCAGTTCGCGGCCGGGGTGTGCGGGTCGCCGAACATGCCCGCATTGAAATAGGGGGCGGTGGTCACCACCACATTGTTGGCCCCCAGTTCGTAGGCGCCGTACGCGCCGGCGACGAGCAGCAGCCATTTGTAGACCGCATTGAGTTTGGCCAGGTCGGTGCCGACGAACATTCTGATGACGGCGGCAACGGCCTTATAAAGGACCACGGTGCAAATCGCGGCGCCGATGGGATTGCCTACCCAGCAGGCGAACATCTTGCCGAGCTTGCTCCAGTCAACCTGGCCGAACCCGGCGGTGCAGATGGTGATGCCGATGATCGCGCCCACCGCCGCCTGCGAACAGGAGGCGGGGATGGCGGCGTAGGTCATGATCAGGATGGTAATGGCCGCAGCGAGGGTTGTATAAAAGGCGATGGTGTTTTCCCGCGACTGGTCTTTGCCCGCAGTGCCGGTGGCGTTCGCCATGAGCGGATCGTCGCTGGCCGCGGCGGTCTGCCCGGCGGTCGCGGCGGCGGTCGCTGTGGCCGGAGCGTTACCCGGCGCCCCGGCTGCCGGCGCAGCGGCGGGTTGGTTGCCGCCGGAAAAATTCATTTCATGGAACAGCTCCCGCCCGTGAATGCACGAACCGAGTACGGCGAATACGGCAATAATGATGACGGCGGTGCGAAAACGGACGGACCCGGTGGCAACCGCTGTCCCGAAGATATTGGCGGAATCATTGGCGCCCACGCCCCATCCGAGGAACAGGCCGCCGAACAGTTTCCACGACAGGAGTTTGAAAAATGCCGGCATCATCCACCATCCCGCAGTACATGGCAGCAAGCACTGCGGAGCATAGCTGAAATCGCCGGCAAATGCAAGCATTTGCACGATGGCTGACGAAAAATGCAGCATAAACGGGCGCAATGGCAGATAACCGGGTGATTGGCGGGAAATATCTGTGGCGCTGGCGACGGGGCTGCAGGGAATTGCAGACCGGCGTGGCGTGATGCGCCGCCAGCGGCTTCCGCGGCGTGGCGGCGGTATGACAGCAATGCAGGTTGCGCGCCGGTCGGGCGGATCATCAGCGGCATTTCCAGCCCGGCACTGGCGCGGGGATGTGCGCCGTGGCCGGCGGCAGTGCCGGCCGGACCAAATGAGGGTGGACAATGGCGGCGGGATGACGGCGGCCAACCCGGCGCGGCAACGGCGGGATGGCATTCGCGCGGATATGACGGTGCCGCTGATCGGCGGTTGACAAGCGGCGGAGGCGGGTGTAAACTAAATTCTTCACATTCCCGGCATCTGTTCGACGCTGCCGGCACAAGGGGAAGCGCTATGATTAAGAATGTGGTGCTGAAGGA
Source organism: uncultured bacterium (assembly GCA_964517215.1). Taxonomy (GTDB): domain Bacteria; phylum DAOPZR01; class DAOPZR01; order DAOPZR01; family DAOPZR01; genus CAZFBR01. The sequence goes on from CAZFBR010000029.1 coordinate 2,892, forward strand.
CCGCTATCTCGACTCGGTAGTATTGATGGCGGTGGCAGGCAAGGTCAAGACCCTGCCCGGCGTGAGCGAGGTTTCAGCCATGATGGGCACGGACTCAAGCAAGGGCATTCTCAAGGGCGCGGGCATCCTTGACGCGACCGGGGAAAAAGCGGCGGGCGGCGACCTGATCATTGCCATGAAAGTGGAAAACGCGGGCGTGGCGGACAAGGTTGTGGCCGCGGTGCAGGGGATGCTCGAACAGAAGGACAGCGGCGGTGAGGATGCGGGCCAGGCGCCGCCGCGCTCCATTGCGGCGACAGTGGAACGGCAGGCGGGGAGCAATCTGGCGTTCTTCTCGCTGCCGGGACCGTTCGTCAAGCGCGAGGCGATGGCTGCGCTGAGCCACGGCCTGAACCTGATGATTTTCAGCGATAATGTCACCGTCGAGGAAGAGGTGGCGCTGAAGACGCGCGCGGCCGAACTCGGCCTGCTGGTGATGGGACCCGACTGCGGCACGGCGATCATCGGCGGGGCGGCGCTCGGGTTCGCCAATGTCGTGCCGAAAGGGCCGATCGGCATTGTCGGCGCGTCGGGCACGGGCATCCAGCAGGTGAGCTGCATTCTTGCCAACCGCGGCTACGGCATTTCGCATGCGATCGGCCTTGGCGGGCGCGACCTGTCGCCCAAAGTCGGGGGGATCATGATGCGCCAGGGGATCCGCGCGCTGGCGGCTGATCCCGATACGAAACTGATTGTGCTCATCTCCAAGCCGCCCGCGCCCGAGGTGGCGAAGACGGTGCTGGATGTGGCGCGCAGCTGCGGCAAGAAGGTCGTGGTCAATTTCCTCAAGGGCGACCCGGAAGAGGCGGCGCGGCGCAATCTGCCGTTCGCCGATTCGCTCGAGGCGGCGGCGGAACTGGCGATTGCCACGCTTGATGGCGGGACGATGCCGACCCGCGAATTCGACGATGCCGCGGCGGTTGAAGCGCTGGTGGCGAAGGTCAGGCCGGGCCTGACCGGCAAGTACCTGCGCGGGCTCTATTCGGGCGGCACCCTGGCCGATGAGGCGCTGCTGCTGCTCTCGCGCAAGAAGATCGACTGCTATTCCAACCTGCCGCTGATTCCCGAACTGGCGCTGCCGGACAATAACCGGTCGCAGGGCAATACGGTGGTCGATCTGGGTGATGACGAATTCACCCGCGGCCGGCCGCATCCGATGATCGATTTTACCCTGCGCTGCGAACGCATCGTGCAGGAGGCGGCGGATCCGGAGACGCGGGTGATTCTGCTCGACGTGGTGACGGGGTACGGCTCGCATCCCGATCCGGCGGGTGCGCTGGTGCCGGCGATCGAGGCGGCCCGGGTGAAGGCGGGGCGGCAGCTCGCGTTTGTCGCCGCTGTCTGCGGCACCGACGGCGATCCGCAGCCGCGTCAGGCGCAGGCGGCGAAACTGGCGGCGGCGGGCGTGCTGCTCATGCCGACGAATGCGCAGGCGGCGCGGCTGGCCGCCCGCCTGCTGGCGTAGGGGGAAATGACGACCATGGATAAGATCCAGAATATGCTGAAAAACGGTCCGACGGTGGTGTCGCTGGGCCTCAAGTCGTTTACGGAAGAGCTGCAGCGCCAGGGGGTGCCGGTAATGCATGTCGACTGGAAACCGCCCGCGGGCGGCGACCCGAAGCTGCTGGCCATCCTCGACAAGCTGGCGGAACCCGCCATTGCCGCGCGGATCAAGGTCGCCAACGACGAGGCGGTCGACAAGATGGTGACCGCGCAGCCGGTGCTGGTGGATATCGTGCCGGCCAAGGACGCCATTCCCGCGCTGGGCATGCGCAAGCTGCTGCTGCACGCCGGTCCGCCGGTGACGTGGGCGGAGATGGCCGGCCCGATCCGCGGCGCGGCGATGGGCGCCTGCGTCTATGAGGGGTGGGCGAAGAATATCAAGGAAGCGGAGAGCATCATTAAGCGGGGAGAAGTGGCGTTTGAGCCCTGCCATCACCACCATGCGGTCGGTCCGATGGCCGGGCTGGTTTCGCCGTCAATGTGGATGTTTGTGGTCAAGAACGAAACGCACGGCAACACCGCCTATTGCACGCTGAACGAGGGTCTGGGCAAGGTGCTGCGCATGGGTTCCTACAGCAAGGAGGTTATCACCCGCCTGCGCTGGATGGAAAAGGTGCTGGCCCCGACGCTGGCCGAGGCGGTGCGCGCGGCGGGCGGGATCAAGCTCAAGCCGCTCATGGCGCAGGCGCTGCAGATGGGCGATGAATGCCACAACCGCAACGTCGCGGCGACCTCGCTCTTCCTGCGCGAGATCACCCCGCACCTGCTCGGGCTGAAGAACAGCAAGCGCGTGCTGCGCAAGGTGTTTGAGTTTATCACCGGAAACAACCATTTCTTCCTCAATCTCGCCATGGCGGCGGGCAAGGCGACGGTGGAACCGGCGCGCGGGATTAAGGACAGCACGCTGATGCTGTTCATGGCGCGCAACGGCACGGAAATCGGCATGCAGCTGGTTGCGCTGCCGGATCGCTGGTTTACCGCACCGGCGGGCGCGCCGAAGGGCTTGTACTTCCCGGGGTTCACCGAGAAGGATGCCAATCCCGATATCGGCGATTCGACGATCACCGAGGCGGCGGGGATGGGGGCGTTCGCCATGGCGGCGGCGCCGGCCATTGTCAAGTTCGTCGGCGGGGTGCCGGCCGACGCGCTGCGCTACACCCGGCAGATGTACGATATCTGCTGGGCCAAGCATCGCGACCTGCAGATCCCGCAGCTTAATTTCATGGGGACGCCGGTTGGGGTGGATATTGTCAAAGTCGCGCAGACGGGTGTGACGCCGGTGATCAATACCGGCATTGCCGGCAGGAAACCGGGGGTCGGGCAGGTGGGTGCGGGGCTGCTGTATGCCGCGCCGGAAATGTTCCGCGCCGCGCTCGAGGCCTGCGCCCAGCAGTTCTGATTGCGGATGGCAGGAAGAAAAACAAACGACCCGGCGCCGCGGGCGCCGTCGAGGAGGTAGGGAATCATGAGCGTCAAAATGTACGATCTCACCCAGCGTCTGAGTATTCACACGCCGCCCTGGCCGAGCTACATGCCGCTGCAGGTGCAGTATTTCAAGCGCATCGCCGGCGCGCATATGGGGCAGGGCGCCAACGGGCAGATCATCAAGACCAGCAACCACGTCGGCACGCACATCGACGGGGAAATCCATTTCTTCGCCTCGGGGCGCACCATCGGCGAGGTGCCGCTGGACGAATGGTGCGGCGAGGGGGTGGTGGTGGACATCAGCGATTGTGTTTCCGACTTTTCGCTGTATACGCCGGAAATGCTGATGAAGCGGGCGGACATCCGCAAGGGTGACATCCTTATCATCAACACCGGGTATCACCGCTACGGCTGGGACCAGAAGGAGTCGGACGAGGTGCGCTACATGGTCAAGCACCCCGGCCCGTCCCCGGATTTCGCCGACTGGGCGCTGAAGATGAAAATCAAGTGGATCGGGGTCGACTGCGGCAGTGCCGACCACCCGATGAACACCATCCTGCGCACCTGGCATCCGAAGCTGTTCCTCGAGGCCGAGGCCAAGCTGAAGCATGATTACGGCGTGGAGTGCTGGGACGACATGTTCCCGCCGGAGGAATTCTATCAGATCATGCACCTCAAACTCTTCCCGAAGAAGCTGGTGCATGCGGAGAATATCGGCGGTGAAATCGACAAGCTGAAGAACAAGCGCACCTGGATCGGACTCTTCCCGTGGCGCGCGATCGAGCTGGAATCCTGCATCTGCCGCATTGTGGCATTTGAGTTTGACGGCAAGGGCGGGGCGAAGCAGGCGGCGAAGAAGAAGGGCAAGAAGTAGGCAAACCTGCAGCAAGGGCCGGCGGGGATTTCCCGCCGGCCCTTTTTCCATGGTTTACGGTGCGGCTGGCGCCGGCAGCCGTTGCGCCGGGGGATTGACCTGGCGCGGCCCGTGCGGTTGCGTCAGACGCAGGTCTGGGTGGTGGCGTTCCAGGTATGCGCGTTGCACGCGGTGGTGAACTCGCCGAGGGTCATGCTGGGGGTGATGGTGACCGGACACGTAACGGGCATGCCGAAGATGGACCCGCCGCCTTCATCGGCAAAATAGGTGATGACGGCGCCGCAACCCGCCCGCCAGGCCTGGCCGGTGGCGCCGATCTCACCGCCGGCGACCTTGTTCAGTTCATTATCGTCCAATGGCTTGTCTGACATAATATTCCTCCGCACATATGGTGTCATCAACCGGGGCAATGCCCGTTGCAGGTATGGTACCATTATTGGCGGATGGGTTCAATCACGGTGACTGCGGTTGGGCATGGCGGGGGAGAAAAGGCGGCACGATGAAGACGGTGTATTCGGTCTATATCCTGCGTTGTGCGGACGGGACGCTTTATACCGGCATCGCGCTGGATGTGGCGGCGCGGGTGGCGCAGCATAATGCGGGGACGGGCGCGCGCTATACGCGGGGACGCGGGCCGGTGCGGGTGCTGGTCAGGCGGCGGGTGGGGAGTCGCAGCGAGGCGCAGCGGCTGGAAGCGGCGCTCAAGCGGCTGCCGTGCGCGGACAAGGTGGCCCGGCTGCGGCGATACCGGGTTCCCGCTGGTTCGCAGCGGGCGGAAAAAGGACTCTCATGATGTTCTAACCGTCATTCTGGTATGATCGGAATGACGGCGGATGGCGCAAGGTCCGGATTACTGATTGAAGGAGAATGGACGATGACAGGGGAATCAGGTATGGCGCAGGTGGCGGCGGCGGAGAAGTGCTGCGGGTGGACGCGCAAAAAGACCTGGTGGACGGTCGGGATTGTGGCGGCGGTATTGCTGCTGATTGCGGCGCTGCACGTCTGCGGCCATCACGGGCGCAGGCATGGACGCGGCAAGCACGACAGCAGCCGCTGTGGCAGTGAGCGCTTTAATTGCGGCGAACGTGGCGTCAACGATCATTATCGTGGCGATGTTGATCGCAACGGCGCGCGTGACGGCCAGCGTTGGGCAGGCCGTGACGGCGGAGGTGAGCGCGACGGCCGGCGTGACAACGGCGGGCGCGGGTATGACCGCAATGACCGTGACGGGCGTGACGACGGCGGGCGTGGTGATGACTGCGATGAGCATGATGGCCGCGATGACGGTGATGCGCGGCATGGCTGGCGTTAATCAGGGGAACAGATAATTTCCATCCTGCCGGCCCGGTTGTCCGGAGCCGGCAGGATTCTGTCCGCGCTGCCGGGTGCGGCGGCCATGTGTCCGCAGCGAGCAAAAAACGGTGACACAATCGCAAGGATCCTGACGCAACGGCGGGTGCAGCGGCTGTTACGCGGGATGCTGGTGGCGGAAGGCGTGGTAGGAACTGCGTACCAGCGGTCCTGATTCCACATCAACAAAGCCGCGCGCCCGGGCGGCTTCCCGCCATTGGGCAAATTCGTCGGGATGGACATAGCGCACCACCGGCACGCAATCGCGGCGCGGCTGCAGATACTGGCCGATCGTCAGCCGGGTCGCGCCGGCGGCGCGGGCATCGTCGAGCACCGCCCGCACCTCATCATCCGTTTCACCCAGCCCGAGCATCATCCCGGTCTTGACGGCCAATCCTGCTGCCGACAGTTCATGCAGGACGGCCAATGACCGGGCATAATCGCTGCGCGGTCGCAAGGCGGGATACAGGCGCGGCACCATTTCCAGGTTATGCGCCGCCACCTCGGGCCGGGCGGCGAGGAACACGGCCAGCGCGGCGCAATTGCCGGCAAAATCGGGGATCAGCGCTTCAATGGGCACGCCGGGTGCCGCGGCGCGAACGGCGGCGATGCATGCCGCCCAATGCGCGGCGCCGCCGTCGGGCAGGTCGTCGCGCGTGACCGACGTCAGCACCACGCCGCGCAGCTTGAGCGTGACCACCGCGCTGGCGAGCCGCTGCGGCTCATCGGCGGCAACGGGCTGCGGCGACTGGCGGTGCACCCCGCAGAAGGCGCAGGCGCGGGTGCAGTTGTCGCCCAGCAGCATGAAGGTCACATGGCCGTCGGCAAAGCATTCGCCGCGATTGGGGCAATGCGCACTGTGGCAGACAGTATGCAATTCGGTCGCGCGCAGCGCGCCCGCCACCGCCTGCGCGCGGGCACCCTGCGGCAGCGGCACTTTCAGCCAGTCGGGTTTGCGCAAGGGCGATTGGGTCATGGCGGGTATGGTAGCACCGTCATCCCGGCAGCGTCAACCGGATGATTGACGCTGGGCAACGGGTTGTGGTAGCATGAAAACCGGCCGACTGACCGACTGCCGCAGGAGAATGAGCCATCATGCCGACCCGCGCCGCCTGGGGGAGTGAGCTGCAATGAAGATAGCCCACCGGTTGCTGCTGGCACAGTTGCCGCTGGTGACCTGCCTGCTGCTGTCGGCTGCGCTGGCCACCCGCCTGATCGACGACCTGACCCGCACCATCCGCGCGGACCAAAGCCACTATCATGAGATTGTTGCGGCGGCAACGGAAGTGTCCAGTTTCGCCAAGCGCGCGGAAGGGCATCTGCTGCTGTACCTGACGCTGCATCGGCAGATGGACCGGGACAAGTTCGCGGCGCGCTGCGGGGCGCTCGACGAGCAGCTCAGCCAGCTGCAGAAATTGCCGCTTGATCGCGCCGGCAGGGAACGGCTGGAAGCGATCATGCGGCAGCGTCCGGAACTGGATGCCGCCGGGCAGGAACTGCTCGCCGCGCACGACCGCGACCTGCAAGCGGGCGGAACGTTTCTTCCGGCGCGGCATGTCCCGGCGGTCGTGCGCCTCAACGATGCGGTGTCCGCCATTCGCCAGCAGGGGGTTGACCTGGCGAAGCATGCGGCGGCGGTGGAGGAAATACAGCGTCAGCAGACCCTGACCACGCTGGCGTGGAGTCGCCAGACGATTGTGGTGTTTACCCTTGGCATCGGCATCGCCGCGGTCCTGCTCAGCATGCTGCTGGCGCGGTCGATTGCGGCGCCGCTGCGAGCGATCGCGGCGGCTGCGCGCCAGATCGGCTGCGGCTCCCTGGCCACGCGCGTGGCGGTGCGGGGCAGGGATGAACTCGCCACCCTGGGGCAGGCGCTCAATGCGATGGCCGGGAGCCTGCAGCTGATGTATCAGCGGTTGACGAACGATCATGCGCGGTTGGCGGCGGCCAACCAGCAGTTGCGGGCGCATGAGCAGCAGTTGCAGGCGTCGCAGGAATCGCTGATCCGCGCGGAGCGCCTGTCGGCCACCGGCAAGCTGGCGTCGGGTGTGGCCCATGAATTCAACAATGTATTGGGCATCATTCGCGCCCACGCGCAGCTGCTGGAAAGCGACGCGGCGGTTGACGCGGATGCGCGGCGCATGCTGGACGTGATCATCGGGCAGACCCGCCGCGGCGCGGAAGTGGCGGCCGGCATCATGGCGCTGGCCCGGCCGTCGCCGCTCCAGCGCCGGGCGGTTGATCTGGCTGAACTGACCCGCCAGGTGCTGGCCTTGCAGCGCAAGCAGCTGGAACTGGAAAACATCCGCGTTGAGCTGCGGCTGACGGACGGCCTGGTGAGCATGGCGGACCCCGGCAAGCTGCAGCAGGTACTGCTCAACCTGATCATCAATGCCCGCCATGCCATGCTCCCCGCACGGGGCGGAACGCTGACCGTGGCGGCGGAAGCCGCTGCGGGCATGGCGCAGATCCACGTGAAGGATACGGGGGTCGGCATGGATGAGGAAACCCGACACCGGATCTTCACGCCCTTTTTTACCACGAAAGGCGCGAGCGCTGACAATGCGCTGGGCGTGCGGGGGAGCGGCCTGGGGCTGGCGGTTTCCTACATGATCATGCAGGAGCATGGCGGCAGCATTGATGTGATCAGCGCTCCGGGCGCGGGAACCACCTTCACCCTGCTGCTGCCGCTGATCGCGGCCTGACGGACCGGCACCGGGTGCGGGCTGGTTTCCGCTGCGCCGGCGCCGTTTGCGCTGCGCCTGCCGGCATCGCCGCGTTAACGGGAATTCAGCAACAGCGGCGAGTGGCTGACATCCCCGCGCAAGCGGGACTCTGACGGGTGCATTCCCGGCAGGGCTTGCCCGTTCTTTTTCGAAAATCCGGTCATTGACGGGCAACAGCGGGTCGCGGTTGCTGCCCGACTTGCGGGCGGCGCGGCCATAAAAAAAGGGACGGGCGCAAGGCCCGTCCCGATGCTGGCAAACCGTTTACTTGTACGAAAAACTCGATCCGCCAATGAATTCGCGGATGATTGACGTCGGCGGCACCTCGTCGGTATAGACGCTGCGGAACAGCCGCAGGAACTCGATCAGCCGGCGCGCGGTCAGGTACTCGCGCTGGCTCGGGGTGACCGATTCGAGGCAGGAGAGCGCCTGCGACTTGAGCGCGGAGAGCTCGTAGACCAGCGCGGAATTGAACAGCTCATCGGCGTTGTTCTGGAACGGGAAGATGTTGCGGTCTTCACCGCGGCGCACCGACGGCCAGCGCTTGATGGTGTCCGAGGCGCTGTAGCTGCGATAGCGGAAATCGCGCACCATGCGGCGGATCAGGCGGGTGTCCGAGGTCGAAATGCGGGTCATGCCGTCGATGCGCAGCTGGGTCAGCGCGGAAACGAAGATCTTGTACTTGTTGTCCGCGGGGACCTCGGCGGTGAGGCGGTCATTCAGGCCGTGGATCCCCTCGATGATCAGCACCTGGCCGGGGAGCAGCTTCAGCCGCTTGTGGTCGGGCGTGCGCTTGCCGTCCTTGAAGTCGAAGGCGGGAATGCCGACTTCCTTGCCCGCCAGCAGATCGCGGAAATGGCTGTTGATGAGCGCCAGGTCGAGCGCTTCGATTGCCTCGAAATCGTACTCGCCGTCCTCGTCGCGCGGGGTCAGGTGGCGCGGCACGAAATAGTCGTCGAGCGACAGTGCCACCGGGGTGATGCCGTTGACCATGAGCTGGATGCTCAGCCGCTTGGCGAAGGTGGTCTTGCCCGACGACGACGGGCCGGCGATGAGGATCATCTTGATCTTGTCGCGGCGCTGCGCCACGGTGTCGGCGATCCGCGCGATTTTCTTCTCGTGCAGCGACTCGCTGATCTTAATCAGGTCGGAGATGGAGCGCTTGTTGGACGCCTTGTCGTTGAGGTCGCCGACGCACTTGACCCCGACGATGCGGTACCAGTCCTTGGTTTCGAGATAGTTCTCGAACAGCTTGGTCTGGTGCTTCATCGCCGGCATCCGGTCGAGCCGCGGGAAGTCGGGGAAGCGCAGCACGAATCCCGGCGGGTACATGATCAGCTCGAATTTTCTGATTACGCCCGTGCTCGGGGCCAGCGGATGGTGGGCGATGTCCTGGAAACTGCCCAGCTTGTAGACGTCGATGAACGGCCGGTTGAGCGCCGCCGCCACCTTGGCCTTGCCCTCGCGGTCGATGCTCTGGAAGTATTCCATCAGTTCCTTGTAGTTGACCTTGGCGCGCACCAGCGGCAGGTTCTCGTCGATGATCTCCTGCATGCGCTCGTTGATCTTCTGCAGCGTGCCCCAGACCAGCGGGCGGTCGGCGCGGAAGTCGTAATAGACCCCGCTTTCGACGCTCTGGCCGATGATGATCTCGGCGTTCAGCTTGAGGTCGCGGATTGCCTTGACCAGAATGAACATGGCGGTGCGGCGGTAGATTTCAAATGACTGGTAGCTGTCCGGCATGACCATTTCCACATCGGCGTCGCAGGGCACCACGTAGTTCATGTCCACCAGCCGGTTGCTGACCAGCGCGGCGACTGCTTCGCGCGCCTGCTTCTTGCCCAGCTTGGCGGCGATCTGCCAGATGCTGACCGGGCCGCTGAACGGCAGCTTCTTTTTGCCCACGGTGATGACGATTTTTTCGGCCATGCTGTGTGTTCTCTCCTCACATCGGTGGTCGGCGGTCTCGGCCGGTCGGCTGCCGGCGGGACCACCCGCGTCATTTCATCTTAGCTTATGCCCGCAGCCAGTGTCAACGGCCGCGGTCATAACCGCTGGTTTGCCGGCGGGGTGCGCAGTATGGTATGTATATAATTGGTTGTCGTGTGCAACGGGAGGCTGGGCATGGTGCGGCATGCGACCGTCATCACGTACGGTTGCCAGATGAATGAATATGACAGCGGCCGGTTTCGCCGCATGCTGGTGGACGCGGGCTATGCTTTGACCGACGATCTGGCCAGGTGCGAGGTGATTGTGGTGAACACCTGTGCGGTGCGCGGCACGGCGGAGGAGCGGGCGGTCGGCCGGCTGACCGAACTCGGGGGTCTGCGGGCGGCACAGCCCGGCCTGGTGCTGGCGGTCGCAGGCTGCGTGGCGAAGGAGCGCGGTTCGGACCTGCTGCAGTACGCCAATGCGGTGGTCTATCCCGACGCGGTGGATGATTTCGCGGCGGCGCTGCCGACGCTGACTGCGCGCAGCCGGGTGGTGCTGGACGGCCGCGCGGGCCAGGCGTTCGCCCGCACCCCGGTGGCGCAGGGGCTGCTGCATTTCATCACCGTCATGACCGGCTGCACCAACGGCTGTGCGTACTGCATTGTGCCGGCGGTGCGCGGGCCGGAACGCAGCCGTCCGGCAGACGCGGTGGTGGCGGAGGCGCGCGCGGCGGTGGCGGCGGGCGCGCGCGAGCTGACCCTGCTCGGCCAGAATGTGAATGCGTACGGGCGCGAGCGGGCGGGTGAGATCGGGTTTCCGGAACTGCTGCGGCGGGTGGCGGCGGTGCCGGGCCTGCTGCGCCTGCGCTTCGTGACGTCACACCCGCGCGATTTTGGCGACGGGCTGGTCGCGGCCATGGCGGCGACGCCGGGGGTGATGCCCGCCCTGCATCTGCCCGCCCAGTCGGGAAGTGACCGCATCCTTGCCGCCATGGGTCGCGGCTATACGGCGGCGCATTATCGCGCGCTGGCGGGCAAATTGCGCGCCGCCCTGCCGGATCTGGCCCTGTCGTCGGATTTCATCGTTGGCTATCCGGGTGAAACGGACGCTGATTTTGCCGAAACCCTGGCGCTGGTCCGCCAAGTGGGGTTTGCGCACGGGTTTGTCTTCAAGTATTCGCCGCGCCCCGGCACGCGGGCGGCGGCGCTGCCGGAGCGCGTGTCCGATGACGTGGTTGCCGCGCGCCATCGTGAACTGCTGACGCTGATTGACGCGCAGGCGGTGGCAGTGGCGCAGGCGCAGGTTGGCCGCGAGGTTGAGGTGCTGGTGGAGAGCGTTGCGGGCGGGGTGGCGCGCGGCCGCACGCGGGAGAATCGCGGGACTGCCCTGACCGGCGGCGGCGTCCCGGGCGTGCTGCTGCGCGCGCGGGTGACGGGGACGCGCGGCCGCGTGCTGCTGGGCGAGGTGCGCGAGTGATCGCGCCCGCGCCGAACGGGGCCTGGCGGGTGGCGGCGCTGCGGCTGGCGGTGGTGCTGGTGCTGGTGCTGGCGGTGGGACTGGTCTGGCTCAACAGCGCGGCGGCGGTGCGCGCGGCTGACAAGATGGTCTATCTCTCCACGGTGCGGGCAATGGCTGCGACCTACAAGCTTCCGCCGGCCACGGTGCTGGCGGTGATGCTGGTGGAGAGCAGTTTCAATCCGCGGGCGCGATCGGCGGCCGGCGCGGTCGGCCTGATGCAGGTGATGCCGGTAACGGCGCGGGAGATCGGGGCGGTGCTTGGCTTCCGGCCGGGCGATATCGATCTGGAGGAGCCGGAGACCAACATCCGTTTCGGCTGCTACTATCTGGCGGAGTTGGAAAAGCAATGCGGTTCCCTGGACCGCGCGCTGCAGGCCTACAACGGCGGCCCGGCAACGCTGCGCGGCCTGGCAACCGGCGATACGCATCCGTATGCGGAGACGCGTCAGTTTGTTGAACGGGTGCAGCGCTGGCATTGGCGGTTCACCCGCCTCCTGCAGGCCTGGGCGCTGCTGCGCGGAGAGGAGTTGGCATGAAACAGACAATGTCCGGGCTGCTGTTGCTGCTGCTGCTGGCCGGTGCGGCGCGGGCCGATCTGGTCCACGACGCCGCGCAGGCGTATGCGCAGGGCGAGCTGGCGCGGGTGCGCGAGCTGACGGACGCATATCTGCAGCAACCGCTGAGCAAACCGGCGGCGCGCGTGGCGCTGGCGGCCTATTACCGCGGCCTGGCGGCAACCACGGTGGCGGAGCGCGAGCACTTTCTGCTGCAGGCGAGCGCGGGGAATGCGCTTGATTCGGAGACGCGCGCGGCGGCATTGGTGCAGCTGATGAAACTGGCGCTGCTGCGCGGCGACCATGCGCGCGCGGCGCTGTGGGGTGAACGCGTGCTGAACGATTTCGCCGGCACGACCGCGACAGCGGATGCGGCCTATTACGCGGCGCTGGCCTATCTGCGCAACGGCAACGGCGAGCGGGCGCTGACGCTGCTAGCGGACCTGGGCCGGCGCCAGCCGCCGCCGCCGGGACTGGACCGCGCGGAGGCGGCGATTGCGGCGGCACAACAGCGCGAGCAGCGGTATGCCGAGGCGATTCAGACCCTGCAGCAGATGCTGATCGGGTATCCGGAAAGCGCCTACAAAAGCTGGATCTATTTCCAGCTGGGCGAGAATTACCGGCTGCTGGGCGATCGGGCGCAGGCCGCAGTGGCGTACCAGCAGGTGGTGGAGCAGTACCCGGGGAGCTACGAGGCGGCGGCGGCGCGGCTGGCTTTGAGCGAAACGGGCGGGATGGGCATGGGAACGAATCCGCCCGAGGTGACGCCGGCAATCCGCACGCCGCCGCCGGTCGTTTCGACGCCGACCGGCGCATGGACGGTGCAGGTGGCGGCATTGACTTCCCCGGCCGAGGCCGAGGCGCTGGCGCAGCAGTTGCGGGCGCGGGGGTATGCGCTGATCGATATTCAGCGCGCGCAGGTCCGCGGCACCTGGTATTACCGGGTGCGGGTGGGCAATTACGCGTCGAAAGCGATGGCGGGCGACTATCAGGCCGCCCTGCGCCAGCAGGGTTACGGCAGCGCGTTTGTGGCGGCGTGGTGATGAACGGTATGGAATCGTCGGCGGGTGCGCGGACGGTGGTGCGGGTGCCGACCCGCCAGCTGGCGCCGGGGATGATATTGGCCGAGACGGTGGCCGACGGGAGCGGTGGCGTGCTGCTGGAGCAGCGCACGGAGCTTTCCGCCCGGGCGATCGCGCTCCTGACCCGGCGCGGGGTGGGGTTTGTGTATGTCTGCAACGATGCGGCGGCGCGCGAGCGGCTGGCGGCGGCGCAGGCGGATGAGGAGCGGGAACTGCGTCAGACCATGACGGCGGACAGCGTTCCGACGGCGCTGGACGGGCTGATGCAGTCGGCCCGCGCGGCGATGGTGTCGCTGGCCGCGCATGAGGAGCAGGCGCGCGCGCAGGCGGCGGCGGCCTGGCAGGCGGCCTATGCGTTCGTGCAGGAGGCGCAGGCGGGAGTGGCGGTGCGCCGGCGGGTGGATGGCGGGGCGGCGCTGGCATGCGCGGCGGCACTGCAGGGCATGCTGCAGCGGGAACAGCATTCGCTGCTGGCCCTGCTGCATCGCCGGGCACGGCAGCTGGAATTTGATCCGGCGGCGCATGCGGTCAATGTGGCGGTGCTGGCCATGCTGATTGCCGCGACCTTGCGTCTTGCCGACGGGGAACAGCAGCAGGCGGGCCAGGCGGCATTGCTGCATGACCTGGGCATGATGCGCCTTGACCCCGCGGTGGCGAATGACCCGTCGGCCATGCTGGGACTGCAGGAGCGCATGGCGCTCAAGGCGCACCCCGCCTGGGGCGCGGAACTGCTGGCCACCGCCCGGCGGGTCGAGGCGGTGGTGGTGGTGGCGGTGCAGCAGCATCATGAGCGTGAAGACGGCTCGGGGTATCCGCAGGCGCTCGACGGCAAGCGCCTGTCGCGGCTCGGCCGGATCCTTGCCGTGGCCGATACCTACGAGCGGCTGGTTTCGCCGCGCGCGTATCGTGCGGCCTATCTGCCGCATGCGGCGCTGAAAATTGTGCTGGGCAAGGCGGGACGCGAATTGGAACGCGAGGCGGTGCGCGCGCTGCTGGATAACCTCGCCCTCTATCCCGCCGGGACCGTGGTGCGGCTCAATACCGGGGAGATTGCGCTGGTGGTGGGTGCCAATCCGCGGGTGCCGCTGCGCCCGCTGCTGCGCCTGCTGCGCAATCCCGACGGCACGCCCGCCGGGGTGACGGTTGATCTGCTCAATGACAAGCGCCGGTTCATTGCGGAAGCGCTGTCACAGGTCGATCCCGAGGAACCGGTTTCGTGATCCGGGTGCAGGCATGAATTGCCACATGGATAAATGTGTCAGAATGGCCCCGGTTGTGGCGCAGCGGGAGTGTGGGCGGTGAGTATGGACGCTCTTTTGCCCATGCTGCGCCGTGGTGCTGTGCGCCCGTCGTACCGCCGGGCGCGCCGCCCCGTGCCGGCGCAGCAGGAGCGTGTGTGGTGAGCATGGATACCCTGTCGCCGATGCTGCGCCAGTATCAGGCGGTGAAAGAGCAGCATCCGGATGCGCTGCTCTTTTTCCGCATCGGCGATTTCTTTGAGATGTTCAATGAGGACGCGCGCATCGCCGCACGAGTGCTCGATTTGACCCTGACGCGCAAGGCGGCGGGCAAGGGGACCTTCATTCCGCTGGCGGGAGTGCCGCATCATGCGGCGGACCATTACATCGGCCGGCTGCTCAAGCGCGGGTTCCGGGTGGCGGTCTGCGATCAGGTCGAGGACCCCAAAACCGCCAAGGGCATCGTCAGGCGCGAGGTGGTGCGCGTGGTGACGCCGGGGACCCTGACCGAACCGGGCCAGCTTTCCGATAAGGACAACAATTTCATCGTTGCGCTGTGGCGCGAGCCGGGGGCCGCCGAGGCGGGATTCGGCTGGGCGGCGGCGGACCTGTCCACGGGCGAACTGTGGGCGGCGCAGCTTACCGATCCGCGCGATCTGCAGACCGAGCTGGCGCGGTTCCGCCCGGCGGAGATCATCGCTCCCGAGGAGGATCCGGGGCTGCGCGAACTGGCCGGCGATACCGGGGCGCTGTGGACGCTGCGTCCGGGCTGGCAGTTCCTGCCGGCGGAAGCGGCGCAGGTGCTGAAAACGCATTTCCAGGTGCGCGAACTGGGCGGCCTGTGCAGTGCGGAACCGCGGCAGGTGGCGGCGCTGGGCGCGCTGCTCGCCTACCTGAACGACACGCAGCGCGCGGCGGCGCAGCACCTCACCCGGGTGCGCGAGTTCACCAGCGGCGACGGGATGGCCTTGGACGAGGCGACGATCCGCAACCTGGAGCTGGTGCAGAGCACGCTGGAGCGCGACCGGCACGGCTCGCTGCTCTGGGCGCTGGATGCGACGGTGACGGCGGCGGGCGCGCGCCTGCTGCAGCATTGGCTGCTCCGCCCGCTGATCGAGCCGGCGGCGATCAATCGCCGGCTTGATTTTGTGCAGGCGCTGTTTGACGACGGGGTGCGCCGCGATATCGTGCGCACGCTGCTTAAGGGGACGTCGGACCTGGCGCGCCTGTGCAGCCGGCTCTGCCTGCGCCGGGTCGGGCCGCGCGATCTGCTGGGGATCGCCGAGACCCTGCGCCTGGTGCCCGACCTGCAGCGCGAACTGGCGGCGCTGCCGGCGCTGGCGGAACTGGCGCAGCAGCTTGATCCGTGCCCGGAAACGCGCGCGGCGATCGATACGGCCATCGATCCGGCCGCCCCGGCGACGCTGAAGGACGGCGGGGTCATGGCGAAGGGGTATTCGCCCGAACTGGACGAATTGCGCTCCGCGGCGCATGGCGGCAAGGAGTGGATCGCGGCGCTGCAGGAGCAGGAGCGGCAGCGGTCGGGGATCAATTCACTGAAAATCGGCTTCAACCGCGTGTTCGGATATTATCTCGAGATCACCAATGCCAATCGCGCCAGTGTGCCCGCGGATTATGAGCGCAAGCAGACCCTGGCCAATGCCGAACGCTATATCACGCCCGCGCTCAAGGAAAAAGAGGCGCTGGTGCTCAATGCCGAGGAGCGCATGCTGGCGCTGGAAGCGCGGCTCTTCGACGCGGTGCGCGAGACCGTGGCGGGCGCGGTGGCGCGGCTGCAGCTGCTGGCGGGGGTGCTGGCGGAACTTGACGGCGTGGCGGCCCTGGCGGAAACGGCGGCCAACCGCCGCTATGTCCGGCCGGTGATCGACGACAGCGAGCGGATCGAGATCAGGGAGGGGCGCCATCCGGTGATCGAGCAGCTGGTCGAGGAGGAGCCGTTTGTCCCCAACGACCTGACCCTGGGCGGCGACGAGCAGCTCGCGGTGATTACCGGGCCGAATATGGCGGGTAAATCGACGTATATCCGCCAGACGGCCCTGCTGGTGCTCATGGCCCAGGCCGGCTCGTTTGTGCCCGCCGCCGAGGCGCGCATCGGCGTGGTCGATCGCATCTTTACCCGCGTCGGCGCGGCCGACCAGCTGGCGCGCGGCCGCTCGACGTTCATGGTGGAAATGCTGGAGACCGCGCTCATTCTCAATCGCGCCACCAAACGCTCGCTGCTGGTGCTCGACGAGATCGGGCGCGGGACCTCGACCTTCGATGGTTTGGCCATTGCCTGGGCAGTGGCGGAGCATATTGCCGGGGCGGGGGGGATTGGCGCCAAGACCCTGTTTGCCACCCATTATCACGAGTTAACTGAACTGGCCCGGGTCCTGTCTAATGTGCGGAACTATAATGTGGCGGTGCGCGAATGGAATGACGAGATCATCTTCCTGCGCCGCATTGTTCCGGGCGGGGCGGATCGCTCCTATGGCATCCAGGTGGCGCGGCTTGCCGGTCTGCCCCGCGGGGTGATCGAGCGGGCGAAGGAAATCCTGCTGGACCTCGAACAGGGTGAGCTGGGCGCGTCCAACCGGCCGAAGCAGGCGGGGAAGGACGGCCAGGGGGCTGTGGTGCAGCCGTCGCTGTTTGATGCGGCGGAACCGTCAGCGGTGGTGCGGGAGCTGGCGGCGGTGACGATTGACGAAATGACGCCGATGGCGGCGCTCAACCTGCTGCATGAACTGCGGGCCAAGGCGCGACGCGAGACGGGAGAAGCATAATGACAACCATGTTCCGGCGGGGCGGATTGCTGCTGCCGATGATGCTGCTGGTGCTGGCGGCGCCGGCCTGTGCGGCCACCGGTCGCGCGACGACCACAGCTGCACCGCCGGCCGGTGCAGCGGCACCGGACACGACGGCGGTTGCTGCGCCGAACCCGGCGGGTGCTGCGCCGGCCCCGGTGGTTGCCACGCCGAACCCGGCGGGTGCTGCGCCAGCCCCGGTGGCTGCCACGCCGACGACGGCTGTTGTGCCGGCTGCCCCGGTCGCGGTGGCGCCTGATACTCCGGCGGCGGCGGCACCGGCGACGGTGCCCATGGAGGCAGTTGCGCCCGCACCGGCTGATACCGTGGCCGCGGTGAACTGGCGCGTGCCGGCGGCGAAGGACGGGTTGTATTTCAAACTGAGCTCGTTTGTTGCCCAGGACTATCTGGCATTGCTGAAAAACGGGACGTACCTGCTGGTTACGCAGAGCGATCTGAGCGCGTGGGTGACCGACAGCGGCACCTGGCAGTTTACCGCGGCGGACGGCGGGGTGCTGACCTCGGCGGGCCAGACCGAAGTCGATTACCGGGATATCGATGCCGGGGCGTTCACCGTGACGGTGCGCAATCGCAACGACTATCAGCAGCTGCCGGATATCCGTTGGAACCTCAGCCAGTTCATGCAGAGCAGCAGCAGCCGTGAATTCTCGTTTGCGGAGAATCCCGGGCTGGCCCGGGAACTGCACCTGAATCCCATTACCAACCGGTTCACGCGCGCGAATCTGCAGCGGGCGATTGACGGCATTGACACCGCCCTGGCGAGCGCGCGACCGCTCACCATGCCGTTCCGCATCTGCGGCGACAGCGACTATGCCTACATCATTTCCGGCGATATGGTTGAGCGCAATCTGCTGCTGATGCATGCCGTGCGCGCCCGGGAGCGCCTGCAGCGGTATGGCCACGGCCATCATGTGCCGGCGCGCATCACGGGCGAGGAATTTGCCGCCGTGCGGCGCACGCTGGCGGCAGCAACTGCGCCATGACTGTGCGCGTCCCCAAACTGCTCGCGCTGTCCTGATTGTGCCCGGGTGCGGCAGTAAGCTGGCGGCGGGCGCGTTGTAAGCGGTTTTTCCGCTTTCGCCGGGAGGCCGGGCATTGCGTTGCCTGCCCTCGCCGCCGCTGTGTGTCGACCCATCCCGCCGCCATCTCTGACCCGCATCTTTTCCCACAGCAATATCTTGTCCTCGCTCTCGCTGCTTGCAGCCGGAGCGGGGAGAGTTGAGTGATAATATCTGTCTTTTCTCCCTTCGGGAGAGGCATGTGTGCAGTGATTGATATTTATCCCCCTCTCCATCCGGGAGAGGGGAGGGGTGAGGGGCAGAGATGAGGATGGTATCTGTTCTACGACAGCCCTCACCTGCGCTTCGTGTTTCATCTCCCAAGGGGAGAGGAAAACACGGACACCTTACCGGACGTATGGGTAAGAAGTAGCTCCCGAAGGGAGCGGCGAAAATGGAGACAATCAGCCGCTAAGGCGATGATGGTGTGCTGACTGTGTCGGATCCGGCGGTTTCTCGTGCGGATCAGCGGGCGGCAGCGAGTCCGGCGAGCCGGCCGGTGGTCCACGTCCACAGCAGATTATTGCTGTCGATTATTTTGAAAACATCAAGCAATTCATTGGTAAGATGTAGCTGCGGGCAATGTTTGTTTGTTATGGTTGCAAAAATGATATCAACCA
>CAZFBR010000030.1:0-21527 GCA_964517215.1 uncultured bacterium
CCCTGCAGTTCGTCCACCCCCAGCTGGGCCAGCTGATAGGCGGTGGTATGCTTGCCAAAGGTGAACAGCGGCTGCGCCACCGTCACCGACATGGTGGTATTGTTGCCGTCGATGGGGCTGCCCGACGACGCGCCGTAATTGTCGAGCTGGCTGCTGGTCACCCTGCCGGAGATATTCGGCAGAAAACCCGCCCGCGCGGCCACCACACCCTGCTCGGCGATATCCTGCCCGGTGCGCACCGCCTCAAGGCCGGTATTGTGGCGCAGCGCGCGGGCAATGCATTCGTCCAGCGACAGCTCCGCCGCGCCGGCCGGCACTGCGGCCGATGCCAGCAGGCATAGCATGAGCAGACGCACCATGCGCTTCACCATCCGCGGCCCTCCCTCCGGGACGAAATGAACGTTCACTTGTACATAGCGATAAACTTCCCGCGTTCCTCCCCTCCCCAGGGAAGCGGATAGCGCGGAACTGCCTGTATGCAATTATATGTACTATATCCCGCCACCACCGTCAAGTTTCGCAACCGGCCGCCCCCCCCTCCGCCCGCAGGCGGAAGCGGGGGTGCGCAGGAACGTTACAATAGCAGATCCAGTTCCGTGGTGCGCTGGCAGCAGGCGCGGATCAGCGCCGCGCGCGACTTGCCCTCGGTATCGAGCAGCGCCCACAGCTTTGTGCGCGCCTCACCCAGCGCCGCGATGGTCGCTTCGGGCACTTCGCGCCACAGGCGCGCGTATTCCTCGGTGATATCCGCACCCGCTTGCGGGCGCAGCGGCCAGCGCTCGCGATAGGCCTCCTCGCAGGTGATCCCCTGCTCCATCATCCGCCGCCAGAAGTCACGCACTTCGTTCAGGTGCTCGGTCGGATTGAACGCGCGCTTGCCCAGATCATAGATGACACAGCGTTCGAGCGGATACGACAGCCGCTCGAACTGCGCGAGCTCAAATTCGGGCGCGAGCAGCGCCGGAAAACGCAGCAGGTCGGTTCCCGCCTCGGAAATCACCGGGCTCTTGACCGACCCCGCCAAACCGAACCGGCCTTCGAGATAAATCACGGTTGTCGCCCCGTAGCTGCGGCCGAATTCATGCTGGCAGCGCTGGTGAATCGCCGTCAGCACTTCCTCCGCCTCACGACTGCCGATGGCGAACAGGGTAATGCCGCGCAGTTTCTTGCGCTCGCGCTTGAACTCGGCCAGCAGCAAGTCAAGCCCGTGCGCCAGCGTCGTGCCCGTGGCAACCACTTCTGCAATGAACAACTGCGCCGCATCCGGCAGATTGAAACTGCGGTAGCCGTCCTGGCGGATGCGCCACTGGCGGCCGTCACGATAGCGTTCCGCCGTCATGAATGAGATCGCGGCGCGGTTGAAGCCCGCTCCTTCCGTCAGCGCCTCGCGCAGGCCGAAGGCCAGTCCGCCGCGCAGAAAGGTGAGCATGGCCGCGTCGCGCTCGTTCAGTCCCGCGGTGCCGAGTTCCTGGCCCGCACGCGCCAGCAGGCGGGCCAGCGCCGAACGCAGCGCCACCGTCACCTGCCCGCCGACAATCTCCGGGCGGTTGAGCAGCTGCCGCGTCTCCGGGGTGCTTGCCACATAACGCTTGACCATGGCGCTGCCGTCGATCGCATAGAGCGCGAAATCATCGGTTGGCGGCAGCACCGGCCGCAGTCGGTCGTCGCCCTGCGGGCGGAAATCGCGCGGGCCGCGCTCGGGTCGCGTGGTGGCAAACTTCGCCGCCGGCGACATTTTGCGCACCTGCATGTCGGGAATGACCACATCCGGCGGCGCGATATTGATCTCGCCAAACACCGGCGCCGTCAGCGCGGTCGGACCAAGTTCGGCCAGCACATCTGCCGCACCGGGGAGCAGGCGCGGATGCTTGGCCGGCACGCGCTCACGCCGGCCGTGCGGCTGGCGTTCGGCGCGCGGCTGGCGCGCCGCCGGCGTCTTTACTGCCGGCACCGCGGGCACACCCGCATCCGGCTGATCGCGGCGATGGCGCCGCCCGCCCCGCCGCCGCCGCTTTTTCGGCTGGCCGTCACCGGCAGGATCACCGGTTTCATCCCGCAACGGTTCGACGGCCGGCACCTGCTCGACGGCCGCTTCCTGGCCGTTCGCCGCCGGCTGGCCGGTGCGGTCGCGGCGATGCCGACGCCCGCCCCGCCGCCGCCGTTTCTTCGCTTCGCCGCTGACGCCGCTGTCGCCGCCGTCGCCATTTGCGGGCCGGCTGTCGTCGCCGTCGGTCATTGCCACGGCGTATGCCGTCGCGTCGTCCATGGTGGCCGCGCCGGCGCCCGGCGTGCCGTTCGGGCGCTCGGTGCGGCGATGCCGCCGCCCGCCCCGCCGCCGCCGTTTCTTCGCCGCCGGATCAGTGCTGCCGGTACTGTTGCTGCTGCTGTTGCTGTTGTTTTCCATCGTGTGTTGCCTGTTCCTTTTTCCGGCCGGTTGCGCGATATTTTCGCGTCATGCCCGGCCATGCTGCTGCAAGTGTTGCGGACGGTTTACTGCCGTACGGCGGCGCGCCGGTGTTCCAGCCCGCAAACCCGGCACCGCGCGGACGTATCGTTCCGCAGCAGGGGCGCGAGCATTGCTCCGACCGGATCGCGACCTGTGGCCAGCCAGTGCGCATAATGCGCATGCAGGCATTTCACGTGTCGCAAGGTGCGCGTGCCGCCAACGCCAGTGCCGTCAATGACGGCGGCGCGATCGGCCGCGCGGGCGCGCAGCCGGTGTCGGGCCTTGCGGCCCAGCGCCCGGCGGCGCAGCGAGGCATACCGGCGATGCGCGCGAGCCAGCGCGTCGCTGAATGCCAGATCATTATCGAGCAGGTCCTGCACGCGCGCCAGCCAACCGTCCGCTTCAAGGCGCCCCAGCATGCCTGCCAGTTTCGGGCAACTGACCCAATAGAGGGTCGGGAACAGCTGCTCACCGTCATTGCCCGCCACCACGGGAGCATTCATCACCACCTGCGGACAGCCGCACGCGCCGCGCCGCGCCACGCCCGCCACGCCCCGCGGTGCGCGACCCAGCTGGGCCGCAATCACCGCGAGGTCCGCGGCGGAAACCGCCGCGCCGGCCGCTACAGCGCCGGTGTCCGCCACTGGAGCAGCCGCTCCGCCAGCTGCGGCGCCGCCGCCACCTGCTCCGGATCCACCGCCGCGCGCAACGCCGCCACGCGTTCGCCCACCGGCGGATGCGTGCTGTACAGCGCACCGACCAGCGACGGACGTTCGCCCGAGCCGCCCAGGCAGCGGTCGAGAAACTCCGCCAGCCCCAGCGGATAGTAGCCCAGCGCGCCGGCATAGGCCGTGCCCAGCCGGTCCGCTTCGAGCTCATAGTCGCGGCTGAAGCCCTTGGCGAACAGCTCCTTCACGATATACTCCGACACCGGCGCCAGCGCCCCGTAGCCCGTCTGCGACAGCGCCTCGCTGCTGATCCCCGACAGCAGATTGGTCTTCTTCACCTCGTTGATCGCATGCCGCTGCGTCACATGCGCCAGCTCATGCCCGAGGATCCCCGCCAGTTCCGCCTCCGAGGCGAGCTGCTCCCACAGTCCGCGCGTCAGCAGCACCGGGCCGCCGGGACAGGCGAACGCATTGACTTCACCGCTGTTGATGATGGCAAATTCCACCGGGTAGGGGCGCGCCGGTGCTGATTTCAGCACTGCCTGCCCGACGAGAGTGACGTAATACTGCGCCCGCGCGTCCTGGTAGAGCCCGTGCTGCGCCAGCATCTGCTGTGCGCATTGCTGGCCGATCGCATGCTCTTCTTCATCGTTGATGCTGATGCTCTGCGCTATGCTGATCACCGAGCCGATGGCACTGCCGATATCCAAGTCCCAGGCCGCGGCCGGCGCCGCGGCGGCCAGCAGCAGCAGGCCGGCCAGCAGCAGCGGCTTCATTCCGTCACCGGCGCGGCCGGCAGATGCAGGCCGCCGGCAGCAATAAACTGTGCCAGCTCTTCTTCGCTGATGCTGATCGCCGGAAGGCCGCCCGCCCCGACAGCCATCGTGCCGTCACCGCCGGCGGCAAACGACTGGGCGCCCCCCTCCTGAACCGTATCGAGTCCGCGCGTCCCCGCCGTCGCCGCCGAGGCCTGCGTGCTGCCGCCGAACCCGAGCAGGCCGCCCAGTCCCGACAACGCCGACGAGCCGGACGACGCCTGGCCGCCGGCAATCGACGTGCGAGTCACCTGGCTCACGCTGCTGCCGGCGCGGATCTCCACGCGGCTCGCCACCGGGAAATTGGTGGCATACACATAGCGAAAGCTGCGTGACGGCGTGGCGGTCGTGACGATACGCCCGCTGTTCTGGTCGAGCTGCACCGTATAGGTCCCGTTCGCCGTGACCGTGACCGTAGTGCCGTTGCGCTGCACCGCCGACGCCGGCAGGGCCGACCAGGCGGGATTAAAGCCGAGGAGGCGGATAATCCCCTCATCCGCCGCCAGCGTCCCCGTGACCCCGGTCCACGCACCGTTGCGAAACTGCGCCGAACCCGCGCTGGTGCTGTAGATGACATCCGGCAGCGACACCGTGACCGCCGCCTCAACGTTCCTCAGTTTTTCCGTGAAGGTAATCGCTCCGCCCGTTCGCGTGTAGGGAACGGTAAACATCGAAATATCCGCCGCGCGCACCATACCCGCGCACGCCAGCAGCCCAACCATCACCAGCCAGTAACGCATGTAGATCATCCCCCATCCTTCAATTTCATTATAGCTCAATTACTTAGACAAGTCAATTGCTTGCATGGTTGTTGTGCCATTGTGCGCGCGCAACGGCAAGGGCGGCAGCGACCCGGGCAGTGACTGCGGACCACTCTTCGCCGCGCTGCTGGCGGAACAGGCGCATGACGCCGGGATACCACGGCGAATCGCTGCGTGCGGTTAACCAGCGCCAGTCGGTCTTATACGCAGGCAGCAGCAGCCAGCACGGCTTTCCCAGCGCGCCCGCCAGGTGCGCCACCGCCGTGTCGACGCTGATCACCAGATCGAGCGCCATAATCAGCGCGGCGGTGTCAGCGAAATCCTCGAGGTCGGCCGCCAGCGGCAACACCGCCTGCAGCGCTGCCGGCTCACCGGCAGCCGGCCCGCACCAGGCCTTCTGTGCACTCACGAATTGGATTTCAGGTACCGCGAGCAAATGGGCAAGCGCCGCCGCGGGCAGGGAACGGTCGGCATCGTTTTCATGGCGGCGATTGCCCTGCCAGACCAGCCCGACCGCAAAGGCATCCGCCAGTTGCGCCCGCCAGTGTGCCACCGCTTCCGGTGCCACCGTCAGATACGGCAGCGTCGCCGGAATGGTGGCTGGGGTCGTCCCGAAATGCAGCGGGCAGCTCATGGGATAGGTCAGGCAGTCGAATGACGCAGCCGGCAGCGGTTCGCCTGCCGCAACAACCGCATCGACTCCGGGCAGCGCCGCAAACAGCGTTTTCAGGCGCGGCTTGCAGATTACCGTCAGGCGCTGCAGTCCGCGCTGTTTGAGCAGCGGGAGATACCGGCAAAACTGGATTTCATCGCCGTACCCCTGCTCCGGCAGCACCAGCAGCGATTTTCCCGTCAGCGGCTCGCCCTGCCAGCGCGGGAGATCCGGCATCGGCAGTGCTGTGGTTGCGCCCGCCTGCGGGTTGCGGTACTCAAACTGCCGCCAGCCCTCTTCCCAACGACCCTGCTGCAGCAGCAGGCAGCTCAAATGGAAGCGGGCCTTGCCGTATGCCGGATCGAGTTCAATGGCCCGGCGCAACGAACGCTCCGCCTCCGCATCCCAGCCCATGCAGGCCAGCAGCACCCCGTAATTCGCCGCGCCCGCCGCCGCGTCCGGAGCAGCAGCGATCGCCTGCCGGCATGCCGATTCTGCGTCGGCAAACCGCTTTTGCCGCAGCAGCAGGTCGGACAAGTTGGTCAGCGTTTCCACCCGTCGCGGATCGAGCTGCAGGGCAACGCGGTAGCAGCGCTCCGCCTCCGCCGTATCACCCAACTCCGTCAGGGCCAGGCCAAGATTGACCCAGGCGGGGAGCGCCCCCAGTTCGCTCGTCACCGCCGCGCGATAACAAGCGGCCGCAGCGGCATAATCGCGGGCCGCCAGCAACCTGTTGCCTTCGAGAAACGCCTGCTTGGCCATGCCCGCCGCCTGCTGTAAGATGTGTGCATCCTAATTCAACCGGGAAAGCATTGTCAACCGCAGCTCGTCGGGGGTTGCACCACCCGCAGAGCGCGGTGCGCGCTGATCCCTGTCCCGTCAGCGCCGCGCGCGGTCGTTGACAACTGCGGTAAGCGGCAGGTATGCTCACCCATATCCATTCAGGAGGCGGAGCCATGCGCGCATACGACATTATTGCCAGGAAACGCGACGGGGGCACACTCACCCGCGAGGAAATCCTCTTCATGCTCAACGGATTCCTCAAAAAAGAGATCCCCGACTACCAGATGGCCGCCTTCCTCATGGCCGTGCTCATCCGCAAGCTGAACGGGCGCGAGCGGGCCGACCTGACCTTGGGCATGCTCAATTCCGGCGTGAAACTCGACTTTTCCGCCATCCCGGGGCGCAAGGTGGACAAGCATTCGACCGGCGGGGTGGGGGACGGCGTCTCCCTGTCGCTCGGGCCGCTCGCTGCCGCCGCCGGCGCGGTGGTGCCGATGATGTCCGGCCGCGGGCTCGGCCATACCGGCGGCACGTTGGACAAGCTCGAGGGCATTCCCGGGTTCAGGGTCGAGCTGACCGTCCCGGAGATCGAGCAGGCCCTGCGCACCGCGGGGTACGTCATCATGGGCCAGACCCCGGACATCGCCCCCGCCGACAAGGTCATGTACGCCCTGCGCGATGTGACCGCGACAGTGGAAAGCATCGACCTCATCTCCGGCAGCATCATGTCCAAGAAACTGGCCGAGGGGATGGATGCGCTCCTCCTCGATGTCAAGACGGGCAAGGGCGCCTTCATGCAGACCTACGACGACGCGGTCGGGTTGGCGAAGTCGATGATCGAGATCGGGGTCAATCTGGGCAAGGACATGCGCGCGCTGATCACCGACATGAACCAGCCGCTCGGTCGCGCCATCGGCAACATTCTCGAGGTAACGCAGGCCATCGATGTGCTGCAGGGGAAGGGGCCGAGGGACCTGACCGAGCTGGTACTGCAGGAGGGCGTGCAGCTCCTCCTCATGGCGAACCTCGCGCCCGACGCCGCCACAGCGCGGCGGCAACTGGACGCCGTCATCGCCTCCGGCGCAGCGGTGGAACGATTCGAGAAGATGGTTGTCTGCCAGGGCGGGGACGCCTCGTATATTACCCATCCGGATAAATTCGCCCGCGCACCCTACACGGTTGAGGTCAAGGCTCCGCAATCGGGCTACATCACGGACATGCATGCGCTCACCATCGGCAGATGCGCGCAGGCGCTGGGCGCCGGCCGGTTGACCAAGGACTCGGTGCTGGACCTGTCGGTGGGCTATCTGCTGGAGAAAAAGGTGGGGGACAAGGTCGTCGCCGGCGAGGTGATTGCGCTCGCCTGCGTGAATGACAAAAACAAATTCACAACTGCCGTACTGCCGGAATTTCTGGGCGCCTATACCTTCGGTGATGCCGCGCCCGTGCTGCCGCCGCTGATCTACAGCGAGGTCACCATCGACACCGTGACACGCCGTGATATCCCGCGGCCGTAAATCCCGCAACAACGGAACGCGGCATCTGTGTTTTCCGCACCGGTTGCGATCGGATGCAGGCAGGGTATTGATATGCTGACAGCCGCCGAACGACAGGAACTGCTGACCATGCCGCTGAGCGAGCTGGTGGCGCGCGCGGACCGGGTGCGCCGCGAGCACCGAATCACGCAGCTCGACCTGTGCACGATCAGCAATGCCAAGTCGGGGCGATGCGCCGAGGACTGCCGCTTCTGCGCGCAGTCCGCGCGCTACGCCACCGCCACCCCCGTCTGGCCGCTGAAGCCGCTCGATGAACTGCTGACAGAAGCGGCGGCGGCGCAGGCCGGCGGCGCGCAGCGGTTCGGGATCGTCACCAGCGGCCACCAGCTCACCGCGGACGATTTCACCCGCATCCTTGCTGCCGTCAGCGGCATCCGCGAGCGCGTCGGCATCAGCGTCTGCGCCTCGCTCGGCGCCCTGCGCGCGGACCAGCTCGGCGCGCTGCGCGCTGCGGGTCTGGCGCGCTATCACCACAATCTTGAATCATCGGAACGCTTCTATCCGCAGGTCGCCACCACGCACCAGTGGTCGGAACGCGTCGCCACCGTGCGCGCGGCCAAGGCCGCGGGTCTGGAGGTCTGCAGCGGCGGCATTCTCGGCCTCGGCGAGACGTGGGATGATCGCATCGATCTGGCGGAAACCCTGCGCGACCTTGCGGTCGACAGCGTTCCGCTCAACCTGCTGGTCGGCATCCCCGGCACCCCGCTGGGCGACCGCCCCCCCATCGCCTGTGCCGACGCCATCCGCGCCATCGCCATCTTCCGGCTCATCCTCGGCGGCGCCACGATCCGGCTCGCCGCCGGGCGCGAGGCCATTTTGCAGGACTTTCAGGGGCTCGCGTTCCAGGCGGGCGCGGACGGCATGCTCATCGGCGGCTACCTGACCGTGCGCGGGCGCGACGTTGCCGCCGACCGCCGGCTCGCCGCTGAGGTCAGTGCGCTATGGATGACCTGACCGCCCGGCTCGCCGCGCAGCAGGCGGCGGGGCTCTATCGCCGCGTGCGCACCATCCGCGCGCGCCAGGGGGCCACGGTCACCGTCGATGACCGCACGCTCATCGACTTTTCCTCCAATGATTACCTCGCGCTCACCGCGCACCCCGCACTGCGCGCGGCAGCGACGGCGGCGCTGGCCGAATATGGCGCGGGCGCGGGGGCAGCGCGCCTGATGAGCGGCGCGTTACCCCCGCATGCGCAGCTCGAGCAGGCGCTGGCTGCGTGCACCGGCCGACCGGCGGCGCTCCTCTTCCCCTCCGGCTATCAGGCCAATGTCGCCGCCATCGCCGCCCTGATGCAGCCCGGCGACGCGGTCTTTGCCGACCGGCTCTGCCATGCCAGCATCATCGACGGCATCCACCTCTCCGGTGCGCGCCTGCACCGTTTCCGCCACAACGATATTGCTCATTGCCGCGCCCTGCTGGCGGAGCACCGTCCGCTCTGCCGCCGCGCCCTGCTGGTGACCGAAAGCATTTTCAGCATGGACGGCGACCGCGCCCCGCTAACGGAATTCGCCGCGCTGCGCCGGGAATGCAACGTCCAGCTCATGGTTGACGAGGCCCATGCCTTCGGCGTTTTCGGCCCGCACGGTGCCGGGCTGGTGGCTGCGGCCGGGTTGTCGGACGCCGTGGATATGCTGGTCGTCACCTTCGGCAAGGCGCTGGGGGCGACGGGCGCGGCGGTCATCGGCAGCGCCGTGCTCATCGACTGGCTGATCAACAGCGCGCGCGGGTTCATCTTCTCCACCGCCCCGCCCCCCGCCGTCGCCGCCAGTGTCGTCGCGGCGCTGGCACTGCTCCCCGCGCTGGACGCTGAACGCGCCCGCGTGCTGGCCCTCGCCGCACAGTTGCGCGCCGGGCTGGCCGCCGCCGGCTGGACGGTGGCCGGCGATACCCTCATCATTCCCGTCGCGGTCGGCGATGAAGCGCGCGCCGTGGCGCTGGCGGAACGGCTGCGTGATGCGGGTTTCTGGGTCACCCCCATCCGCCATCCGACCGTGCCGCGCGGGGCCGCCCGCATCCGGCTCACCGTCACCGGCCATCACACCGCCGGCCATATCGCCGCCCTACTCGCCGCCTTCGGCCGGCATGAGCCCCCGCCGGCACCGTCCGGCGCTGCGGTTGCAGGCAACGGTGACCAGCGATGATCGGGTTTCTGCGCCGCGCGCGCGGCCATGCGCGCACGCTGGTGCTGCTCCCCGGTTGGGCGACTGACAGCCGCATCTTCGCCCGGCTCGACCTGCCGTACAACTATCTCGAGCCAAACGGCTTCACCCCGCTCCCCGACCCGGACGACCTGCGCCGGGTCATCGACAAGCATGCGGGCGGCAAGGCGACCGTGCTGGGCTTTTCGCTCGGCGGGTTTCTCGCGGCCGCGTTCGCCCGCGCCTATCCCGACCGGGTCGACGGGCTGTTCCTGCTTGGCGTCCGGCAGCAGTATCCGCCAGCGGAGCTGGCGGGCGTGCGCCAGGCGCTCGCCCGCGACCCGCGCGCCTTCCTTGAATACTTCTACCGCCGCGCCCTGCCGGCGGACGACGATGCCGGTACGGCCTGGTTTGCCGAACGCCTGCTTGACGACTATCTTGGGCGCGCCGGCGACCGCGCCCTGCCGGCCGGCCTTGACGCCCTGGCCGCGCAGCGGCTCGACGCCGCCATGCTGGCGCAGCTCCCCGATGTCCGGCTGCTGCACGGCGGCCGCGACCAGATCGCCCCGCTGGCGGAGGCGCAGGCGCTGGCGTCGCCGGCCGTGCCCTGCACGGTGGTTCCGTCGTGCGGACACCTGCTGCCGCTGCATCCTGCGCTGCCGGGACTGCTGCATGCCTGACCGTGCTGCTGTCGTCGCCGGCTTCTGCCGCGCCGCCGCGACCTACGCCGATCATGCCGTCGCCCAGGCGCGTGCGGCCGACGCGCTCATGGCCCTGGCGCCGCCGTCGGCCGCGACCGTCCTCGACTGCGGCTGCGGGACCGGGCTCTTCACCCGCCGGTTGCGCACCCGCTACCCCGCCGCCCGCCTGGTCGCCTTCGACGCCGCCCGTCCGCTGGTCGTGCGCGCCATCGCTGCCGGCGCCGGCGGCGGTTTCGTTGCCGACGCCGCCTGCCCGCCGCTGCGCGCCGCCTTCGACCTGATCGGCGCCAACGCCGTCCTGCACTGGCTGCCCGATCCCGCCACGGTGCTGGCCCGCTATCGCACGCTGCTCGCGCCCGGCGGCACGCTCCTCTTTGCCGCCTTCGGCCCGCGCACCTTCTGCGAGCTCGGCGATGCCCTCGCTGCCGTCTGCGGACCCCGCTGCCGCGTCGCCGCCGCCGCATTTCCCGACGCCGAGCATTGGCGGCTGGCGCTGCGTGCCGCCGGGTTTGCCCCGTGGCTGGATGTGCAGGAATGGCGCGAGGAGTTTCCCGACCTGCTTGCGCTCCTGCGCCGGATAAAATATACAGGGACCCGGGGACCGGGCCTGCCCGGCATGACCATGACCCACGCGTTGCTGCAGCGTATCGAACAGTGCTATCGCGACCGGCAGGCAGGACTGATTCCCGCCACCTGGCAGGTCGTGCTCTGCCGTGCCGCGCGATGACCACGCTCTTCGTCGCCGCCACCGATACCGGGGCGGGCAAGACCATGGTCACCGGCCTGCTCGCCGCGCATTGCGCCGGCCGCGGTGTCGATGTCGTCACGCAGAAATGGGTGCAGACCGGTTCGCGGCGCGGCCGCAATGATCTTGACCTGCATCTGCGCCTGGCCGGTCAGCGTCCGCTGACTGCTGCCGTCCGCGCCCGACGCGAACCTTACGCCCTGCCGCTCCCCGCCTCGCCGCACCTTGCGGCGCGCGCAGCGGGTATGACGATTCAACCGGCCCGCATCCTTGCGGCGTATCGCGCCCTGGCCCGACAGCATCAGCTGGTCATCGTCGAGGGTGCGGGCGGCCTGCTGGTTCCCTATACCCCCCGCCTGACCCAACTCGACCTCGTCCGCCGCGCCGGGCTGCCGGTGCTGCTCGTCGTCGCCAACCGCCTCGGCTGCGTCAATCACGCGCTGCTGTCGCTGGCTGCGCTCCGCACAGCGCGGGTGCCGCTGCTGGGTTGCGTTTTCACCGCCACGAGGCCCGGCCCGCGCGCGCTGCTGGCGGACAACCCGCGCATCATCACCGCGTTTGCCGGGGCGACGCTGCTCGGTTCGCTGCCGTATTGCCGCTCCGCTGCCGCGCGGGCCCGCGCCTTCGCTCCCGTTGCCCGGCACATCGTCCGCGCCCTGGAGGATTTCCAACAATGACCCGCCGTTCCCGCTCGCTGGTGGCCCGCGATCTCGCCTGCAACTGGCATCCCTACACCCAGATGCACGACTGCGCACGGCTGCCGCCCATCCCCCTCGTGCGTGCCCGCGGGAACAAGCTGTATGCAGCTGACGGCAGCTGGTATTACGACACCATCGCCAGCTGGTGGTGCAATGTCCACGGTCATTGCCATCCCGCCATCACCCGCGCCGTCAGCCGCCAGCTGGCGACGCTCGACCATGTTATGTTTGCGGGGTTCACGCATCAGCCCGCGGTTGAACTTTCCGAACAGCTGGTCGCGCTCGCCCCGCGCGGGCTGGCGCGGGTCTTCTATTCCGATGACGGCTCAACCGCGGTGGAGACCGCGCTCAAATTGTCCGTGCAATACTGGCACAACCGCGGCGAGCGCCGCAGCGAATTCATCGCACTCGACCACGGCTACCACGGCGACACCGTCGGCGCGATGAGCGTCAGCAGCGTCGACACCTTCACCGCCCCCTTCGCCCCGCTCTGCTTCCCGACCCGCCGGGTGACAACACCCTACTGCTACCGCTGCCCGCTCGGCCGCACCTATCCGTCATGCCGGCTCGCCTGCCTCGCCGCACTCGAGCGGGTGCTGCAGCGCCGCGCGCGGCATGTCGCCGCGCTCATCCTCGAACCGCTGGTCTGCTGTGCGGGCGGCATGATCGTCTATCCCGCCGCCTGGCTGCGCGCCGCCGCCCGGCTGGCGCGCCACTACGGCGTGCACCTGATCGCCGATGAAGTCGCCACGGGGTTCGGGCGGACGGGGACCATGTTCGCCTGCGAGCAGGCGGGCATTGCCCCTGATTTTCTCTGCCTCGGCAAGGGGCTGACCGGCGGCACGCTCACCCTCGGCGCCACGCTGACCACGGAGAAGGTCTATCGCGGGTTCTATGCGCCCGCCCGCCGCGGCCGCACCTTCTATCACGGCCATACCTTCACCGCCAATCCCGCCGCCTGCGCCGCGGCGCTCGCCTCGCTCGCGCTCTTCCGCCGCGAGCGCACCCTGACGCGCATCCGCCCGCTCGTCCGCCGGCTGCATGCCGGGCTCGCGGCGTTCCGCGACCTGCCGCTGGTCGGCAATGTGCGCTGCTGCGGGCTGATCGGCGCGCTGGAACTGGTGCGCGACCGCGCCGCCCGCACGCCGCAGCCGGTCGGCCGGGAGACAATGCTGGCCATCTATCGCGCCGGATTGGAGCAGCACCTCCTGCTGCGGCCGCTCGGCAATGTGCTCTACTTCTTCCTGCCGCACTGCACGCAGCCGCGCGAATTCGACACCATCCTCGCCGCCACCCGCCGCATACTCATTGCGGTATGCCGGAAGCTGCCGCACGCATGAGCGCCCTGCTGGCCGGCGTCATCTTCAGTGCGGTCGGGTTGGGTGCCTTCATTTACGGCAAACGGCAAACAAACGCCAAGTTCATGCTCGTTGGCGCGCTGCTCATGGGGTATTCGTATGTCTGTCCTGGCGACGTCTGGCCGTGGGTGGTTGGCCTGCTGCTGACGGGTTCCCTCTTTTACTCCCGCTGACTTCTCCGCGCCCTGCCGTTCATGCTCATCCCGGCTCCCCCTGCGGTGCGCGGAACGCCATTCCCCAGCCGGCATCGGCGGTTATCCACCACCGTCTGAGCCGTGTGCTGCGGCCGGCCTGCACGCCGCCGGTCAGTTTCGCCAGCACATTGAAATCGTCGAGCGTGGTGGTATCGACGGTCACTTCCGTGCCGGCGGCGACCTGCTTGAGCAGCCGGCGCATGATCTTGCCGGACCGCGTCTTGGGCAGCGCCTCCGAAAGCGGATTTCGTCCAGTCCAAACGGAAGACGTTTTCCCCCTCTCCCGGCGGGAGAGGGCCGGGGTGAGGGGCATTGTGTGTCGCCCCGCACAGCTTTGCAGCGCGGCTCCTTTAAAACCACCCGTCACTGCGCGTCAACCGCTCCCCGGGTGGGAAGGTGCCGGCGCCGTCCCTGCCGGCAGCTCCGGGCAGCGTGGCCGCCGCTACGCCGCGGCCGGCAGCGGGCGCACGAATACCCTGAACGGCTCCGGCAGAACCAACCCGTACTTGCGCGCCAGCGCAACATGCTCGTACGCCTCGGGCGTCTGCATGACGAACAGCGGGATGACGCCGGGGCTCTCGCCGCGCAGGATGCGCGCCACCATGCGCCCCACCGCCCGGCTCCCTTCAGCATGGTCGACGCACATCACCAGCGCCGCGCCGGTACGGATATGGTCGGGAATGGTCCCGATGACGGGGATCCCGGCCGCGTCCGCCCGCTGCATGAGCAGGCCGGTATTGTCGTCCAGCGGCGTGCCGGAGACGAGAACAATCGCGTCCGGGCGGCGCGCCAGCAGCGCGTCGATCGCGGGAATGATCCCCGCGCGGTCGTCGAGCGGCACCGCCGTCACGGCAACCCCGCACTTCGCCGCGCTGGCGGTCAGGCCGTCGCGGTAGGTTACTGACGAGGGCAGCGCCGGCGTATATAGCGTGCCCAGCGTCCGGTACGCCGGTTTGGTGGCGAGCAGCAGTTTGACGAAGCCATCGAAGGCAATTTCCGGCGGGATGAGATAGGCGCCGGTGTAATTGGCCAGATGAACCGTATCACTCTCGCCAACCCCCAAGCTGACCGGCTCGGCGACGAGATGGAACACCACCGGGAGGGTCACCTTTCGCGCGAGACAGGCCTGCAGCGTCTGCTGCTGCAGCGGGATGAGCATATCGGCGCCGGTAGCCACGGCGTTATCGACCAGCATCGGCAGTGCCGCCAGCTCCCCCTGCGCCGACTGGCAGGTCAGGATGAAATCGCTGTCTGCCTGCAGCCCGCTCTCGCGCAGCGTCTGCAGGATGACGCTGTCCGCCCCGGCGGCAATGCCGATATCGGAAAGCGTGATCAGCACGATCTTCTTCGGACCGGCCGCCGGACCGTGCGCCGGCGCCTGCGAACAGCCGGCCAGCAACAACGCCAGCAGACAGCACAGTATCCCCACATATTTCATCGTCCTCTCCTCCCGGTTATGCGCCGGCCCGCTGCCGCCAGCATTGTGCCAGCCGGCGCACCGCGTACAGTGCGGCAATAAACGGCCATAAATCCAGCACAAGCAGCGCCAGGCCGGCGATAATCACCGCCCGCATCGTCGTGCTGCGATACCCCTTGACCGTTGCCGGCAGCCTGAACCGGGACGCGGTCTGCGGTTCCGCCGCCGCCAATACGACCGCAGCCGCGCGCGCCTGGTCATCGTTCGGTTCGGCCACTACTGCTTCAGCCGCAGCGGTTCTGGTCGCGTCAGGCACGGCAGTCTCTTCAGCTGACCATTCGGTTAGGAACGTCACGGCGCTTTCCGCCCGCGATTGCAGTACCCGCACCTCACGCCACCAGCCGCGCCACTCGTAGGCGAAGGCGTTATGCCGCTGGTCGGCCACGAGGCTGCGGATGCCGGATGTCGCCAGCCGTCCCTGCGCCAGCTGCAACTCGCTCTCGTAGTAGTACCGGGCAACCGGCGTCAGTGGTTCGGTAAATTCCGGCGGTACCGATTCCGCCACCACGAATTCGGCGCCGCACCCCTTGCAGAACCGGTCAGCGGGTTAAACCGGCGTATCGCAGTTGGCGCAGGGCAGGATTTCGCGGCGGGTCATGCCGCCATGATCCACGCCAGCAGCCGCGCGGTATTCGTCCGCAGATCGAAATGCGTGCGCACCGTCTGCCGCGCCGCCGCTGCCAGGCTGGCCCGCCGGTCGGGATCGGCCTGCAGCGCCGCCAGCGCGCGCGCCAGTGCGGCCGGATCGTCCGGCGGAATCAGCACGGCATTGTCACCATCGCGCAGGTATTCGCCAAACCCGCGGATCGGGGTCGTCACCACCGGAACTTCCGACGCGAGCGCCTCGATAATGACGTTGGGAAAGCCGTCGCTGTCGGTATTGGGCAGGACGCGGCAGGGCGCGGCGAAAATGCCCGCCCGCCGGTACCACGCGCGGATTTCTGCCAGCGGCAGGGCGCCGGTAAAGATGACGCGCCCGGCCAGTCCGAGCTCGTCTGCCAGTGCTGTCAGCGCCGCGCGCTCCGGCCCGTCGCCGACGATAACCGCATGGGTCGTTGCCGGCAGCAGCGCCAGCGCGCGCAGCAGCGTATCGACCCCCTTGTTGGCAACCAGCCGGCCGACTGCCAGCACCAGCGCCGCATCACGCTGCACCGCCGGCAACGGCTGATCGAACGCCAGCAGCGGCTCAGCGCCGGGTTCGGCTGCTTCCAAACCGTACGGCAAAAGCTCGATCCGCGCCTCCGGCGCAATGCGCCGCAGATAATCGACATTGAACTGCGTGCAGGTGGTGGCGAAGCGCACCATGCCCAGCCGCCGGCGCAGTTCGTCGGGCGGGGAGAGAAATATATCCTGCGCGTGCAGGGTCAGCGACGCCGGCACACCGAGCAGCTGCGCCGCATGCAGCGGCACGTCCGCCGCCGCGTTGCCGAACTGCGCATGGACATGCGTCACGCCGCGGCGCTGCCAGTGCGCCGCCAGCAGGCAGACCTCACCGCGCCGGTCAGCCGGCACGCGCGGCAGCGCCTCCGGCTGCACCAGTGCGCGCCGCAGTGTGGTCCAGCCGTGGTTGAGCGGCGATTGCCAGCGCAGGTAATGGAAGTCGCGCGCTACTCGCGCCGCGGCCGGCTGCACCTGCGCCTCCAGCGTCGGCTGATACGCGGCCGGGGCCAGGCCGACCTGCAGGCGGCCCAGCATCAGGTATTCGCGCAGGATGAAGGTTTCGGACAGCGTCGGGAACTGGGGAATGAAATAGCCGAGAACCGTCACGGCTTGCGGCGGTGCAGCAGCAGGTACGCCGCCGCGGCCGCCACCCCGCCCAGCGCCGCCGCCAGCACCATCACCCCCGCCTTCTTGCGCGTCAGCAGGCCATTGCTGTGCCAGTAGTACCGGCCGGTGCTGTCAACCACCGTCACCGAGCCGCGATGGAAGTCATGCACCATGGCATGCACCGGCGCATAGCCGTCGCCGTTGGCGTTGTGGTACAGGATCACGACTTCGTCAAATGCGGCCTGCTGCAGGCGGTCGAACAACTCTTCGCTGATGCCCGCCGGTGCAAAGGTCGCTGCCGGATACTCGTACACCGCATCCGCCTGCGCCGCTGCGGTGGCCCGCGCCGTATGCTGTGCCTGGCAGAGCACCGCCACCTGCGCATCGGGATGCCGTTCGCGCACGACACGGGCTGCATACCCCAGCGCGGTGTCGCGGGCCGAACGCACTATCAGTACCTTCCGTTGTGCCGTCATGATCGTTTCCTCCCGTGAATATGCTATCACCGGTGCCGGCCAGCGTCAACCGCCCGGTTTACGGGCAACCGCCAGCACCCCGTGTCCGCAGGCGGGCGGGGCAAACAGGTCGGCCGCCGCCAGCGCCAGCAGCAGCGGCCGGGCGCAATGCTGCAGCAGCGGGTGCCGTTCGAGCCGGCGGTCGAGCCAGCCGAGCCGCGAGGCGTCGGTCGCCAGCGTCCAGCGCACCTGCTGCACCTGCAGGCCGCAGGCGGTCAGTGCCGCCGTCAATTCGTCCGGCGTGTAGCCGGGCCGAACATGATCGGCCGGCGGCACATCGCCGGGAAAGAGCGGTTCGTGGCGGTATGGGGTATGCACGATGAGCGTGCCGCCGGGCGCCAGTGCGCCGGCCCAGCGCTGCAGGGCCTGCCGGTCGTCATGCAGATGCTCCAGCACCTCACTGGCGACCAGGCAGCTGCTGCCTGACGCCGGTGTCCACGTTTCCAGATCTGCGGCCTGCAGGGTTAATGTCCCGTCGCCGGTAGCCAGCCGGGTCAGGGCCGGCGGGAAGGCGCGGTCGATGCCCAGCAGTCGCCTGCCGCCCTGCGCGCGCAGCAGCTGCAGCAGCATGCCGTCGCCGGTGCCGATATCCGTTACCGCCTGACCTCCGGCCGCCGTCACCGCCTGCAGCACATGCAGCAGCCGCACGAAACGAATGACCGGAAGGCGCCCCCGGCAGAGCGCCAGCAGGGTGCGCGCCGCCGTCGGGTCGGGCCGCGCCCCCCGCGCCAGCGCCTGCCAGCAGCGCCAGACCGCAGCGACCAAAAGCGGGGCCGCGCGCTGCGTGAACCGTCGTCCGAGTTCTTCCGCCTGTTCGCGCTGGTCTTCGGCCGCGCAGCGCGCTGCCGTCAGCGGCGCCAGCGTCCCGTCCGGAATCAGCGTCCAGCATTCATCCGCCAGCTGCCGCGCGCGCCGGCGCCAGTCGCGATAGCCGAAGCCGCTCGCCTCATTGTAGAGCAGGATCACCCGGGCCGCCGTCAATGCCTCCGGCGCGCCGGCATGGACTGTCACGTCGGCCGGCAGGCAGCCGCGCAGCCGCTCGGGCTGTGTGGTCACGATAATGCACGGTTGCCACTGGCGTGCCCGCGCCAGGGCGAGCGCCTGCGTCAGCTGTTCGACCGGCGCGGTATGCAGGATGATGGTGGGTGCGGTCATGCCGTGCCGCAGCGGGCGATTGCCTCGCGATAGGCCGCATGCTGGCGTTCCAGTGTGAACGGGCGCACGCTCTCCCGCGCGCCCTGCGAAAGCCGCGCCCGCAGGTCGGGATGACGCGCCAGCAGCTCGCAGTAGCGGCGATGATCGTGCCGGTGGCCGGAAATGAAGCCGTTGCCGTTGTGGATGATCTGTTCGGGCAGCCCGCCTTTCGGCTCGGTCACCACCGGGATCCCCATTGCCAGCAGTTCGAGCATGGCCAGGGAAAAGACCTCCTGATGCGTGTCGGTCAGATGGCAGGCGATATCGAAACGGCGCAGCTGCGGAAGCAGTTCGTCCTGCCGCAGTTCGCCGGCGAATTCGACCTGGCCTGTCAGGTTGAGTGCCGCCGCCCGCGCCGCCAGCTGCGGCCGCATCGGCCCGTCGCCGATGATCAGCAGCCGCTTGCGCGGGATGGCGAGCGCGGCGAAAAAGTCGAGGTACTCGGTGGAAATCTTCGGCGGCAGCAGGTGGCTCACCCGCCCGATAACGAAAATGTCACCCGCCGGCTTGTGCCATTCCGGGAAACGGGCCAGGTCGATCCCGTTGTAGATCATCATGCGCCGCGCCGCCGGCAGATGCGCCTGCAGCAGGTCGTTGACCTTGCTCGTCGGCACGTAGAAATCGTACCCCTGCGGCATGGGCTGCTGGTTCTGGTTGATCATGATCCACGGCGCCGCTCTCCCCGCCGGCTTGTGCAGCGGGACCCCCTGCCACCAGTGGAACAGCACCACGTCGGGCGCAAGCTCGCGCAGCGCCTGTTCCAGCGCCGCCTGATCGGCAACGTGGCCATGCGGTATGCCCGCAGCGTCGAGCTCGCGTTCCAAACCGAAGGAAAAGGTGCCCAGCGGATGGCCGTAGAGCACCGTCTGCCGGTCAGTCGCAAATCCGCGCGTGATATCGACCAGCGCCCGGCCCGCGCCGCCGGCCAGGTTGCCGATCAGGGAAACGATATGCATGGGTGCCTTTCGTGCCGTTCCGTCGCTGGCATCGTAACATTGCCCGGCGCGGCCGGTCAAGATTTTTGCGCTGTCGCCGGTTCGCTGCGGCGCATGACCGCCAGCAGTCCGCTCAGCAGCAGCAAGGCCAGCTGGCGCCAGCAGAGCATGCCGAGCGTGCCCGCCAGCAGCAGCGAGCGCCGCGTGATGCGGTATTCCCGCCCGTCGCGATCGACCGCCAGCCGCGCCATTCCCCGCTGCACTGCGAGGAAACGCAGCACATTGCGGAATTCCATGCCGGGGAACCCGATGCCGTTGTGCGGCGCGATCAGCCGGTGCGGGTTGCCGATCTTCGGCCAGAACGACCGCCCGACCTGCGCATCCCAGCGGCCGTGCGGGGTCTGCAGTTCGATCACGTACCAGCCGTCCAGCGCCTTGAGTTCCGCCGGACTGAGCTTGCGGCAGGCGATCAGGACCCGTTCGCCGGCCGGGATCTCCAGCCGTTCCGCCGTGCGTTGCAGCAATGCCGGCCGCGCGCAGTGCAGGAAGACCGTATCAATCATGCCGCGTCTCCGGACACCGGCGCCGGGTCAATCGTACCGGGCCGCCGTCGCCGGCGGGGCCGTATTGAGCCGCATGCTGCAGCGCCGGCGGCACGCCGTACAGGGCAAGCGTGTTACTCATACCACGCCGCCATCGCCGCCGTCGTCGCCTTGCGCCGCTGCGCATAATAGCGCCGCCGCGGCAGCATCGCCGGCAGGCCGCGCAGCAGGCGCAGCATGACCCGCAGCCAGACCCCGTCGTACCGCCAGCGCGCGAAATCGTCGTGCAGCTCCGTGACCAGCAGCGCATAATCGCGTGCCGCCAGCGCCGTCGCCTCGTTCTTCGCCAGCATCAGCCAGCGGTTGGCATACTGCTGCGCCAGGATGCGCCGGTCGCGTAGGCCGCCCGCCCCGCCGCGATGATGCTGCGCCACCGCCTGCGGCAGGTAGCGGCTCTTCCAGCCGCGCCATTGCGCCCGCCAATCGAGATCGACATCCTCGAAATAGGACACGAAGGTGGCGTCGAAGTATTCGTCCCGCCAGGCCGTATCGTCGAGCATGGCCTTCCGGTAGAGCGCGTAGGCTGCGCAGACCCCGAACCGGTCGCCGGGCGCAGCGATTTCTGCCGGCTGCCAGCTTCTGCGCCCGTCGGCCAGCCGCCGGCGGTTGAGGAAATGACCCAGCCCGTCGCAGGCGGGCGGCTCCGTTCCGGGCACCACCCCCTGGCCCGTCGCCGAGCCGTACTCGGGATGCGCATCGAGGAATGCCAGCAGCGTCGCCGCATAGTCGGGCGCCAGCGTCACATCGGCGTTCACCGTGAGGATGTATTCGGTGGTCGCCTGCCGGATGGCGCGGTTGTTCGCTGCGGCGAAGCCGATGTTCTTTCCCGGCGTCAGCCACTGCACCGCCGGATACTGCGCCGCCAGCTGCGCGCGCAGGGCGGCGTCCGTCCCGTTATCGACGACGATAACCGTCAGCGGTACCGTCTGCGCCGCCAGCGACGCGAGGCAGGGCGGCAGGAAGCGCTCGCTCCGCCACGCCACCACCAGCGCGGTGATCCGTGCCGGTCGCTCAGTTGCTGCCGTCATTTCCTGCCTGCATCCGCTGGCTCATCGTCCCCGTCGTCCTCCGCTGCTATCTGCTGCATAGTACCACCGACGGGAACGCGTCGTCAATGCGCGCCGCAGCCCGCCTGCCGTGTCGATCAGGCAGCAAAAAAGGCCGCCGGGATTTCCCCGGCGGCCCTTGTGTGTTGCTTACTCAGTACGGATAGCCCATGCGGTGATAGTCGTCATAACTCGTTGCCTACCAGCGTTCCCGTCGGTGCTGTTCAAGGTTCTGTCAAGGTTTTTCGCGTCCATTGTCGTCAACTACCCTCCTGACACATTATACCACGACAACGATAAAAGTGTTTTGGTCTATTTCAGATTGTCGTCTTGCCCACCACCGCGCTAATCGTTCGTCATACCGCGCGGCAGGCAACTTAACGTTTGTTTTATTTTTAATAACGCTCCGCCGAATATTTAAGGGCTCCTCACAAGAATCGGTGGGTGATTGGAGGCAATGCCAGGCCTCCCATCAT
>CAZFBR010000031.1:0-21332 GCA_964517215.1 uncultured bacterium
GGTCTGCATCTGCGGCGCCGGCGCGCTGGAGATCGACTACGCCGCCAAGACGGTCAAGGCGGGCGGCCGGACCTTCCGCGAAGGCGACGACCTCTCCATCGACGGCACCTCCGGGGTGGTCTACGGCGGGCACATCAAGACGGCCCCGTCGGAAATCATCATGGGGCTGCTCTACGGCGACACCGCGGCGCAGCAGACGGAGAAGTTCAAGAACTTCCAGCAGCTGATGAACTGGTGCAGCAAGGTGACGCGCCTCGCGGTGCGCACCAATGCCGACACCCCGGAACAGACGAAGAACGCGATCGCGTTTGGCGCCACCGGCATCGGCCTGACCCGGACCGAGCACATGTTCTTCGAGGGCAACCGCATCGACGCGATGCGCGAAATGATCCTCGCCGACAACGTGGCTGACCGGAAAAAGGCGCTGGCCAAGCTGCTGCCGTACCAGCGCGAGGACTTTGCCGGCATCTTCCGCGCGCTCAAGGGCTTCCCGGCGACGATCCGCTTTTTGGACCCGCCGCTGCACGAGTTTGTGCCGCACGAAGGGAAGGCGCAGGCGGAACTGGCGCAGAAGATGGGCGTGCCCGCGGAGAAGGTCGCCAAGCGGGTCGCGTCGCTGCATGAATTCAACCCGATGCTCGGCCACCGCGGCTGCCGCCTCGGCATCGCCTACCCCGAGATCAGCGAGATGCAGGCGCGCGCCGTGTTCGAGGCCGCGGCCATCGTGCTGAAGGAGAAGGTCAAGGTCAAGCCGGAAGTGATGATCCCGCTCGTCGGCTACAAGCGCGAACTGGACCTGCAGGTCGAGATCGTCCACCGCGTGGCGAAGGAAGTCATGGCGGAACAGAAGGTGAAGATCGACTACATGGTCGGCACGATGATCGAGATCCCGCGCGGCGCGCTGACCGCCGACGAGATCGCCGAGACCGCGCAGTTCTTCAGCTTCGGCACCAATGACCTGACCCAGACCGCGCTCGGCATCAGCCGTGACGACATGGGCTCGTTCCTCACCCCGTACATCGAGAACGAGATCTACAAGAAGAACCCGTTCGCCACCCTGGACCAGGTGGGCGTCGGGCAGCTGATCAAGATGGCTGTCGAGAAGGGGAACGCGACGCGCCCGGGGATCAAGCTGGGCATCTGCGGCGAACACGGCGGCGATCCGGACTCGGTGAAATTCTGCCACCGCGTCGGGCTGAGCTATGTGAGCTGCTCGC
Organism: uncultured bacterium; assembly: GCA_964517215.1. Classification (GTDB taxonomy): domain Bacteria; phylum DAOPZR01; class DAOPZR01; order DAOPZR01; family DAOPZR01; genus CAZFBR01. Next base: position 1,218 of record CAZFBR010000031.1, read on the forward strand.
CGTTCCGCGTCCCGGTCGCCCGCCTCGCGGCGGCGCAGGCGGCGCTCGAGGATCTGGCGAAAGCCAAGGCGCCGGCGAAGAAGGCCGCGCCGAAGGCGGCAAAGAAGGCGGTAAAAAAGGCGGCGAAGAAGGGCGTGAAGAAGGGCCGCAAGTAGTCGCCGGCGGCAGCGGGCGGTTGCCCGGCGCCGCAGCGGCAGGGCAGCAACAGGACGCAGCAACGACGGGGGCGCGTGATCCGCGCCCCCGTTTTTTGTTGCACGCCCCGTCGCCGCTCCGGAGCTGGCTGCCGTCCGGCCGACCGGTTGCGGTGTCCTGCGCCTGCTGCATCCGCCCGGCCGGCGGGTGTTCAGTTGTCGAGGATGCCGCCGAAGAACTCCCGTTCGTGCAGCAGATAGCGGAGGTGGGCGATGCTGACCGCCTGAAACCAGAATAGCAATGCGCTCAGGAATGCCGGCGTGGCGTCGAGATCGTGGGTGACGGCCACGACGATGACGACGGTCAGCCATAGCGCGCCGCCGCCGGTCAACGGCGTCAGCCAGCCGGCGCTGTCGAAGATCAGCTGGGCGAGCCGCGTGCGGGCCAGGCGGGTGTTGCGCATGCTGTTGCGCCGGGTATGGAGCAAGAACCAGCCCGTGATTGTCAGCCAGCAGCAGATCGTGGGCAAGCCGAGTGCGAACAGCAGGAGCGGGTGCCCGGGCCAGTGCCAGTCGGGACGGAACAATTGCACCAGACTGCCGCCGTGCACCGCCAGGGTGACCGGCAGCAGCAGGAAAAGCAGCGCCAGCAGCGCGCGCCAGCAGCAGCGCGCCATGCTATTCGGGAGGCAGATGCTTGGCGATGAATCTTTCCAGGCGCGCCGTCTGATCGGGAGTCAGGCCGGTGAACTGCACGCCACCCGGGTACTTGCCGAGTACCGGCAGTTCGCTGATCCACTTGAGGCTGGCGGTGAGCTTGAACGGCATGGTCGATCCCGCCAGGGTCACTTCCAGTTCGACGGGGTCGTTTTCCTTCAGGTGGCCGGTGAAAAAGAGCTTCATCCCCTCGACGGAAATGTCGGCGACCTCGACGGCCTGGAACTGGCCGCCCAGCGTTTTGACCCGGTATTTCACCTGCAGTGCATATTGCAGCCGTGCGAAACGTCGCCGGTCCGGTCCGGAATACGAAACGGTCATGATCAATCCTCCCCGGGGCATACTGTACGTGTTATTGGCGGAAAAGGCAAATAAAAAAGCCCCGCGCGTACTGCCGCGGGGCGTTGGGAGGGGGGATGACGGCTGGTGCCGTCATTCGGTGCAGGTGGGCCGGAATCGGAGAGGAGGGAGTACTGCCATATCGTGGCGTCCGGTCCGCCGCGCTTATACGGTCACATACACATAATCAATCTTCCAGTTCCGCAGCCGCTCGATGTGTCGTTCGCTCAGCTGCTGGTGCTCGTGCATCAGGATGAGAAAGTTGCGATAGAGCGGCCGTCCGAGTTTCATGCCAACCTGGACCTTGTCGAGTGCGAGTTTGGTAACCATGTTCACCCTCCTTGGTGCTGCGGGTACTTGTTTGGCGGGCTATCCGTTGCCCACTTTTTATATCGTCTTTTTTTCCGCCGGACTTTACGCTTTTCCTCCGCTTGCAAAAATCCCGGCGGAATGCTACACTGTGACTACGACGTAACCCATTGGATAGACATGCGTTACATATTGTTCTCTCGAGAGTGCAGTGAACAGCGACGCCGGCAGGTGACGGCCGGGGTGGCGCTGGCTATCGATACACGCTACTACCGCCATATGCTCGACCTAACAAACGGTCAGGATGCCGGGCTGGGCGCCCTGCTGCCGCGCAGTGCCAATCTGGAAATCACCACGGCGTGTCAGCTGGCGTGTTCCCACTGTCCGCGACAGCCAGGCGACGACCACCTGTCGCCGGCACTCGCGCGTGCCGCCATGGCGGCGCTGCAGCGGGCGGGGGTGCAGTTCATCACCCTGAGCTATCTGGGTGAGCCGCTGCTGCATCCGCAGCTGGAAGAAATCCTGGCGGATGCGACCCGGCTGTTTCCGCAAGTGGCGTTTGTCACCAACGGCCTTGCGCTCGATCGGGAACGGGCCGAGCTGCTGCTGCGTTTTCCACTGACCCGGGTGGGAATTTCGCTTGATGACGCGCACCGGGTCGCGGCGGGTGCGACGGGGTGGCAAGCCATCACGGCCAATGCTGCCGCATTTCATCGGCGTTGCGCCGCCCTGGGTGCGGCGGCGCCGGCACTGGTGGTGCAGAGCGTGCTCACCACGCCGCCGCCTGCGGCGGCGGCAGTTGCGGCCTGGCTGGCATGTGCCGATGCGGTTGAATTGCGCCAGGAGGTGCCGCCGCACGGGCTGATGCCTGAAACTGAGGACTGCATTGCCTGTCCGCTGGCGTTCCGCCAGGTGGTGGTGCGGCATGATGGCAGAGTGCAGGTCTGCTGCGCCGACATGGCGGGCGAACTGGCGGTGGGCACGCTGACCGGCGAACTGGCGCCGGTCTGGCAGGGTGCGGCGGCCTGGCGACTGCGGCGGCAGCTGCTGACCGGCGACGTTCCCGAACTGTGCCGGCATTGTGCGGGGGTATCGCGGCCGGCCCGCGCGGCCTATCAGGCGGCCGCGACGGCGCTGGCGGCGGAGCTGCCCGGTTGGCCGATTGCGGAGGATGAGGGCTGATGCGCGAACAGGGTGCGGCGTTTTTCTTCCTCCGGCATTTTATCGGGGCCGAACGGCTGTATGAGGCGATGCTGCTGCCGACCCAGCGCTGCAACCTGCGCTGCCGCCATTGCAATGCCCGCACGGAGCCGCGGCCGGAACTGTCGGCTGCGGTCTGGCGGCGGACGCTGACGGACTTGCAGCGGTGCGGGACGATGCAGGTGACCTTTTCCGGCGGTGAGCCGCTGCTGCGGCCCGACCTGCCCGCGTTGTTGCGCCATGCCGACGGGCTTGGACTGGCCCTGACCCTGTTCAGCAACGGCCAATTGCTCGACCGGGCCCGGGTGGCGGCCTTGCGCGGATTGCGCTGGCGGGAGATTACCCTGTCGCTGTACAGTGTCCGCGCCCATGAACACGATCGGCTCACCCGCCACCCCGGTTCATGGGTGAAGACCGCGGCGGCCCTGGCTCGACTGGCCGATGCCGGCCTGCCGGTGGCAGTCAACTGCATGACGCTGCGCGGGTTGCGGCCGGCCGCCCAAAACGAGGTGTTCCAGTGGGCGTCCGGCCGCGGCTATCGTTGCCATACCGGCAGTATGCTGCTGCCGGTGCTGGACGGCGACTTGGCGCCGCTGCGCCTGCGGCGGATCGTGGCGGTGGCTGATGCGCCTCGGGTCGGGGCCAAGGCATGGCGGCGCGGCTGCGGCTGCGGTGAAGCCGCCACGATGATCAACGCCTACGGCGACTGCTATCCCTGCTCGTTTTTTCCGGCCCCGCTGGGGAATGTCTGCGTGCAAACGGTCAGCGCGATTCGCCGGCAATCGCCGCTGCTGCCGGTGATCAGGCGCGGACTCGATCGGATCGCGTTGCGCCGCAGCTGCCGGCAGTGCCGGCAGCGGGTCGGTTGCCGGCAGTGTTTCGGCCAGGCGTTTCTTGAAACGGGGACCTGTTACCGGCCGGCAGCGGCGTCCTGCGCCCAGTTCGGCCGGTCATCTTGACTTGCAGGTCGTTCCGCGCTATACTTTTGTCATGGAAAAGGAAACCAAACCCGAACAGGAATGCAAGCGGTCGTATCACCCGCCGGAGCTGACCCGCTATCAGCGGCTGCAGGACCTGACCCGCGGCGATTCCGGGACCGGCAGCGGGCTGGTGGAAACCTGCTCCATTGCCGGTCAGTGCGAAGCCAGCGAATTTTCATGATGCGTTGCGGCAACTGACCGCGCGTGCGGCTTGTCCAATTCCCATGCGCTTCCGGATGATGCTGCGGCGGCTGGTGGTGGTGCTGCTGCTGACCGCTCTGCTTGGTTGTGCCGCCGCCCCGCGGCGGGTCACCAATTTCTTTATCGATGAGGATCTGGCCCGCCTGCGGCGGAATACGGTGGCGGTGCTCCCCTTTGACAACCTTTCCGGATTCATCGGCGCGGATTTTCTGGTGACGGATGAATTCAATCTGCAGCTCGGGCGCACGGGCTATTTCGATCTGGTCGAACGCGTGCGGGTGGCGGAACTCTACAAGGAGCAGGATCTCGATCCGCACCGGATCGATCAGACGACGGCGGTGCGGGTGGGAAAAATGCTCGGCGCCCATGCGGTGGTGCTGGGGACCGTGACGAGTTATGAGCCGAGCGAGATCGTGCCGACGGTGCCCTCGGACGCCTATCCGATCATTGTCCCCGTGCCGACGGACATGGACGGACGCACGGCGACGCGCGTGGCGGTGGCGGGCGCGGTGCTGACCCTGATCCTCATGGCGGCGGCGCACAAGTACCAGGATGCCCGGGTGGGCATCACCGCCCGGCTGGTCGGCACGGAAGCGGGGCAGCAGTTCTGGCAGGCGCGGGAAACCTTTGTCGGTGATGATCCCGGCGTGGTGGCGCTGGCGGATAATCGCTATGACAAAAAACGGGTGAACAAGGACGTCGAGTTCCTGTCGCGCCTGCTCTGCACCGCCATGTGCCGCACCTTCAGCGATGCGGGGGCGATGGTGGGCGGCGACGGGTAGCCGGCGTCAGGGCTGCGGGGCTTCGGTCAGCAGGGTGCGCAGATAGGTGAAGAGCGCGTCCTGGTCCGCCTGGTTGGTCTCGCGGAAGCCGACGCCGATCAGGTAGCGGAACTGCGGATAGGCGACGACGCGGGTCACCTCACTGAGAATAATCACGGGCTGCGGGCGTTGGGGGAGGCGGATTTCCAGCCGCAGCCGGGTTTTTTCGCGCAGCTGCTTCTCATGCACTTCGAAGGCCAGTCCGCCCGGGCTGATGTTCTCGATGGTGGAGGTCCCCGGCCGCGACACCAGCGTGTTATTGAACGGATTGAATTCCTGATAGGTCAGCTGCAGGCAGGTGGTGAGGCGGATGAACCGCCGCTCCCCCCGGCTTTCGCGGTAGCTGGTGAAGTAGACGCGCGTGCCGGCCAGCTCTTCCGCCGCGGGGGTGCTGGCCTGCCAGTCGCCCGCGGGCGCGGCACGGCCGAGCACATCGCGCAGCTCGGGAAACTCGCGCGCCGGCTGCCAGCGTTCGCCGGCAAAATCCCACACCAGGTCGTCGCCCTGCACCCGCCCGTCGCTAACCCACTGGCGCAGGGTGTCGAGGGGAATGGGGCCGTACTGGGATTCGTGGACAAACACATACCACACAGGCGCTGGGGTCATGAGCTCACCTCCCGAACATCGTACCTGCCCGCCAGCTGGTTTGTCAATGGGTTTGGCCCGGATGACGGCCGCGGCGGTGCTGGGGACATGCGCTGGCGCGACCGGATTGTTTCCTGAACCGCGCGCAGCCTGCACCCCGAACTGTGGACGCAGGTTGCACCCTGCCACTAATCGGGTGCTCAGGTTGGCGGTGGTAATGCTTGCATTGTCCGGCGGAAAATGTATAATCCGCGGCAATGGTGCAGTGCTCGTCACATGGGGTGGATCATGGACTATCCGGTTGATCATATTGACAAACTGCTGGGGCCGATGCTGCAGTTCGATGCCTCGGATATTATCCTCAAGGTTGACGCCAGGCCGACGTACCGCATCAACAAGGCGCTGGTGCCGATGGAGGAAGTGCCGCCGCTGACCGGTGAGGCGATGCGCGCCTATGCCGAGCAGATGATGAAGCCCGAGGAATACCGCCGGCTGCTCGACGGCAATGAGATCGACCTCGCCTACAACATCCCGGGGAACACCCGCTACCGGGTCAATGCGTTCCTGCAGCGCGGGAATGTCGAGGTGGTGGCGCGCTGCATCCAGAACAAGATCCGCAATTTCGAGGAGCTGCATCTGCCGCCCATCCTGGCCAACCTGACTTCGGTCCAGCGCGGCATGATCCTGATGACCGGGACCACGGGCAGCGGCAAATCGACCACGCTGGCGGCGCTGATCGAGCATATCAACCAGAACCACACCCGGCACATCGTCACCATCGAGGATCCGATCGAGTTTGTGTATACCGACAAGAAATCGATCATCAGCCAGCGCGAGGTGGGCATTGACACGCTGGATTTCAAGATGGCGCTGAAGCACATGATGCGCCAGAACCCCGACGTCATCCTTATCGGCGAAATGCGCGACAAGGAGACGGTCGAGGCGGCGATCGCGGCGGCGGAGACGGGGCACATGGTCTTTTCCACCCTGCATACCGCCGACGCGGCCAAGACCATCGACCGCATCATGGAGTTCTATCCCAAGGCGGAGCAGGACTCGCTGCGCGCCCAGCTGGCGCAGTTTCTCGTTGCCGGCATTTCGCAGCGGCTGGTGCCGCGCGCCGACGGGCAGGGGATGGTGCCCGCCATCGAGCTCATGTTCTCGAACCCGATCATCCGCAAGCTGATCCTCGAAAACCGCATTGTCAAACTCAAGTCGGCCATCCATCAGGGCGCCCAGGAGGGGATGCAGACCTTCGACCAGGCGCTGGTGGCCCTGCATCAGGCGGGGTGGGTCACGTTCGAGGCGGCGGCGGAACGCTGCAGCAAACCGTCGTCGTTCAAGAGTTATCTCGAAGGGTATTATCCCGACATCGACGCCGGCATTCTGGGCTGACCGCGGCGTGAGCGTGCGTTCCGCCCGGCGCGGGCGCCGTTCTGCGCCGGCGGGGAGGGTGTCGCCGGCGCGGCGTGATCGCAAGGGGCGGGCGATTGCGGTGTATCAGGAGCACGGCGATGGCGGGCGGCAGTTCGGCCGCCCGGCGGAAGTGCTGCTGATCTTCCCCCAGCCCTATGCCGTCGGCATGAGCAATCTTGGCTTCCTGTTTGTCTATCGCCGACTGCGCGAATTTCCCGAGGTCAATGTCGAACGCGCGTTCCTTGCCGCAGACGGAACGCTGTCCCGCTCGGTTGAATCGAACCGCGAATGGCGCGAATTCCCGGTGCTGGCGCTGAGCGCGGCGTATGAGCCCGATCTGCTGCGCTTTGCGCGCTGGGCCCGGGCGGCCGGTCTTGAGCTGGATGCCGCTGCGCGCGGCGGCCGGCCGTGGCTGCTGGCCGGCGGCACGGGCACGCAGGTCAATCCGCGCCTGCTGGCCGGTGTGGCTGACCGGCTGGTGCCCGGGCGCTGGGAGGAGAGTGAGGGTGAGGTGCGCGACTGGCTGCGGGGACTGCTCGGCCTGCCGCCGGCTCCCGTCCCGCTGGCGCCGCCGGCATTGGTGCATAACACGCTTTTTGCCGCGACGGCGGTTTTTGCCGACACCCTGCTGCTGGAGGTGCAGCGCGGTTGCCGCTGTCGCTGCCCGTTCTGCTGGTATGCGCATCACCAGCCGGTGGCGCCCCCGCCGGCGGCGGCTGAACTGCTGGCGGCGGTTGATCGCCATCCGGAGGTTCCGTCGGTCGGGCTGGTGTCGGCCTCACTGCTCGATTATCCGCAGTTTGCAGAACTGCTTACCGGATTGCAGGCGCGCGGCAAGCGGATCGGGTTCGCCTCGCTGCGGCTGGACCGCCTGACGCCGGAAATTCTGCGCCTGCTGGCTGATGGCGGGATGCAGACCCTGACTGTTGCCCCGGAATCCGGTGCGGAACGCTGGAAACGGGCGATTGGCAAGCCGTGGCCGGCGGAACTGCTGCGGGAACGGCTGGCGCTGGCGGTGACGTGCGGCATCCGCCGCGTCAAATTGTATTATCTCTATGGCTTTCCCGGGGAAACTGCGGCTGAACGAAGTGCCACGGTTCGGGAGATTGCCGGAGCGGCAGCGGCGTTGCATCGCCTCGCCGGGCTGGAGGTTACGTTTAATCCACTGACGCCAAAACCGGGGACCCCATGGGCTGATGTGCCATTGCCTGCGCTGGCGGTGGAACATGAGTTGCGCCGGGAGGTTGGTGCCTGCCGTGAACTGGATGAGGTGGCTGTTGAGTGGGGGTCGCGTCGCGAAGCGGAATTGCAGGTTCGCCTGGCCCTGGCCGCGGACAACCTTGCGGCGCTTTGCCCTGCCGGTTGACTGGAAAATCGACCGACTGCGCGGGGCTGGATTTCAGGTAAAATAAGTTACAATATCCGCTTGACAAATATGCCCATATAAGTTACCCTTGACTTTCGCACAGCGGTTTTGGTGGTTGCGCGTCGCGCTGACGATGCGTGAAACCAAAGCAACTGGCGGCTTCGCGCAGGTCGAATACGGCAGGTTACGGGTGGCGGGATAGCTATGGGTCTTTTCGGCCGGAAAAAGCAGATACTGGCGTTGGACATCGGCAGCCATGCGATCAAGTATGCGTTGCTGCAGAATGTCGGCAAAGAGGGCATCAAGGTGCTGATGGCCGGGCGCAAGAGTGTGCCGCCACAGGAACCGGGTGCGGCGGAGACCGAGAGCCAGACCGTGGCGCTGAAGGCGCTGGTCGCGGAACTCGACCTCGTCAAGAAGAAACTGCACCAGGTGGTCTTTGCCCTGCCGTCGTCGCTGGCGATTGTGCGCTTTGTCAAGCTGCCGCCGACGCCGGCGGATCGCGTGCGCGCCATTCTGCGCAGCGAAGCGGAACAGCATATCCCGTTCTCCATCGACGACGTCGCCATGGACATCCAGATCGTCCGCTCCGACGACAAGGGCGTTGAGGCGATCATCTGCGCGATCAAGCAGGAAAAAGTCGACGATTACGTCAACATGGTCACCGTGGCCGGACTCAATCCGGAAGTGATCGATATTTCCGCGTTTGCGCTGTTCAACATTTTCCGCTTTACCGAAGGGGAAAAGCTGCAGGCGCTGGCGGCGCCGCTTGAGGGCGGCAGCACGCCGGAGGAGCCGACCGTTGCCCTGCTGGATATGGGGGCGACGACGACGGACATCAGCGTCTGCCAGGCCAATCGCCTGATGCTGACGCGCAGCGTGGCGATTTCCGGCAACAGTCTGACCGAAGCGGTTTCCCGGCGGCTGAACTGCTCGCCGCTGATGGCGGAACGCTACAAGCGCCAGCAGGCCAAGGCGCGGCTCGAATCGACGGAAGTGAAGCAGGAGGAGAAAAAGGGGTTGCTGGCGATGGGCGGACCCGGCGGGCCGGGTGTGCCGCAGGCACCGGCGGCGCCGAAACTGTCGCTGGGCGGGCCGAAGGCGCCTGATGCCGCAGTAAAGGCGCCGGGATTGCCGGCGCCTGCCGCGCCTGCCGCGCCGAAGGCACCGACGATTCCCCCGGGTCCGGCGCAAGCGGAAAATGCAGCTGCCCCCAGCGTTCCGCCGCCTGCGCCGGCAGTGCCGGCGGCACCGAAAGCGCCGGCGGGTTTGCCGATGCCGGCTGCACCGGCGGCACCGAAAGCGCCGGCGGGTTTGCCAATGCCGGCTGCCCCGGCGGCACCGAAAGCGCCGGCGGGTTTGCCGATGCCGGCTGCCCCGGCGGCACCGAAAGCGCCGGCGGGCTTGCCGATGCCGGCCGCACCGGCGGCACCGAAAGCGCCGGCGGGTTTGCCGATGCCGGCTGCCCCGACGACGCCGCAAGCGCCGGCGGGCTTGCCGATGCCGGCTGCTCCGGCGGCGCCGCAAGCGCCGGCGGGCTTGCCGATGCCGGCCGCACCGGCGGCACCGAAAGCGCCGGCGGGACTGCCGATGCCGGCTGCTCCGGCGGCACCGAAGGCCCCGGCTGCTCCGACAGCACCCGCGGCACCGGCCGCACCTGCGGCGCCACCGACGCCGCCGGCTGGCGGGTTCAGGCTGGGCGGTCCGAAACCGCCGGCGCCGGCGGCGCCGGCAGCACCGGCCGGGATGAGCAAAATGTTGGGGAGCAAACTGGCCGGCGATACGGCCACGACGGGCGGCGCCAGCGGCTTGCGCATCGCCAAGCCGAAATCCGCGGAACCCGATGACAGCACGCCGCCGACCGGCGGCAATTCGGTTGGCGCGGCCAAAGCGGAGGAAAAGGCGGGGAGCGGGGAAAAACCCAAGGCGGCCGATGATGCCACAGCGCCGCTGGAGGACAAGCGCGAGGAAATCGAAAGCGCCATCAAGCCGATGCTGGATCGCCTGGTGGGTGAACTCAAGCGGTCCTTTGACTATTACAAGGCGCAGATCAGCAACGAGGATATCAAGAAGATCTATCTCTGCGGCGGGGGCGCGATGCTGAAGGATCTGGCGCCGTTCCTGCAGCAGAAGACGGGCATTGAAACGGAAGTGTTCAACCCGCTGGCCAAGCTGGAAGTTGAAGGGGTTGATCTTGGTGTCGAGGCCGGCGCGGTGTTCGGGCTGGGGCTGCGCGTGGTTGATCATACCTGCGCGGTTGCCATTAACCTGCTGCCGGCGGACATCGCCATCCGCAAGCGTTCGCTGGCCAAGCAGCGCAATATTTCCATTATGAGCGTGCTGGGTGCGCTGCTGGCGGTTGAAATTGCGTTCGCCGGGTATTGGGTATATTCGATGCGTGCGGATGAACTGGCGAGCATCGACCAGCAGCTGACTGACCTGCAGACCGTGGTCAAGCAGGTGGCTGACCTGAAGAAGGTGAAGGGTCAGCTGACGGACCGCAAGAACCTGATTATGAAGCTGACGATTGACAAGGCGCGCTGGCTGGATGTCCTGACGGAACTAAACCGGATCGTTGAAGAGGCGAATGCGCCGATTCAGCTGACCCAGCTGTCGTTCGCCAGCAAGGAAGATTGCGCCCTGTCGGGCATCACCAACGATTACGAGGTGGTGGGCAAGCTCAACACGGCGCTGGACAGTTCCGCGTATTTCCAGGTTGACGGGTTCCCGTCCCCCTCGACGGACGACAAGGATAATGTGCTGTTTACCTTTAAACTGCGGGTGACCCAGTCGCCGGATGCCGAGGAACTGCGCAAGAAGCTGGAAGCGGCTGAAAGCGAGGCCCCGCCGGCTGATGGCGCGGCGCCACCTCCTGCGGCGGCTGCTCCGCCGGCTGAAGCGGAGGGCGAATAGTCATGGCGATGAGCGAAAAAGACAAGAAGATGTTGTTTATCGCCCTGCCGTTTCTTGTGGCAGGTGCGCTCTTCTGGTTCGGGTATCAGGCGGAGGACTCCTGGTGGAACACCTATGATAAATGGGGCCGGGAAATTGAGGAGAAGGACAAGAAACTGCACGAGGCGATGGAGCAGGAAAAGAACCTCGATGCGCTGAAAAATGAAGTCGAGCAGATGCAGAAGGAGCTGGAAATTGCCGACCGCCTGTTGCCCAAGGAAAATGACGTGCAGGGCCTGCTGACCAAGATCCCCGAACTGGCGGTGCAGGCGGGCGTGCCGAAATCGGCGATTACCAGCATCAATTTCAGCGGGCAGAACATGCATGAGACGTACAAGGAGTGGCCGATTGCCCTGCAATTCAAGGAACTGACCTTTGCACAGATGGTTGATATGCTCAACCGTTTCGATAATTTCGAGCGTCTGCTGGATGTGGTTAATCTGCCGCTCGCGATGAAATCGGCGGATGACAACACCATCGAGTTGGTGTTCAAGATTAACGTGTACGTCTTCAAGGAACAGGCGCCGGAAGGGGAAACACCGGAGGGCGGGGAGAATAAGCCATGAACATAAGCGTGGGAGAGCTCTGGGCAAAAATCCAGAATTATGTTGACCCCATTCTGGCCGGGATTATTACCCTCACCGTGCTGAATCTCGCCGGGATGGGCCTGGCCTATTACGTGACGGAACTGCCGCCCAATCCGCATCCGAAAGATCCGGTGGTGGCGGCGGAAGTCAAGCCGTATGAGGCCTTTTTCTCCGACGAGGCGAAACCGCAGGATCTGCCGGAAAAGTATGAGGGGCTGCTGAGTGTGAATTTCTTCGATAATGAAGTGGGTGGGTCAACCATTGGTCCGCCGCCGCCGATAGTGCCTGACAGCACCGGTAGGGTGCCGCCGCCGGCTGCCACGGAAGAGGAAATCACCGACGTTACCTATCATGGCGGTGTGATCCGCAACGGGCAGGGGGTCGCGCAGCTGTCGACACCCGATGCCAATGACGGGGCGGTCTTCATGGTGCGGGTGGGCAATGCGATTCCGGGGACGGACATCACCCTGCAGGAAATCAAGCAGTACTATGTGGTGCTGTCGCGTCCGGGCTTCAAGAACACCCAAGTGCCGGTGAAGGGCGCTGTGCAGGTGGAGAACTGACGATGACGCTGCGCGCCCTGCGCCTGCTGCCGCTGCTGCTCCTGGCGGCGGGGGTGTGCGCGCTGCCGGCGACGGCGGCGAGCGTGCAGGTCAACGCCGGTGCGCTGGACCATTTTCGCGTGACGGTGGCCGGCACGCCGCTGGCCGGCGAGCCGTTTACGGTGCGCATCGAGGCGGTGGATGCGTTTGACAACCTGCTGACGGACTATGCGGCCACCGGCCGCGGGGTGCGGGTCAGTGTGATCGGGCGCGGCACGGTCAATCCGGTCAGCGTTGAGGCCGGGCAGTTCGGCGGCGGCATCGCCACCCTGGCTGTGACCCATCCGGTCGCCGAGGCGGTGACGGTGCGGGTCATGGAGCGCGAGGGTCGCGCCCGCGGCGAGAGCGGCAGCATTGTGGTCAAGCCGGGCGTGATCGATCATTTCCGCCTGACCGTGCCGGCGCTGGCGCGGGCGGGCGAGGCCTTCCCGGCGACGATCACCGCGTTCGACCGGTTCAACAACCTGCTGACAGATTATGATGCGCGCTATCGCGGCGTGGCGCTGACCCCGGGCGGGGTGGGCAAACTGACCCCCGCGCTGGTGCCGGCGGCGCAGTTCAGCAACGGCAGCGCCGCGGTGCAGCTGACCTATGATATCGCCGAGGCGGTGACGATCACCGTCCGCGACCAGGAACGGCCGGCCAGCGCGCTGAGTTCCCCCGTGCAGATGCAGGCGGGACCGCTGGCCAAGCTGCAGGTCATTGCCCCGCGCGCAGGCGTGGCGGGTGCCGCGTTCCGCATTGCCCTTGAAGCGAAGGATGCCTTCGGCAATACCATCCTTGATTATGCGACGTCGGGCCGCGGGGTTGAGCTGTCGGGGAGCGGCGCCGGCCGGCTGACCCCGCAGACGGTCGAGGCCGGACAGTTCCGCCAGGGGGTGGCTTTTGTCACGCTGAGCTATACCGGCGCGGACAATGTGGTGCTGAGCGTGCGTGACCGCGGCAGCCGGGGCGTGACCGGGACGAGTGAGCCGGTTGCCTTTGCCGCCGGCGCGCTCGGGTCGTTTGCCGTCGAGGCGCCGGAAACCGCCGAGGCGGGTGTTCCGTTTACGGTGAAGGTGACGGCCGCCGATGTCTACGGCAATGTCATTCGCGATTTCAGCCGCAGCGGGCAGACGGTGCTGCTGCGGCACAGCGGCGCCCTGCCTGAGGCGGAAACGCCGGTGGCGGCCGGTGCGTTTGTCGATGGCGTGGCGTCGGTGCCGCTGACCTATCGCGCGGCTGAGGCGCTGACCATTACCGCCCGCCAGGCGACGGGTGCGATCAGCGGGTCCGGCCGGCCGGTGATCATCACCGCCGGCGCGGTTGACCATGTGCGGGTGGCAACGCCCGCGCGGGCGGTGGCGGGTCAGCCGTTTACCGTGACCCTGGTGGCGGAAGACCGTTACAACAACCGCGTGGCCGATTATGCGGCGCGTGGCGGTGAGGTTCTGGTGGCGATCGCCGGTACGGCGGCGCGCGGACCCGAGACGGTGCCGCCCGGACGGTTTGCCGAGGGTCAGGCGCAGGCGGTGCTGAGCTACACCAAGGCGGAAGATATCGTGGTGCGGGCGGAGAATCGCGACGGCCGCCTGCTCGGCGTGAGCGGGCCGCTGCCGGTTGTCGGCGGTGCGCTGGCGGCCTTCCGCGTGCTCGCCCCGGTGGAAGTGACGGCGGGTGACAGCTTCGCGGTCAAACTGGCGGCGGTGGATGCCTACGACAATGCCATTGCCGACTACGACCGCATGGGCAACGGGGTCAAGCTGGCGGGCAACGGCGTCGGCACGCTGGTGCCGGTCACGGTGGCGCCCGCGCTCTTCCGCGACGGGGTGGCGACGGTCGCCTGCCGCTATCATGCGAGCGAGATCATCACCATCAGCGCCAGCGAGGAACGCGGCCTGGCGGCGGGAACCTCGGCGGCGGTGCGGGTCAATCCTGCCGCGCTCGATCATTTTGTGCTCAATGCGCCCGCCCTGGTGACCGCCGGGACGGCGTTCGCCCTGCGCCTCGAGGCGCAGGACCGCTACTATAATACGATTCGCGATTATGCGCAGCGCGGCCTGGCAGTGACGCTGCGCGCGGATGCCGGCGGCGAGCTGCTGCCGGCGTCGGTGACGGCGGCGGAATTTGCCGCCGGGGTGGCGACCGCCAACCTGACCATGACCCGGGCCGGCGCCTTCCGGCTGCTGGCCCGCGCGGGCGACGCGCAGGGGGTCAGTACGGCGCTGCAGTGTGTGCCCGGCGCTGTGGCGAAGTTCCGGGTTGAGACCCCGGGCGGCCTGCGTGCCGGCGAGCCGTTTGTCGTGCGGGTGGTGCCCGAAGACGCCTACGGCAACCGGGTGACGGGCTATACGCAGCAGCAGGAACTGCTGCAGCTGGTGGCGACGGGCAGCGGCAAGCTGATGCCCGCCAGTGTGCATCCCGCGGCATTCACCGACGGGGTGGCGGAACTGCAGGCGCTCTATACGCGCGCCGAGGCGGTGGACATTTCCGTGCGCCCCGCCGGCCCTGCGGCCGCCCGGTCGCTGGACGAGGTGGTGGTGACGGGCGGTGGTGATGACCGCGTTCTGGTGCGGCTGGTGGGCAATGCCGTGCTCGACTGCCGCGATGTCCGCCTCGCCGATCCGCGCCTGCTGGTCGCCGACCTGCCGGGCGTGGTGCTGGCGGGCGAGACGCGCAAGCTGGCGTTCACCAGCGGTCCGCTGGCGCAGGTGCTGCTCAGCCAGGAGGCGGTGACGCCGCTGCCGGTGGTCCGGCTCACGGTGTCGCTGCGCGATCCGGTCGACTATACGGTGCAGACCGACCGCAATCTGGTCACCTTCGCCTTTGCCCGCATGCCGGAGCCAGCAGATGCGCTGCCGATGACGCCGGCGACGGCGCCGCGCGCCGGCAGCGAGGGGATTGTCTATTTGGGCGGCGCGTCGGTGCTGCCGGTATCGGCCGCCCCGCTGCTCGCCCCCGCGACGGTGCCGGTGCCGCAGGTGACGCCGGCGCCGGCGGGTGCGTCGTCGGTTGAGTATCATCTGAGCCGGGCGGAGAGCTTCGTCCGGCTCGGGCGGTATGCCGAGGCGTTGCAGGCGACGGAGGCGGCGCTGGCACTGGCGCCGCAGCAGCCGCGGGCATTGGATTTGCAGCGGCGGCTGCGGCGGCTGGTGCTGATTTTCTCGCCGGCGGCGGCAGGACAGTAACGGGAAAGAACGCGCGGCGGAATGTTATTCGGCCGATGCTATAGACCGCAAATGTTGACACAGGGAGAAGGCAGGATGGGCGCGATGGCGAAACGCAATGGTTGGGCAATTCTGGCGGCGCTGGCGGTGATGCTGGCGTTGATGACGGCGGTGGCCCCGGGCTATGGGGAGACGGATGCCGACCGGCTGTTCCATGACGGGGTCGCGTGCTACCTGCGCGGCGACCTGGCTGCGGCCAGGGTCGCGCTCGAAGCGGCCCTCCGGCAGGCGCCGGCGCATGCGAATGCGCGGCAGCTGCTGGACGAGGTCAACGGCGAACTCCGCCGGGTGACCGGCCCGGCCGCTCCGGCGGCGATGACCACGGCTGCGGCGGCGCCCGTCGCAGTCTCCCCTGTGGCGGTGATGCCGGTCGCGGTCGCCCGCGCCGGCGTGAGCGAGGGACGGGTGGCGCTCGGCCCGCTCGCCGCGGCGGTGCCCACCGCGGCGGCGGTGCCGCCGCAGACGCTGGCCCCCATGCTGACCGAACGCCTCGTGCTGCGCGGCGAAGCGGTGCCCGCCGGGGTCAAGGCCCTTGCCGGGATTGAAGTGTACAGTGAAGGCGGCGCGCTCAAGCTGCGGCTGAGCACGTCGGGCAATGTCGATATCATGGATGCAAAGTCCTATCAGCCGCCGATGGTCATGATCGATCTTCTTGGCTGCAAGGATGCGCTGCCCAATCGCGCCCTGCAGGTCGGGGCGGGCGCGCTGGTGCGCGTGCGCCATCTCCGGCAGCGTACGGAGCCGATGGAAACGACGCGGGTGATTCTCGACCTGAACCGCCTGACCCCCTACACCGTCGAGCGGGTGCCCGGCGGGGTGGTGGTGACCTTCCCGGGGACGACCGGTCTCGCGGCGCCGCTGGCGTTGGGCGAGCCGCCGTATTTCCGTCCGGGCGTGACGGCGCTGACGCCGCTCACGTCCTATCGTGTGCAGTCGCAGTGGCTGCGCCTGCTGGCGGGCGAGAAGCAGCAGGGTCCGGTGGGGACCCTGCTCGCCAAGCCGATGGGGGTGCTGGTGACGGATGCCGCCGGCGTGCCGCTGGCCAATGTCCCGGTCTGGTTCACGGTGACCGAGAATGACGGCTGCTTCCGCGGCGCCAACGGCGAACTGACGGAAACGGTGCGCGTGCTCTCCGACGCCCAGGGCCAGGCCCTGGTGGACGGCTATACCTATTCACGCTTGGCCGGCGACAATGTCGTCACGGCTTCTCTGGTTGAAGGCGGGGCCGGGGTTACCTTCCTGCATACCGCGGTGCCGGGCGAGGCGGTGGAGGTGGTCAAGATCCACGGCGATGAGCAGGAAGGCCAGATCGAAAGCGAACTGGACCAGCCGCTGGTCGTTGAAGTGCGCGACCGGTTCGCCAATCCGGTGGCGGGCCAGCGGGTGATCTTCACCGTGCTGTACAACGACGGCACGGCGGATGTGAATCCGAACCGTTACGGCACCCAGTCGGTGGTGGTGACCGATGAGCATGGTCGGGCGCGGCTGGAGAAATTCAAGCTGGGCAGTCGCCGCGGGCGCAACCAGGTCCGCGCCAGCATCCTGACCAGCGACCGCGGCGCGGCGCATGGCGGCCTGCTGATCCGCGCCGGCGGCGACCGGGCGGTGCAGCCGGAGTACAACGGCGAGGCGGTGCGGCTGCAGGCGACCCAGGACCATGTCGCGCTGTTCGTTGAGGAGATGCTGCGCGAACTGCCGGGCTCGGCGGATGTCGATGCCCTCCAGGTCTATGCGCTGGACGGCATGGCACAGAGCGGGCTCAAGGACCGCCTGGCGAGCACGCTGCGGAGCGTCGACGGGGTCACCTTCTACGATGAGGGCAATGCGATCTACATCGGGCCGGGCGCCGGCACCGACCTGGAAGCGCTGGAAAACAAGCTGCGCGCGTTGAGCCCGCAGCCGCTGCTGCGCAAGCTGGTGCGCAGTGTGCTGTTCACCGAGTACGGCCGCCCGCAGATGATTTCCGTCGACTTCCGCGACGCCGCGGTGCCGGATGTCATCCGCACCCTTGCGGAGATCGCCGGCTGGAATGTGGTCTTCCCGGACAATGAGGACGACCTGTTCGAAAAGCAGGTGACGATCCATCTGCTGGAAGTGCCGGCCAAGGATGTGCTCGACAATATCCTCAAGCAGTGCGGCTATATGCGGGTGGAGAACAACGGCATCATCCGCATCGTGTCGCTCGATGCGGCGGCGAGCCAGGAGCTGCGGGTGGTGCGGGGCAACAGCCTCGACAGCTGGGAGGGCGAGGAAGACGAGGTCATCAACGCCTTCATTCCGGTGCATACCCGCAAACCGAGCGAACTGGCGGAATTAATCAAGCCGATGGTCGGCGCGCCCGGGGAACTGGCGGCTGACGACGGCTCGCAGAACCTGGTGGTGACGGACCGGGTGGCCAATGTCCGCCGCATTATGGAAGTCGTCAAGGTGCTGGACAACTCGACCATCACGATCCAGCAGAACATGCAGGTGCGGGTGGTGGAACTGCAGCATATCGACCCCGAGCGCATGGCGACCACGCTGTCGGCGCTCTTCGGCGGGTGGGTGAAGACCGGCCGGCCGAACGAGCAGGTTGACAACGCCGAACTCACCACCTCGGAGAATAAGACGCAGCAGACGATGACCTGGGATTTCATGTCGGGGTATACGCGCACGGTGACGGCGACCACCCACACGACGGACGGGTTCCTCGCGCTGCCGTTCACCAACAACACCGGGCTGACGGACAATCGCCTGCTGCTGATCTGCCCGAAGCCGCTGCTGGACAAGGTGATGGAAATCGTCACCCAGTTCGACAGCGCCCCGTCGCTGGCGGACAATCTGGTGGTGAAGATCGTGACGCTGACCAATATGGACGCGGCGACCATGATCACCCACCTGAACACGCTCTACCAGTACATGCCGGAAACGTCGAAGAGCATCGGCTTCAAGGTGATCGAGCTGGGCGCCTCGGATGAGGCCTCATCGGCGTATTCGTTCTTCAGCAGCTCGTCCACGGCCAAGAACTACAAGATTCTGCTCATGGTGCCGAAGGCCGACGAAGAGCTGGTGATGGGTTTGATCAAGCAGCTGGATGTGAGCGATGCGGCGGGCAAGGAAGTGCTGGTTATGGCGGTCAATCGCGTGACGCCGACCGAGATGGTTTCGCTGCTGCGGACCATCTACCCGAGCATCACCGCGGGTGCGGCCAGTTCCGGCTCGATGATCGTCGCCATTGTCCCCAAGGCCCTGGCTAACGAGGTCCACGCGGTGGTGGCCAAGACCGACGCGGATATGCAGATGATTGTCGACAGCAACATGAAGCGCGAGATGATCCGCCTGCAGCGCCTCGACCCGACCCTTGCGGTGACCAATCTTGCGTCGATGTACACGGCGGCGAAGTTCTATGCGCTCGGCGAATGGAAGTCGGAGGAAGTGCTGGCGCGCGACGCCGAAACGGGGCGCCTGACCAGCGTCAATGAGAACAAGTACAAGGGCCTGTACGGCATCCTGGTGATCGCCAACACCGAGGATATGGCGCAGATCAAGCAGGTGGTTGCCGCCATGGATCTGTCGCCGTTCCCGGCTGACTTCGTCATGAAGACCTATGCCCCGCGCTATCAGACCCCCTCCCAGCTGCAGACCTGGGCGGAGGACATCATCGGGGTCACGGGCCAGGGGAAGATCATCATCGATGCGCTGGGCAATCGCCTGCTGGTGTGGGATTCGCAGGACAACGTCAAGCGGCTGATGGAATTCTTCGCCCAGATGGATATCTCGCCGACCGAGGGGCTGCTGACCCGCTGCGTGACGCTCAACAACATCTCCTCGGCCGAAATGTCCACGATTATGCCGATGATCTACAACGGCTCGTTCACCGCGTCGACCACGGCGGGCAAGAACCTGCTCTTCGTCCAGGTGGCGCGCGATATCATGCCGCAGGTTCTGGCCACGATCAGCGAACTCGACCAGGTGACGGTCGGCGAAACGGTGGTGCTGGAGGGCGAGGCCATGCTGCTGGTGCCCAAGAGGCTGTGATCGAGACTGCCTGGCGTTGAAGCCAGGCAGTCTGTCCCCGCCATCGCGTGGCGATATTGATCGCGTGCTTCAAGCAGCCGTCTTGATAATGTAAAGCTTGCGGGTGGTCTCAAGAATGCGCCATTCGCCGGTCCAGCCCTGTGGCAGAACCAGGACATCACCCGGTCCAAAGATTTCCACCGAGCCATCCACATGGCGCATTTCGACACGTCCGAAAATGAAATGGCAGGTTTCAGACGATTTCGTTCTGTCCGCTGTGAATCGGCCGGGCGTGCACTCCCAGATACCGATGTTGAGCGTGCCGTCTTTGGACTCAAATAGGGTGCGGGAGGCTTCTTTCTGGCTTCCCTCAATTGAGGTGGGTTTCGGTGCAAAGGCACCGATATCGGCGGATGCCAGGTCTTTGAATGTCTCGAAGTCGATCATTGGGTTTTCCCGTAGGTGCTGATTGAGTTCACGCCTCGAGACATGAACGATCGAGATGACAGGCGTCAAGCGCCGCCCGCCCAAAGTATTGCCGAATTACGACCGGCCTCAGGATGGGGGATGTACCGGTTGTTCGCATAACGCGCGGCAGCATAACGGTGCCGGCTGACCTAGGCACGCTTTCGGTAGTCTCGCTTGTCTTGCCACGCCTTGAACCAGACCGCTGCCTGCACGCCAGCCAGGCGAAGGGAATGAAA
>CAZFBR010000032.1:0-21280 GCA_964517215.1 uncultured bacterium
CGACGCCGGCACGCCGCCCAGGGCGATCAGCATGTCGCTGACCTTGACCCCGCCGCGGTCGATGACGAGGTGCTGGTAGGACTGCTCCCCCTCCATGGTGCTGGCTTCGACGCCCGCCGCCTCGGCGGCATACTGGCGATAGAGATATTCGAAGAGTTCGCCCGCGGTCACGCGGTTGTCCTGATTGCTGTCGGCGGCGCCCAGCAGCCCGGCGCGAATGAAGTGTGACAGATAGCCGCCCGCCTGAAACTTGTCGGGAATGGCCGAGGTGAGATCCTCCTCGCTGGAAAACATGCCCATCTGTTTGGTCAGCGTCAGCGCATCGCGGAAACCGCCGGAAAAGCAGGAATCGAGCGCCAGCAGCGTGACCCGGCAGCGGATGGAGCCCAGCAGCCGGCTCATCTCGTCGTCGGAAAGTTCCTCATCATAGAGCACGAGGGCTTCCTCGCGCCGGTCGCGCTCGGTGCAGGCGGCGTCCTCATCCCCCTGATCGCCGTGGCCGGAATGGAAGAAGATAAATACGTCGTTGGGGCCGATCTGCGCCGCCAGTTCGCGGAACGCCTTGCGCACATTGGCCAGGGTGGCCTCGCGGTCACACAGGATGCGCTGCTCGGCCATGGACGACACATGGGCGGCGCGCAGCGAATCGGCGAGCTTGCGCGCATCGTCGGAACAGAGCGGCAAATCATTCTCCTCGCCCGGGTAGTCGGTGATGCCAACGAAGATACCGTACACCCGCCCGCCCACATCGTCAACCACTTCGCCGTCGGTGGGGTCTGATGACTGCCCGCCGTCGGTGAGGGAGGGCGGCTGCTGATTGTCGGGCGGCAGATAATCCCTCGAATGGTCCGGGAGAGTGATGGTGCCGGAGCCGCCCGTGGTGGTGCCGGCGCCGGGGGTGACGAAGGCGAGGCGATAGGCGCCGCTTTCGCCCGGACGGTAAGTGGTGGCGAACACTTCGTAATCGCCCGTGGCGGGCAGGGTGTACTCGAGGCGGGCGTCCTGCGAATTCTCGCGCGCATCGTCGTTGTCGTATTCGACCCCGTGACCGCGCAGGCAGAGATAGGGATCAACGGCGGACGAGGTCATGGTGATGGCGATGCGTTCGCCCGCCCGGCCGGAGAAGGTGTAGACATCGCGGTATTCGCCCGAGGTCAGCATGCTGGAGCCGGCACCCAGCGTACCGGACACCGCCCGGTCGCGCGGCAGGACCTGGGTCCGCCCGCCACCGATGGCGACGGTGCCGGTCTGGCGTTCGCCGTCAAGCGCGTTGGCGAGCAGGCGATAGGCGCCGGTTTCGCCGGGCCGGGCGGAGGTGACATAAATGCGGTAGGTGCCCGCGCAATGAGCGCTGAATTCGATGCGGCTGTGCGCGCGGCTGCCGGCGTAATCGTCGTTGTCTTCGCGGAAATCATTCGGGCCGCGGATGAACACATAGGGGTCGAACACCGACGAGGTCAGGTCGGCGGCAATGGATTGTCCCTGGCGCAGTTCGAGCGAATAGCAATCGCGGTATTCGCCGGTGCTGAGCAGCACATCGCCGGCGGCCAGCGTGCCGGTGGCGGCGGCGCCGAGTTGCAGGGCAAAGTCGGCAGCGGCTGAGCCGGCGGCGGCCGCCGCCGCACCTTCGCTGAAGGTCAGCCGGTAGGCGCCTTCCTTGGGCCCGTCACCGTAGGAGTTGGCATAGACGCGGTACTCGCCCGTGGCGGGGAGGGTGACGGTCAGCTGGGCGTTGCGGTCGTTGTCGTTCGCGTCGTCGTTCTGGGTATTGTAGTTGTCCGGGCCGTTGAGGAACATGATCGGATCGAACTCAGTCGATTCGAGGCGGAGCGTGACGGTTTGGCCCGCCCGGCCGTTGAAGGTGTACTGGTCGAGATACGAACCGTCGCGATGGGTCTGGTCGCCCGCCTGCAGCCGGCCGCTGGCCGGCCGGTTGGCGGCGAGCGTGCCGGCACTGGCGGCGGTGGTGACGGCGGCGGCCGGGGTGCCGCGCTCGATGCGCAGGCGGTATGCTCCGGTAACGGTGCCCTCACCGTAGGAATTGACGATAACCTGGTAGGTGCCGGCGGCGGGGAGGGTGACGACGAGCCGGCAATTGCGGCTGTTGCCGTCGTCGTCGTTCGATTCCTGGTAGTTATCGGGACCGACGAGAAACAGGTAGGGATCGAAGTCATCGGACTCCAGGCGGATGGTGATTCGTTCGCCGCGCTGGCCGGTGAAGGAATGGTAATCAAGGTAGGAACCGTCACGATGCCGTTCATCGCCCGCCGCCAGGCGTCCGGATATCCAGTCGCCGCCGCCGGCGGCGGCGGGGGTGCTGGCGCCCGGCCGGCCGTTCAGCCGCTCCACCACCAGCCGATAGTCGCCGGTGATACTGCCTTCATAGCTGCTGGCGAAAATGGTCACGGTGCCGGCGGCGGCGACGGTGAGCTCGAGCTGGCTGTTCTGATTGCCTTCGGCCATGTCGTCATTGTCGTATTGCCGGTCGTTGGGGTCCCTGACGATGAGGTAGGGATCGTAATTGGTGCCGGTCAGGGTTACCCGCAGCCGGTCGCCCGCGCTGACGGACACGGTATAACGGTCATAATAGGAATTATCGCGCAATTGCGGATCACCGGAACGCAAGGCGCCGGTCTGGTCCAGCAGCGTATCGGCAGAAACGGGTGCAGCGCAAACCAGCAGGAACAGGAGAAGCAGGCGGCAGGGGAATGACATGACACGCTCCTTGCGCAGCGTTGGTGCAGCGACTATAACCTAACTCCTTAGACAGCGCAACCGGACATATGGTTGATGCATCATTATTGACAGGATAACACGGCGAGATATGCAAATATTACATGCTGGCGGTATAGGAGTTGTGAAAAATGTTGGCGGACACAGTCAAGAAAGAAGACAAAAAGCCGATATAGATAATGAGGATCAAGGAAAGATCCAGAATATCGCGGACCATGGAGGGAACCGCAATGAATGCCAATCAACTCACCTCGCTATTGGGCAATCAGGACAATGTCTACACCTATGTGCAGGATCTGCTGCAGGGCAAAGCCGGCACGGACGCGCTGTCGGTGACCGACAGCGATGCGCTGGCAGGCGTCATGGACGAGCTGGCCGCAGCGGATATCTCGGAGGTCAGTTACGAGCGGTACGAACTGGATTACAGTTCGGTCAAGCTGATCGAGCGGGGGATTACCGGTGAAAACCGGAAAGCAGCCGGTTCCTCACTCAGCGCGGAAGCGATCAATCTGAGCTACGAGCAGCTGTCGTTTACCGCCAGCAGCAAGGATGCGAATGGCGACACGGTGGCCGCCACCTACACCTTCACGATGACCAGCATGGAATATGAGAGTCTGAACGCGGAATTCAACGGGCAGGCCTCGGCCGATACCGTCAATCAGTTTCTTGATCAATTCGAGCAGGCATTCGGCGCCGGTGCTGCGGCGCCGGTGCATACCCGCGGCGGCAACACGGCCGCTCAGGGTAATGATGCGGAGGACGGACTGACCGGCAAGCAGCGCCAGCAGTTGAATGAACTGCGGATGCTGCTCAAGACCTTCACTAACCGCAGCGATCAGGACATCGACCGGACCATCGGCTCGCTGCGCGACATGTTTGCGAGCATGAACGGGAACGGCGGCACCGCGGCGGAATCGGCAACGGCAAGCCTGGCCGCATCGTCCGCGTCGGCGGCATCGTTTTCGTCAGCGACGGTGCAGGTGCAGGTGACGCTGTATGCCAGCGGACGAATGGAAATGCAGCAGGTGGCGGACCCGCTGGTGATCGATCTTGACGGCGATGGGGTCGAACTGACCGATGAGGACAGCGGGGCGGTGTTCGACCTGACCGGCGACGGCACCGCGGAACAGGCCGGGACGATCACCGGCGACGATGCGTTCCTGACCCTCGACCGCAACGGCAACGGCAGCATCGACGGCGGCAAAGAACTGTTTGGCGACCAGCATGGCGCTGCCAACGGCTTTGACGAACTGAAGAAATTCGACGATAACGGCGACGGGCGCATCGATGCGCAGGATGCGGTGTTCGCCCAGCTGCAGCTGTGGACGGACCGCAATGCCGACGGGGCGAGCGGGACGGGTGAACTGCGCGGCCTCTCCGCCGCAGGCATTGCCGCCATTGATTTGAACTATCAGACCTACAACATCCGGGGAGAGAAGAGCGAACTGGGTGAGGCGGCGGCGGTGACGTTTACCGACGGCCGGGTGCATGCGGCGGCGGATGTGCGGATTTCGTACCAGGCATAGTCAAAACAGGTGACGGCGGCCGGACCCGCCGCCGTTGCCACGGAAAGCATGGACGCCGGCCCGACCGAGGCCGGCGTCCTCATGTCTGTTCATGCCCAAGTGTGAAATAACGGGGACAGGATACTCCATTTCATGCGCACGTCTTTATGCCGGTGGCGCCGCAAGCGGGTGTGGGGGGCAATGCCGGAAGCAAGTGCAGAACCGGTGCATTGCGCAACGGCTTCCGACGTTACCACAAGAGGATTGCCAAATGGCGGAACCGGGGCGGTTTGGCGGTCGCAGAGCCGGCGGTGCGGACGCGTTTGCACCGGGATCCGGTGTGATTTATACTTTGTAACCATGACTGCGACAAACGAATTGCCGCCGGCCGACGCGTTTGTCCCGGCGGAACCGCAGGTGGCGTTGACCGACGGCATTGTTGTCACCGGTTCACGCGATATCGGGCGAACCGCAGCGCGGACGGCATTCGCGCTGCACCTGACCGGCTGGTGCGGCCACCAGCGGACCTGGCTGGTGGGGGGCGCCATCGGCATCGACCGCTGGGTGCTGGAATGGCTGGCGGAACGCGACGAAACGGTGTGGGTGGTAGTGCCGTTCACCGCGGCGCGCCAGCCCGCGTCAGTGCAGACCGCCTTGCGGCTGGCGCAACGGGTCATAGAACTGCAGCTGCCTGAGGGAAAGACCGCCTATATCCGCCGCAACTATTACATGGTGGAGCATGCGGCGACGGTGCTCGGGTTTTGGTCGGGGAAAAGGGGCGGCACACTGGCGACGCTGACCTACGCACAAAGGCGCGGTCGTGAGACCCACTGGCAGGCGCTGCCCGGCGGCACGCCGTAGGAGAAAAGCAATGGAAACCGGAATGCTGCAGAAATTCGCAACGGTGCTGCTCGACTATTCGCTGCAGGTGAAACCGGGCGAGTACATCGTGGTCAATGCGAGCACGCTGGCGCAGCCGCTGGTGGAACAGGTCTATGCGGGTCTGCTCGAACGCGGGGCGTTTCCGCTGCTGCGTCTGGCATTGCCGCAGCAGGAGGAGTTGTTCCATGCGCACGCGCGCGACCGACATTTTACCACTCGGTCACCTTTTTCGGCCTTCGAGGCAAAACGCGCGGACGGCTGGCTGACCATCATGGCGAGCGCCAATACCCGGGCGCTGGCGGGGACCGACCCGCGCCGTCACGCCCAACTGCTGCGCACGAGCAAGCCGGTGCGCGCGCACATCACGCGCAAGGACCGCTGGACGCTGACGCTGTTTCCGACGCCGGCCTATGCGCAGGATGCGGGGATGGGCCTGCACGATTTTGAACGGTTTGTCGCCCGCGCGCTGTTTCTCGACCGGCGCGATCCGCTGGCGGCATGGCGCACATTGCAGCGACGGCAGGAAACGCTGGTGCGGCGGCTGTGCGGTGCGCAGCAGGTGCGGGTCACCGCCCCGGGCACTGACCTGACCCTGCGGGTGACCGGCAGGAGCTTCATTAACAGCTGCGGGTATCGCAATATGCCGAGTGGCGAGGTATTCACCTCGCCGGTTGAGGACAGCGCCGAGGGGGTGATCACCTTCGCCCTGCCCGCCTGCCATGGCGGGCGCGAAGTGGAAGGCGTGCGGCTGGTTTTCCGCCATGGCGCGGTGGTGGAGGCCAGTGCCCGGCGCGGCGATGACTATCTGCAGACGCTCCTTGGCACCGATGCCGGCGCCAAACGAATCGGTGAATTCGCGTTCGGGTTGAATTACGGGATCGACCGTCCGTGCAAAAATATCCTGTTTGATGAAAAGATCGGCGGCACGGTGCACCTGGCGCTGGGCGACAGTTTCGCCGAAGCGGGCGGCAAAAATAAGTCCGCCCTGCACTGGGACCTCATCTGCGACCTGCGCCGGGAAGGCGTGGTGACCGTTGACGGGGTCACGGTGATGCGCAACGGCAAACTGACCGGATAGTTTTCCGGCAGTGTCAATGCAGCAACACCACCCGCGGCGAACTGAAGACCGGGGGTGAGATCACCATGGTCAGGTATTCGGTCCATGGCTCCGGCATGACGTTGGGGGTCGGTTTGTGGATGATGCTCAGGTTCTGCGCCATGTTGTTGAAATAGACATCGGTGTTGGAGTAAACCCCACCGAGGATGGTCATCGGGGCGTTGGGCGGGCCGTCATTGTTGATATGGATGCCGGAATTTGCATAAATGCAGCCGTTGAGGGTGACAGGTGAACTGGCCTTGAGGTTATTGAGGTGAACCGTTCCGCCGATCATGAAGAAAAGCTCATTGGTGGTGTCCTTGCTGGTGGCGTTGACCCCGAAATTGTTAAAATGAACGTCGTTGGTCACCACGAAGCACCAGTCACCGCTGATATTGGCGTCGGTGGCCGCGCTGCCGCCGCTCGATTTGTTGAGGTGCAGTGAGCCGTTTCTGACGTAGAGGGTGCCGCTGGTGATGGTGTCGCCGGTGATCACCCCGCCGACATGGAAACGCGGATCGCCGGCCGGCGGGAAGGAGCCGGTCATGGTGTAATCGCCGTCAATGATGATGATCGGGTGGGTGAAATTGGGGTCGTTGACCCCGGTGGGGTAGACCATGGGGGGCATGTCGAGGTCGGGGCTGGAGTCGCCGGTGAGGACGTCGCCCGCCACGGTCATCGAGTCGGTATTCTTGATGGCCACGTTCAGCCCCGCGCTGACGGAGCCGGTGATATTGACGATATTGTCATTCTGAAAGGTGACGACCTGCTCGTTGGCATGCACGTCGCCGTCGATGTACAGGACCTTTTTGCTGTTGGTGAAGGTGACGTCCTCCTTGGCGTAAACGCCGTTGGCGAAGACGGGATTGACGGTGGGGCTGTCGGGGTTTGGTTCGCTGATGGAAAAGAATGATTCATAATCGATGGTGGCTTTGGCCACCGCCGTGGCAACAACATCCTGGTTCGCGTCGAGGATGGCCGAACCGCACTTGGTGTGCAGTTCGATTTCGACGTAATAGTCGATGATCTGCTTGTTCCCCTCGCGCCGGGCGGTGAATTTCGGGCGGGCGACGGTCATCACCACATTGCCGCCGAAATAGTTGCTGGCGGCGTTGGTGATCGCGTTGCGGCTCATGTACTCCGCGGCGCGCGCCTGCGCGTACTGGTCGACCGCCTGCGCGTTGGCGACGGAGAGCACGTGATCGCCGACCTGGTAGCCCTGCTCGGTCATCCAGCCCTTGATTTCACTGCTGACGAGATAAGAGGGAATCTGCACGCTGGGGACCATGGCCGCGGTATGGAGGGCGGTATCGTCGGCCAGTTTCTGCAATTCCTCCTCATAGGTCTGGCGGGTCAGCACGTCACGGATGATCACGAACCCCATCACCAGCAGGATTATGACCAGGGCGCTGGCCACCAAAAAGTTGCCCCGCTGCCGCCGATACCGGGAAAGGGTCATGAGCGTCACTCCTCGCCGCCCGCTAGTTCACATGCAGCCGCGCGGGGTTTTTGCGCCATTCCACGTCGTACTTGTCCTCGGTCCCGTCGTTGTTGCTGTCATAGCGGGAGAACATCTGCCAGACGCCGGCCGTGGTGACGGAATCGGTGGCATCAGCGATGCCGTCGCCGTCGTCGTCGTCGTACATCATGTCGCAGCGGTTGTTGTCGAGATGCGAATAGGGGACCCAGGCCTTGGGCGCCGACAGGGAAAAAGAATGGTTGTAGATGCCGACGTAATATTCCTGCTCCATGACGTCGGTCAGGCCGTCGTGGTCGAGATCGTTGCGGGCGAGAATGCAGGCCTCCTCGACCAGCGGGATGCTGATGGCGTGGATGTAGCCGATGAACGGGATGGAAAAGCCGACCTCGTAATCGACGGCCAGTTCCAGCTGATAGCCCTCGCTGCGGAAGGCATAGCCGGCGACCTGCTCGCGCCGCGGCGAATAGTATGCGGCGTCGTTGAGGAACGGGGAGAGGATGGCATGGTCGCGCTCAAAGCGGTTATAGACGCGGATGGTCGGCTCGGAAACCCGGTGACTGACGTAGACCGTGACCAGCAGCTCCTGCATTTTGGCAAAGAGCGTTTCCCGGATGATGATGTCGTCGGCGCCATTGACCGCGGCCCAGGAGGCCTGATGCATGGCGTTGGTGATGACCGAGGTGTTGTAGTACAGGACGGTGATCTCGAAAATGCCGAGCACCAGCGCCACGAGGATGAGAATCATGAAGGCCAGCTCCACCATGGCCTGGCCGGAGCAGGAGCGGCGGCGGGACGGGCGGCGGTCAGTGGACATTGGCGTCCCCCGGCGAGTAGTCGAAACAGTCCTGCCAGCCGTCATTGTCACTGTCGTATTTGAGCGAAACTTCCAGGCGGGCCGGGCGGTTGGCCGCATTCTGCGGCACAACACTGGGGAAGATCAGGTTGGGGAAGAGGGCGGTGTTGTACCACAGCGGAACGTGGAAACGATTGTCGGTGATGGTGCGCCTGACCACCCACTGGGTATCGGAATGGGCGGCGCTTGACCATTGATAGGTCCACAGCTGCACGGTGCCCGCCGCGTCGCGGGTGATCATGCCGGTATCGGTGTAATCCTGGACGCCGTCACCGTCGTCGTCGAGGTCGTAGGAGCCGTCGGTGTCACCGTCCAGGGCACCGTCATTGTCGTGGTCATTGGCCCAGCGTCCCTCGTAGGTGTCGTCGCGTCCGTCGCGGTCCTCGTCGTTGCCGCGGACGATGTAGAACTCATGCACCAGCGGGTAGCTGCTGGTGATTTCGCCGAATACGCCGAGCGATATCCCGTAGGTGTAATCCATGGTGATCCGGGCCTTGTTGCCGTCGGTGTACTCCGCCCAGCTGGCGGTGGGGTTGGGTTCGGGATTGCGCTGACGGACCAGGGAAAACTGCATGTTCGTGACCGCGAACTGAAACAGCGGCAGCGGGATCAGTTTTTGGCTGAGCTGCGCATACAGGGTCATCATGGTGGTGGTGTCATTATAGCCGACGGCGCGTGTTCCCGCTTCCCAGTTGGAGATGATCGGTGCCTCCTGCAGGCTTCCGATCGCGAACTGGCGCGATGCCTCGTAGCCTGCGCGCTGCAGAATATTGAAGTTATATCCCCAGAGGATAATGGACAGGCAGGCAAAAATGAAAATGAAAAACACCACAAACATCACGGCAAACTCAACGGTCGATTGGCCTTTTACCGTACGCATTGCCGGCATTCGTCACCTCGCAACAACCTACTATCATTATACCATATCTTACCAAAATATTCCCAATCTTATCATGAAATTGTCATAATTGTAAAAATTATCACACCGGTATCGTGAATTATTATTTGCTCAAAAAGATGTAATATAAGCACAATCAATAAGATATGAAACACTCTGAACGGCTGGCGGGTGGTGTAAAAACCATTGACTGATAGAACTATTGGTGTTAGGATAGAATAGGAACACAATTCGCGAAAGGATGCGGAGATGATACCGAAGTATACAGGTCTGCTGATTGTTGCGATGTTGGTGATGGCTGCACTGCCGGCATGTTGGGCGGGTGGAGAAAATGAAGGTGAAAGCGCTGGCGGAGCATGTGTGGCTGGCGGTGATTTTTTGGCGACGGACAGTATATCCGCGTGGCGTTCCCTCGCGTATGAGAGGCATCAGTATGTGCTGCCGTATCTGCCCGGTGACAATTTCCTGGTGGTTGGCGGTTATAACGACTGGTACACGCATTACGGGATACACGCGCTTGACTGGCGCATGCCCGAAGGAACGCCGATCCTGGCCGCGCGCGGCGGCGTGGTGACGGAGGTGGTTGATCATTTTGCGGAGAGCGGACTCACGCATGAATACTTCAACCGTGCCAACTATGTGGTTATTCGCCATGAGGACAATACCTGCGCGCTGTATGCGCATAGTCCGCGCCAGGGCATTATGGTCAGGGCGGGTGATACCGTACGGGCGGGCCAGCAGATTGCCGTGGCCGGCAATACCGGGTTTTCCGTCGAGTCGCACCTGCATTTTGAGGTGTACCGCATGGAGGGTGACAGCAAGGTGACGCTGCCGACGCTGTTCCGGTCGGGTGCGGCGGAGCCGCTGGAGATCTTTCGCGGGGCGAAGTATCGCGCGCCGCATATCGCCGGGATTCATGATCCGGCGCTGGCCGGCCGGTTCGTGCCTGACGCCGATGCGGTTGCCGCCCCACCGGGTGCGGCAACCACGGCGCAGACGGCCTTCGGCCGCGAGTTTATGGCCTTTCGCGAACGGCTCCTGCAGCATGCGCGCGGCCCGGAACCGGTGGCGGCGGCGCGCCGGGTGCTGCGGGATTTGCAGGAAAGCAGCGGAGCGGCAAACGGACTCTGGCGGGATCTCAACCGTCAGGCGACGGCGGGCGACCGGGTGGCGCAGGGCGATCTCGCGGTGCTGATGAATGCCATGTCATTGGAACACGAACCGGACATCGCACGGCTGCAGACCGATGACAATGCCGCACCCGTGATGGATGAAGCGATGATCCTGTGGTGGCAAATGTATGCGCTCTGAATTTCGTACGACGCAGATCAGTCGTCGCGGCTGGAATCGCGGCTGCCGTTGCGCCACCGCCGCACATAATCCTTGAATTCTCGCCATGCCGGATTGTCGTGCCGGTATTCATCATCATACAAGGCGGTGCAATCCGCGGTCTGATGATGGTCTGAGGTGCCGTGGAGGAGCAGAGCTTCCTGTCGGGCAGTCAGCCGCCGGTGCGCCCAGTAATCACTCAGGCCGCGCGGGGCAGGGGCTTGGGTATCACCGGCGATCACGGCCGACAGCCGGCGATATTCGGTGCCGAGGTAGGCGGCGATACCGCTGCGCACGACCGTGTCCGGATGATCAAGGAGCGGGAGCAGTGCCGGCAGCGCCTCGCTGGTGAGATCGTTTTCCTGTTCCGCCAGCCATACCAGCGGCCGGCTATTGCCATGCAGCGCCTGATGGACATTGAACCGCGCGCACACCCAGTCGCTGGGGAATGCGGCGAGCGCAACCAGTGCGACGGCAAAGGCCAGGCAGTCGCGGCGGATAATCCAGACCAGATTGCGCTGCCGTGCAATCTTGGCCACCATGATCAGCAGCCCGGCAATGACCAGCAGGGTGCCGACGATGCCGACGATGCGCAGCGCGGTCAGGCCGTTGTAGGCGACATAGAGCTGGATGCGCCGGAGGACGCCGACGGCCAGGACCAGATCCAGCGCCGCCCAGGCATACGCGAGCAGGCGGATGCATTTGGCCCAGGGGTGAAAGGCCAGGCGGAGCGATGTTGCCGCCCCGATGACCAGGGTGCTGAGCAGCAGCGCCAGCGTCAGCCAGGCGGTCCCCTGCCGCGAATACTGCGAATAGGTGATGTCGGCCGGCAACCCGGCGCGCAACCAGAGATAGTTGGCGTCGAGCAGATTGTAGGCGAGAAAGAGCAGCGTCACCGCACCGAGGACCGCGATGGCGATGAGGGCTTCCAGCCGGGAGCCCTGCCGGGGCGCTTCCCGGTCCAGCTGCTCCGGAAGCGACGCCAGCCAGCGGAGCACGTCGGCGGGCAGGAACGGGACAAACGCGCCGGCGAGATACCAGGCGACGGCAACCCAGAAACAGCAATGCCCGAACGACGGGAACAAATCGCCGAGATGCAGGTCGAGCGCATCCCAGAGATGCTCGACGACCGGGTTGGCGAAAATGAAAATGCCGCCGAAAATGACAATGGCCAGAAACGCTGCCAGCGCCGGCAGGACAATCGCCAGACAGCCGTAGTTCCCCGCCGCATTGACGCGGCGCAGGCGGCGGGTGAACTCGCCGGCATTGTAGAGCAGGCCGGCGCCGCCGCCGGCGATTGAGACCGAGCCGAACACCAGTGATTCGGGAAAGTGCGTGGTGGGTGCCGCCGCCACCACGGCAAACAGCGGCACCATGACAATCCCCAACGTGAGCGGGAGGAGGGTTGCCGACCAGCAGCAGGCGGCGGCGATCAGCGCGAGATAGCAGAGGGTCAGATAGACCGGGCGGCGGGTGAACCGTTCGCGATGGTAGAGTCCGAACCCGAGCCCGGCAATGAGGATCGCCAGGCCGCCGGTGATGCCGGAATAATTCTGCCAGAGCAGCAGGTCGGCGATGACGATGCCGCCGATCAGGAACGCCAACTGGCGGCCGGGTCGGTCAGTGGCGGCCGGAGTTGAATAGAATGAGCCAAATCGTTGCAGCCAGGTCTGCTGGGGTGCGGTCTGCATGGGTCACCTCGGGTAGCGAGATTATTGCTTATGCCATATCGAACGTCAAATGGCCAACCCGGGCCGGCTGCCGCGCTGTCGAGGCGCATTGCCCGCAGAAGGGTGCAGCCCGGGCGCGGCATCACCGGCCGGCTGCCGGCGTCAGGGCGGCCGCCATGAACTGACCGGTTGACAACAAAAGAACAACAGCGTACTATGCGCACACGGAAAATGCACTGAGAGGCGCTATGTCGGGCACGAAACGTTGCTTGCAGGTGGAGGAAGGGCAGTTGCGCCCGAGTACGGTTATTTTGGCCGGGTTTGCGCGTCTGCCTGAGAGCATTGCCGCGCGGCATCATTGCGGATTTCTCAGCATCGAAATTGAGTTGGATCCGCACGATAATCGCATTGTTGACTGCAATTGCACGGCGGTGTCGAATCTGGTGGTTAAAATCATGGGGAATACCCTGCTGGGCAGCCCCATTGAAAGCGGCATTCGGATGTGCATGGAACAACTTGAAACACGATTGTATAGTGTTACGAAGCGCGCGCTGATTGCGGCGCTTGAAGATGTCTATCGGAATTTTCAGAAGTATCGTGCCGACCAGAATAATGGAGATGCCGGCAGCACATAGGCGTAGCGACTAACTCCGGTAATCGCTGACGAACGACAGCCTCGTTCGCGGAGCGCGGTTACCATGCGAGGTGATGGCGATGCATATCCGCAACGGTTAACCGCCGTTTGGCGCGGCGTGTCTGTCGCGTACTAAACACAAAAAATGCAGTCAAATCGGACGACGCACGATGTGGTTGGTGTCGATCACTTGTGCTGTCGCTGCTGGGCCCGACTGTGGCCGGGCTGCGGGCATGCGGGGGGCAATGGCTATGAAACGGATTCTGGTGGTGGATGACGAGGCTGGCATTGTCGAATTGCTGGCAATTCGTCTGCGTGATTCAGGTTTCACAGTGGATGGTGCGGCGAACGGCACCCAGGCGCTGGAACTGATGGACCGGTATGGGCACAATCTTGTGCTGTGTGACATTTGCTTGCCGGATGCCGACGGTCGACAACTGGTGCGGGCATTCAAAAAGCGAAATCCGTTGTGTCAGGTGCTGCTGATGACCGGACACTTACCCGCGGACAATGTCACAGAGGCGATTGCCGTTGGCGCTGTCGATTTCGTCTCCAAACCGTTTTATGATCTTGACGGGTTACTGGCAAATGTGCGCGAGCTTAGCGACAAAGTCGGCCGCTGGAAAAGCGCCGATGGCATGTGGGGGGCGTGTCCTGGATGCAACAGGGTGCGAACTGCTGCTGACGAGTTTGCTCAATAGCGAAAACGACCAGATGGTGAGGGAGAAACCATGCAAGGACAGGAATTGGCAGCACGGGCGCGGGCGGGCAAATACCTGACGTTTGTGCTTGGCAATGAAGAGTACGGGTTGGAAATTCTAAAAGTGCGGGAAATCATTGGTGTGCTGGAAATCACGCCGGTGCCGCGCACCCCGGCTTTTGTCAAAGGGGTGATCAACCTGCGCGGATTGGTTATTCCAGTGATTGAATTGCGGCGGAAATTTGGCCTGCCCGAGAAAGAGTACACCCCGGAAACCTGCATTATTGTCACCGAAGTGGCGATAGCCGAGGATACCGTGCTGATGGGGATTGTTGTTGACACCGTCAGTGAAGTGCTGGATATCGCTACGCATGACATCGAGCCGCCGCCGCAATTTGGCGGAGGGATTTGCGCGCAGTACATTCTGGGCATGGGCAAGAGCAAGGGCAGGGTTAAACTGCTGCTTGATCTTGATCGGGTGCTGAATTCTGATGAATTGTTACAAGCCGCTTCCGCGCGTTGAGCGATGCGGACAATACCACGACAAGTAATGGGGAGAAGGCCAAGATGAAGATGAAATTGCGCACCAAATTGATGGGGGGCTTTTTGATTTTGGCGGGTGTGAGCGCGTTGATTGGCATAATCGGGGTCTATAATGTCAAGGCGCTGGTTAAGGAAGACACGCAACTGTACCAAGGGATTACGGTGCCGCTGGCGCATCTGCAGAAAATCTCCGTGGCTTTTCAGCGGGTGCGAATCGGGGCGCGTGATGTCATGACGGCCAAGAGTCTGGCGGATATCGAAAAAGCGGAAGCGGCAATCAACGCGGAATCGCAGATTATTTCAAACACGGCGTCTGCGTATGAGCCGACATTAAGCACGGCGCAAGGTCGCCAGGCGTATGAACGGTTTCAGCAGACGCGGCCGCCATATCTGCAGGCTTTGCAGCGAATGATTGCCATGGCAAAGGAGAACAATACGGAGGAAGCATACCGACTGATGAAGGGCGACGGCTTGCAGGCGGCGGAAGCGGAACGTGCGGCGCTGGATGCCATGGTCGAACAAAAGGTTCAGGAGGCCCGGGAAACAGCGGAACGCAATGCCGCTTCGGGCAGCACCGCAACAACGCTGATGCTGGCATTTACCGTTGGCGGTTTTGCTGTGGCGCTGGGTGGCGGTTATTGGCTGAGCCGGAGCATTACCGGTGCGCTGAATCGGATAACCGCTGAACTGAATGAAGGCGCCGAACAGGTGACGGCGGCGGCCGGACAGATTGCCAGTTCATCGCAGGCACTGGCGGAAGCGGGATCGGAGAATGCATCTTCTCTTGAAGAGACCGGCGCATCGCTGGAAGAGATGACGTCAATGATCCAGCAGAATGCGGAAAATGCCGGCCAGGCAAACCAGCATATGCATGCTGCCGGCGACGTGGTGACACAGGCGAATGACGCCATGCGGGAAATGCAGGAAAGTATGGGCGCCATCAAACAGAACAGCGATGAAATCGCCAAGATAATCAAAGTAATCGAGGAAATATCATTTCAGACCAATCTGCTGGCGCTGAACGCGGCGGTGGAAGCGGCCCGGGCGGGTGAGCACGGCAAGGGTTTTGCCGTGGTGGCCGAGGAGGTGCGCAATCTGGCCCAACGGGCGGCGGCGTCGGCTCGCGAAACGGCGGCGCTGATTGACACGGCAGTGACCACTGTGCGTGGCGGGCTTGAAAAAGTAACGCGAGTTGCAGTAAGCATGAAGGAAATCGGGGCGAGTTCGGACAAGGTGTCTCATTTGGTGGAGGAAATCAGCAATGCCTCGCGTGAGCAGGCGCAGGGTATCAATCAGATCAATGTGGCGGTGCAGCAGATGGACAAGGTGACGCAGAATGTGGCGGCGAATGCGGAAGAATCGGCTTCGGCAGCGGAGGAAATGAGTTCTCAGGCGGAAAGCATGCGCGCCACGGTTCGGACACTGGTAATCCTGGTGGAAGGGGCAGCCGCGGCATCGACCAATGACGTGTCTCTGCGCTCGCCGCTTTCCGCTGCGGCGGGAAGGAAGCTGCGCCGCAAATCGACAAACACCCGGCCGCAATTGCATCCGGAAAAGGTTATACCGCTCAATGATGATCAATCCATAACGCGTGAATTTTAAGTCGTCGCAGCTGCGGCAATAATGCCGGGAGTTCCGCATTCGCGGGATTCCCGGTTGTCTTTGGTGATGAGGATTATGCCGGGCGCTTGGCGTTGTTTCCCTTGAGTATTTGCTCCCCACCCCGAAAAGTGCTAAGACCAAGACCGAAGTGCTCGTTGGTGGCAGAAAAGGTATAAGCTGTGTAGACAGGGGTGCCAGTATTGGCATTAGTGGAAGAAACAAAGTGACAGGTGGATGGGATTATGGCGGAAAAGACATTGGTGAATGACCAATTGACTGGATCATTAGTTGCGAGGGAGGGTAAGCTTTTCCCGGCGGATGGATTGGCACGGGAAAGTAATGAAGTACTGTTGCAGACGGCAAAGTTGAATCGGCATATTGGGATGTTGCACACGGAAAAAGTTTATGTTGACATGGAAATGCAACCAACAGGAATCGCAGGGCTATTTCGCCAACAGCTGCAATGTGAGGTGGTTAAAACATGCCGCTGATCAATCCGCAGGCGTGGCGGATGCTGCGCGAACTGGCGAACGGCGAGCCGAAGAACGGGTATGCCGACCGCGGTTTCGTGGCAGAGCTCGCCCTGGTGCTGACCCCGGTGCGCGACCGTCCGGACGCCGCGGGCCAGTCGGCCCGCAGCATTCTCGACCGCGCCCGGAACTATGCGGCGGCGTCGGCGGCGGAGCGGCCGGCACTTTTCTGGGATATGGTCGCCGGCCTCAAGCAGCTGGAAATGGACCTGCTCGCCCAGCCCGTGCAATTCATGCGCGGGGTCGGCCCGGCGCGCGCCAAACTGCTGGACAAGAAGGATGTAGCCACAGTCAATGATTTGCTGCATTTCTATCCGCGCGCGTATCTTGACCGGCGGCGGCTGACCCCGCTCGGACAGCTGCGCCGCGACGGCGAGGCGGTCACGGTCGCGGGACGGATCACCACGGCGGCGTTCGT
Source organism: uncultured bacterium (assembly GCA_964517215.1). GTDB lineage: Bacteria > DAOPZR01 > DAOPZR01 > DAOPZR01 > DAOPZR01 > CAZFBR01. The sequence goes on from CAZFBR010000032.1 coordinate 16,874, forward strand.
TGCCGGCCGCCGCGGGCGGCGGCGGCTGGAAGCGATGCTGGAGGACGAGACCGGGTATGTGCGCCTGACCTGGTTCAACGCGCGGCAGTACCTGAAAGATCTCCTGCAGCCGCAGAGCCGCTGGCTGGTGAGCGGCACGCTGCAGCAGTACCAGGGATGGCAACTGATCAATCCGGAGATGGAGCCGCTGGATGACGACGAAGCCGCGGCAGGCGCGGTCAAGCCCGTCTATCCGGAAACGCAGGGACTGACGTCGCGTACGCTGCGCCAGCTGACGCAGGCGGCGCTTGACGAATACGGTCCGCTGATCAGCGATCCGCTTCCCCGCCGGGTGCTGCAGGCGGCAGCCGCGGAACAGCCGCTCCCGGCGCTGGGCGAGGCGCTGCGCGACATCCACTTCCCGGAAACGCCGGCGGCGGCGGACCGGGCGCGGCTGCGCCTGAAATTTCAGGAGCTGTTCTTCATGCAGCTGGCGCTGCTCGACCGCCGCGCGCAGCGGCGGGCGCTGGCGGGCAAGGAGCCGCTCGCTGCGGGGCGCGAGGCGCTGGCCGGCCTGCTGGCCGCGCTCCCCTTCGCCCTGACCGCGGCGCAGGCGCGGGTGCTCGACGAGATCATCGCCGACCTGCGCGCGCCGCAGCGCATGTACCGCCTGGTGCAGGGGGATGTCGGCTCGGGCAAAACCGTGCTGGCGCTGGCTGCGGCGGTGCTCATGGCCGGGGAAGAGCGGCAGACCGCGATCATGGCGCCGACCGAACTGCTGGCGCAGCAGCATTACCTCAAGGCGCTGCCGCTGCTGGAGCCGCTGGGCGTGCGCGCGGTGCTGCTGATCGGCTCGCTCTCGACAGCGGAGAAGAAGGCGGCAAAGCAGGCGCTGGCGTCGGGCGCGGCGGCGATCGCCTTCGGCACGCACGCGCTCATCCAGGAAGGGGTCGCCTTCCGCCGGCTGGGGTTGGCGGTGATAGATGAGCAGCACCGCTTTGGCGTGCTGCAGCGGGCGGAACTGACGGGGAAGGGGACGGCGGTCGACCAGCTGGTGATGACCGCGACGCCCATCCCGCGCACGCTGGCGCTGACGGTCTACGGCGATATGGACTGCTCGGTGCTCGACGAGCTGCCGCCGGGGCGCCGGCCGATCGCCACCGCCCTGGTCACGGAAAACGCGCGCGAGCTGGCGACGCTGTGGGCGGAGGTGCGCGGGCGGCTGGCGCAGGGCGAACGCGCGTACATTGTCTTTCCGCTGATCGAGGAATCGGAGGAGCTCGACCTGCGTTCCGCGACGGAGAGCTACGAGGCGTGGCGCACCGGCGAATTCCACGAATATGCCTGCGGCCTGCTGCACGGGCGCATGGCGACGGAGGACAAAGAGCGGGTGATGGACGATTTCCGCTGCGGCCGGCTGCAGGTCCTCTTTTCGACGACGGTGATCGAGGTCGGGGTCGATGTCCCCGAGGCGACGATGATGCTGGTCTGGGATGCTCAGCGGTTCGGGGTGGCGCAGCTGCACCAGTTGCGCGGGCGGGTGGGGCGCGGGCGCACGGCCTCAATCTGCCGGCTGCTGGCGCCGGCGCGGCTCGACCCGGAAAAGCGCGCCTGGCTGACCGAGGTGGCGCGCACCACCGACGGGTTCAGGATCGCGGAACTCGACCTGAAGATCCGCGGGCAGGGCGATTTCCTCGGCACGCGCCAGCACGGCGCGCCGGAGCTGCAGCTGGCGGACATCCTCACCGACACGCCGCTGCTGGTCAAGGCGCGCGCGGCGGCGGAGTCGTTTCTCGACCGGCAGCGCGATCCCGCCGCCGCAAACGACCCGCTGGAACGCGCGCTCGGCCGGCAGGTGCAGCGCTATCTCGAACTGCGCTACGGCCAGCGCCTCGCGCTGCTGCGGGCGTGACGGAGGAACGGGAATGACAGTTATCGCGATGCCGCCGCGGCCGGTGCCGTGGCGTTGGCAGGCAGGCTGGCTGTTTGCCTCGCCGCTGACGCGGTTTGCCGCGCTGTTCGCCGCAATTCAGATCCCGACGGTCCTGCTGATCGCGGGGCTGTTCCTGCTGCTCGAGCCGCGCATGGTCAATGATGAGCGCATTCGGGCGCAGGGCGTGACGACCGCCGGCACGGTCATCTCCGTCGAGCTTGATGCGTCGACGAGCGTGGGTAATGACCGGCAGCATCCGCTGACGATCAGGTACCGCTACCGGGCGGATGATGGCGAGCGCACGGATGAAATGCAGACGATGGATCGGCGCGTGGCGGAATGGCCGGCCGGGATGGAAATTCCGGTACGCTATGACGGCGACGAATCGCAGATCGACGGGATCACACGGTTCACCTTTCCCTGGGTGGTATTGCTGCTCGTCTGCGGTCTGCAGCTGCCGGTGGCAATTGTGCTCCTGGTGCCGGGGATGCTTACCCTGCGCACGCGCACTCGCTGCCATCGCGACGGGATGCTCTGCACGGCGAAGCTGGTCAGCATCGAAGAACGGAGCGGCATGGTGTTTTCGCGCGGACTGTTTGCCGGTTCCGCAAAATGCAACAGAGGCTACCGGGTGACCTATGTGCTGCGCAGTTCAACCGGTGAAGCGGTTATCGGCCGGGATGTGACGCGCGATGTGTTGCTTGCCGGCAACCGGAAACCGGGCGACAGCATCGAGGTGCTGGCATTACCGGGCCGGGAACGGATCAATTGCCTCCCCGATCCCCGCCTGCTGGTGCAGTCGATTCTTGACAGTGTTCCTGACCGTCCCGCCGACATGAGGGGGCTATTCTGACACAATGACACAATTTGCTTGTGCAGTACGATAACGCGCGCAACGGGATACAGCAATGAACAAAATCATGTACTGGTGTTTTCTGTTGGGCATGCTGGCCATGACGGGCTGCGGCGGGCTCACACAGCCGGCGGCGCGCACGACGGCACTGGGGATGATCTTCTGGCCGCCGTGGCGGGATGCGGCGGAGGCGGAGCGGCTGGCGCCGCTGGGCGTCGGCCTGACGCTCGGTCACAGCGATGAACTCTATGTGCAGCTGCCGTGGGCTCCGGCCGCAGCAGCGGCGACGGTACAGCAGGCGGCGTGGCTGAGCGGCATTGCGGCTGAGCACCATCGCCCGCTGACCATCGCACTTGACTGGCAGGACCCGTCGCGGCGCATGCTGCAGGGCGGTGCCGGGTGGTCGTTTGGCGATAGCAGTACCCGGCAGGCGTTCCTGACGACGGTCGATCAGTTGCTGACCAGATATCATCCCGACCGCCTGGTGCTGGGCGTCGAGGTGAATTACTACGCCCGGCTGCGTCCCGGCGATTTTGCCGCATTTGTCGAACTGTACCGGGAGGCGCGAACGCGGATCAAGGGCGCCAGCCCGGCGACGGCGGTGCTGGTGACCTTTCAGTACGAACTGCTGCGCGGTTGCGATCCGGGCTGGCCGGGCGGTGAAGACCTTGCGCCGGTGCACGCGTTTGGCGAGGGACTCGACCTGCTCGGGTTTTCGCTCTATCCGCATCTGGCCGGGATCACGGCCGGCGAATTGCCGGACGGTTATCTTGCCGGCGTGACGGCACTGGCCCCGGCCGGCGGCTGGGGCATCTGTGAAACCGCATGGCCGGCGGGCAACAACGACGCGGTAGCGGCGGAGTATCTCAAACGGCTGCGGGTGCAGTGCGAACGGTATGGTGCGCGCCTGCTGATCTGGACGGCAACCATGGATACTGCAGAATTGCCGGCGACGAATGCCGATGCGGCGGCCTTTGCGGCTGCGGGCGACTGGATGCGCCGGCTCGGGCTGTTCACGCGGGAAGGCGCCGCGAAGCCGGCCGCCGCGGTCTGGGACCGGTGGCGGGCGTCGCCGACCGGAGTGGGGAACGGTCCGGCCCGGTGAATGCAGCAGCAGGTCTCCGGCATGTCGGCAGGAGACATACTGACACAATGACGCAATGCGGGACCCCTGTCAGGTCGGGGTTAGGGCGAGGCGAGGCCCTATAACACAAGTCCGGAAGCGGAAATATTGCTATCATATGCATAGCTGCCAAAGTATCCAGTGCATCAACCACCTTCTGAAATCTATTTGCGCGACCGCATCGAGAAAAACCACGCCAAGTCACTCGGCGGCAGCCAGTCTTTTCGGCTCGGCGGCAAGAGATAGTCCTGATTGCAATTGCAGGGTTTGAAGTTGTATCCCACCTTTCCCTTCCGGTTGTCGATGCTACTATCGTATCTATGTGCAATTTACGCGCCAGAAGCAAGACCGGTCGCGTCATTTTTGCCGTCGGTTCTTATTGGTTGCAGGCATGATGTGTCGTCGGATTTTCGTCAGGCGGCAAAATACCTTTCAGGATATTCGTGCAAAAGGCTCAGTAATAGGGGTCGTCACAAGAATAGGTGGGTCGGCAAATGACTTAAGCACTTGAAAGCATGA
>CAZFBR010000033.1:0-20494 GCA_964517215.1 uncultured bacterium
ATGATGGGAGGCCTGGCATTGCCTCCAATCACCCACCGATTCTTGTGAGGAGCCGAATTTTCCTGACGATACGGTAATCTTCTGAGGTGATGAAACAAAAGAATTATCCATACACCCGCGAAATATTCAGCAAATGCAACACTATGGCATCTACTATAATATGCCAAATAAAATCAGGAACGCGCTTACGACGATAAACGCAAGCATATTAGCAATCACCCCCACAATTATCGATTATGCTATTTGACATTCATTTTTATTATTCCAATTTGATATATTGGCACAAATACATAGTCATTGATATAGAAATCTGTCATTACATCAATCCCACAATATCCGCATACAACAGGGAATTTCGCTCGCACTTCAAATTCACACCCATCCAACAATTCTCTAAAAGTTGTATATATAAATAGTGCTTCGCTGTATTGATTTCTGATTGGATTTTCGACCATGTACTCATTTGTACCAATTCGATATCCAGTAATGTACGCTGATTTTCCACTTACATTCACTTTGATACGTATTGGAGCAGTATCAATACAATCAGTATCAATTAGGTCACTTACCAAATACAGATTAGTACGATAGTCGTCTTTTTCTTTAAATCGAAACACAAATCTCACTTCTTGGTCAGTAGTAATCTGCTGTGGTAATGTGTCAAACTCTACACATTCTATGAGCTCAACCCCGCCATGCCCTGTGCTGGCATCACTCCGCAAAATCGTTTGAGTTTCTCCTTGAGTTTCTCCTTCTCTGTCACCAATAATTGCAGTCGTAGTGCTTTCCTCTTGGCTCGCATTCGCGCACACACAGGACAGCATCATCAACGCGACGTAACTAGCCATACCCACAGCCAGCAACTTTTTCATAAGCCCCCCTTTTGTCACAATAACACTCATTATCCCCAATTCTATAATAGCAGCCACATGATAATGTTCCGATATCAGTCGTGAATATTTCCATTCACCACAACACGAGGATCGCTGCTATGAAATATAGCTAGCTTTTGCACGAAAAGCCGGTAGTTGTCCGTCTGCATTCACTATATGATATTATATGGTATTTATGAATGCGAGACCGTCCCTCCAATTCGAATATCTTTCGGCATTGTATCGAGCAATACAGCTGTAAATAGTAGAACAGGACCATATCCATATGAACTCTGAATATCACTCGACGTGACACCGGAACCATTCTGGTCAAGGTTATCTGATTTCAAACACGCGTACACACTCATCCACAGCAACCCAGCTACGAGAATTCCAGTCACCAGTATTCTCTTCATGGTTCCTCTCGATTATCATACCGATTCAGCGCGGGTGCCTTTGCTTCAAAATGCACGCGACCTCCGCCATCGATCTGCGCAACAGCATCACCGGACAAATGTGTAAATGTGTCAGAATGACCCCCTGCTCATTATCGTACACAGCACTCCGCTCAATCCCTTTTTGAATATCATTCAGTCACCCCGGCAGCTTCGCCTTGGCATATTCAAGGAGCCTTTCGCCGTCTTTCATCGCTTTCTCAGCTTCCGTGCGGTACACCAGTCGCTCCTCATATTCAGCCATGTTCTTGATGCCGATAATTCGCGCCAACCGGGTGGCATTCGTTGCCTTACCCACGGTGTCGAGTGGCAAAGACTTGAGCAGCGCCACCGCCCCGTTGTGGCTGTCGCTGGCATTACGTTTTCCCAGATAGTAGACACAAAGCGCATCCACTGCGGCGATACTGGCGTGAATTGCGTTTATCGTTGCTGCGTTCCACTCTTGCTCGGCGAAGGAATGTCCGGCGGCATGATAACATTCCTCTGCCCGCTTCAGGTAGTTAACGTACAACGCCTTTGCCACATCCCTGGTCGTGTGCCGCGGTGTCACCCTTTATTCCTTTTCGCCAGGGGACGTATTTCAATCCCCGCCAGTATTTCGGACCATAGCGTCGCCCGCTCCTTGCTGGCTGCTTCCGCTGCCGTGAGGATGTACGGTGCCAGGCGATTACCGTACTTCGCCAAGCATATGTCCGATAGCTTTTCCACAGCCGGCATGAGTCGCTCCTTGGCCACCTTCCCGTTAACCATGAAGCAAACGTCGATGTCGCTGTCCTCGGTATCTTCTCCCTTGGAGACCGAGCCGAAAAGCAGAACCCGTCTGACCAAGCGCCACGGAGTATGCTCGGCAATCGTCGCCTTCAGGTCGGCCAACGGGTCGCTGCCCGCGCTATCGCCCGCAAAATGCCTGGCCAGCACCCGATACGCGTAGCTCTTTCGATTGACGCTCCAGACATGGGCCCGGCCGATTGTGACGAAAAAGGCAAAATTGACCGCTGCCAGTTCCCGCAGGGTCCGATTTACGCTCATGTGCGAGACCTTGAGCACGGACGCCATCTCGCGTTCGCTCATGGACGCGGTATGACTGAGCAGAAAGCGGACTATCTTCGCCGTGGTCCGCGAATAGGTCAGGTCGATTGGCGACATGGCGAATCGCATGGCATCTCCATTGTTTGTAACATCTATGATACAAGTGTAACATATTCGCATTGTTTGTCAAGCAATCCGCAGCGTTTCCATCATAGCCACGTCCCAGCGCAGCTACGCTCTCCGCGCGCGAACGTGCCTCGTCGTCCGGGGCCGGTTCCGAAAGGCTATGCAAACATCGACGAGGACGGGGACGGCCATGTAACAAGCCTTCAATTGCGGCGATTACGCGCGTGCCAAGCAGTTGCGAAATATCCTAGCGCAGCGTTTGGACCGGGACTGCCCAGGCGCCGCAGCGAGTCTGCGGGAAGGGAGGGAGGAAACACTGACGGCGCTGCGACTGGCACTGCCACGCACGCTGTGCCAGTCGCTGGGCACCACCAACATCATTGAGAGCGCCATCGACACGGCGAAGAAATGGTCACGCCAGGTCAAACGCTGGAAGGGTGGAACAATGGCGCTGCGCTGGACGGCAACGGGTTTAGGCGAGGCGGAGCGTCAGTTCAGCAGTCGCACATATTCCATATTTTATCATCATTCCGCCCTCACAATAATTCCTAAAGTAACCACCATACGTCCATATAAAGCCGAAGTCAGCGTTGAGTATTGCGAGATTTTGTTTCGTATAATTCGACACCAATGTTCAATCCTCCTTCTTGATATATTGGCACAAATACATTGTCATTGATATAGAACAATGTAATCACATTAATCATACAGTAGTCGCATACAACAGGGAATTTCGCTCGCACTTCATATTTACACCCATCCAACAATTCTCTAAAAGTTGTATTAATAAGTAGTGTTTCGCCATATTGATTTCTGATTGGATTTTCGACCATGTACTCATTTGTACCAATTCGATATCCAGTAATGTACGCTGATTTTCCACTTACATTCACTTTGATACGTATTGGAGCAGTATCAATACAATCAGTATCAATTAGGTCACTTACCAAATACAGATTAGTACGATAGTCGTCTTTTTCTTTAAATCGAAACACAAATCTCACTTCTTGGTCAGTAGTAATCTGCTGTGGTAATGTGTCAAACTCTACACATTCTATGAGCTCAACCCCGCCATGCCCTGTGCTGGCATCACTCCGCAAAATCGTTTGAGTTTCTCCTTGAGTTTCTCCTTCTCTGTCACCAATAATTGCAGTCGTAGTGCTTTCCTCTTGGCTCGCATTCGCGCACACACAGGACAGCATCATCAACGCGACGTAACTAGCCATACCCACAGCCAGCAACTTCTTCATAAGCCCCCCTTATCACAATAACACTCATTATCCCAATAAATAGCAATCCCTCTCCACGAACTAACGACATCGCATATATGCCACTTATTCCCAATGCCATAGTCACACACTTAATAGCGATGGTCATTGCAGTTCCTTTCAATACATGTACAGCCCCACCCACAGCAAACCAGCCACGAGAATTTCGATCACCAATATCTTCTTCATGGTTCCTCTCGATCATCATACCGGTTCAGCGCAAATCTCTGTTTGCCGTTACCAGCGACACGCACAGTGGCGCACCGACTATCGGCGCGCCGGTTCATCGCCAATGCCTTTTGCGAATTGCAGATTGTTGATGAAATATTTGTCACCCTTCAATCCACGCATATGCAGCACCACTATCAGCAGCATTACGCTGCAGTTTATCAATGATTCCATCGGAATCAATTGCATAATCACTAATGGGTATCCCATAAGAAAGTATAGCACCGATATTGCCAGACAGTTCGCTGTCGGCGACATTTTCTTTTTATACACAAATAGTTCGAATATCCTCACTGGCATATACGTACATCCCCATAATGCTGTTATGGCAAATTCACCAAACGATTGTACTTCGATTGCCTCGTATAATGTCGCCATTCCCACAGAAACCCCGGCAGGAATCAGCAGATAGCACACCCAGAGATATTTCCGGTAAATATTTGACGCTACCACTTCGGCAATACCAAATGCCGCTCCTTGTAATCCGTAAAATATTGCCGAGAAAATACTGGGAAATATCGCTTCGAATAGACCAATAAGCACAGATACAAACAGATTTGATGCTGAACGCCCTACAAGTTGGTCAACGCGATGGGACACGACTTCATGCAACCATATCAGATAAGAAGCCGCCCCTCCTCCAATAACTCCACGGGCGATGGGACCGTCGACGAGATATACAATGGAGTTCTTGACTTTTCCCATACTATTCCTCGCGTGATTTCCTGAAACTCTGTTTCGTCATTGATATCCTCAATCTAACATCAGCTCATCTTTGTTCGAGATTTGCCTAACGAAACGACATTTTCTGAGGTGATGAAACAAAAGAATTATCCATACACCCGCGAAATATTCAGTAAATGCGACACTATGGGCTTCTACTAATAATATGCCAAAAAAAATCAAGAACACGCTTACGACGATAAACGCAAGAATATTAACAATCATCCCCATAATTATCCCAGCCACAATCAACGACACACTAAGCTCTTCACGGACATTTGTGAATATAATATACACGATCCCGTGTATTAATGTCGTGGTAAACAAGTATAAAATAAATTGCAGTCCCTCTCCACAAACTAACGACATCGCATATATGCCACTTATTCCCAATGCCATAGTCACACACTTAACAGCGTTGGTCATTGCAGCTCCTTTCGATACAGGTACTCCTCTAATGCGGGCGCACACCTGATCATGGCACAGTTTCCTGAAGGAATCGGGTGACATTTTTGCCGTTTGGAACCGGTAGCGAACCATAGAACAGTGACCGACTTTCAGCGTATGAACCAGGTTCAGTATCGCAGGAACTGCTCCAAGCATATCCCATATCTGCAGTATAGCTCACAGCATTCATAGCCGCAAATAACTGCTTTGTTCGCATTTATTCCATTTCGCAGGCAATACCTTCGGTTTTCTTGCGTTCTCTGCGCTGGCGCGCACGTCAGCGCCGCCGCGACCACTCACACTGCCGTGTTAGCTGCCACCCATGACCACGTGCACATGGTGCGTGGCGCCGTCATCAGCCAGCGGAATGGCGGCATGGTCGACAGCGTTGCCATCCAGTTCCGCTGCGGCGACGCCCCGGCAGCGCCGGTCGGGATTCGTCACCACAATCTCATAGCGCGAGCGGCCAAAGCGCCAGGTAATCGCATATTCCGGCCATGACGACGGGATGCAGGGCGTGACGGCAAACGTCGCGCCCTGCCGGCGCAGGCCCAGCATGCTCTCCAATCCGGCGCGGTACATCCACCCCGCGGCGCCGGTGTACCACGACCAGCCACCGCGCCCGGCGTGCGCGGGATGCGCATAGACATCGCCCGCCATGACGTACGGCTCGGCCTGGTAGCGCGCCACATCGGCCGGCGTGCGCGTATGGTTCACCGGATTGAGCATGTGGAACAGCTCCATCGCCTCGTCACCGCTGCCCAGTTTCGCCATGGCCATCATCACCCAGATCGCGCCGTGCGTGTACTGCCCGCCATTCTCGCGCACGCCGGGCGGATAGCCCTTGATATAGCCCGGGTCCTGCGCGGACTTGTCAAAGGGCGGATCGAGCAGCAGCGCAATCCGCGGCCCGCGCCGGATCAGGTGCGTGCGCACCGCGTCGAGCGCGCGTTCCGCGAAACGCACGGGCACCGCGCCCGACAGCGCCGCCCACGCCTGCGCAATCGCATCGATCCGGCACTCGTCGTTCTGCGCCGAGCCCAGCGGCGTGCCGTCGTCGTAATAGCCGCGGCGATACCATTCGCCGTCCCAGGCCTGTTCGAGGATGCCGCCGAGCCGGTCCGCTTCGGCACGGTAGCGCACGGCCCGATCGCCATCGTTCCTGTTTTCACAGAGCGGGACGATGGCGGTCAGCACCGCATGCAGGAAGAAGCCGAGCCAGACGCTCTCGCCGCGCCCGGCCCGCCCCACCCGGTTCATCCCGTCGTTCCAGTCGCAGCTTCCCATCAGCGGCAGGCCATGCACACCCACCGTCAGCCCCTTGTCGATCGCCCGCAGGCAATGCTCCCACAGCGTGCCCGATTCCTCGGCCAGGCGCGGGGCAAAATACGAGTCCTGAACACCCGGCTCAAGCACCGGCGCGTCGAGATACGCCACCCGCTCATCAAGCACCCCGGTGTCGCCGGTGGCGTTGACGTAATGCACCACCGCATACGGCAGCCAGAGCAGGTCGTCGGAGCAGCGCGTGCGCACGCCCCGCCCGCTCGGTTCATGCCACCAGTGCTGCACATCGCCCTCGCGGAACTGCCGGCCGGCGGCGCGCAGCAGCTGTTCGCGCAGCAGGTCGGGCCGGGCCAGCGTCAGCGCCAGCACATCCTGCAGCTGGTCGCGGAACCCGAACGCGCCGCCCGGCTGATAGTACGCCGACCGCGCCCACAACCGGCAGCTCACATCCTGGTAAAGCAGCCAGCGGTTCAGCATCAGGTCAAACGAGTCATCGGGTGTGCGCACCTGCACCGCATCGAGAATATCGTCCCACCGGCGCCGCCCCTGCTCGCGCGCCGCTTCGGCGTCTGCCAGCTGCCCGTGCCGGCGCACCAGCGTCCGCGCATGCTCCGCATCATCGCCCTGCCCGATAATGAACACCAGATTGCGCGTCTCGCCCGGCTGCAGGGTCACCGCCACCCGCAGCGCGGCGCAGGGGTCAAGCCCCGCCCCATACCGGCCCGTGAGCGCGGCATGGCCGAGCGCCGCCGGGCGCGCCGGCGAGCCGTTGCGCCCGATAAAGATGCGCCGGTCACTGGTGGCGTCGGTCACCGCCGCGCCATACGCGAACGCCACCCGTCCGACATACTCCTGCTGATAGGTATTGCGGGCAAACAGCGCGCCGGTCGCCGGATCGCGTTCGGTGACGATCAGCGCGCCCTGGTTCGCCAGCGGCGGGCCCAGCACCCACGCGGCGTAGTAGAAGACGCTCAGCCGGCGCACGGCGCCGCTTTCATTGGCCAGCGTCAGCAGCGAATACTTCACCGGATCGGCCGGATCGACAAAGACATCGAGGTACTGGCGCATGCCCGCCACTTCGCGCGTGAAATGCGAAATGCCCGCGGCATGGCGGGTCACACAGCGGCCGGAGGCCGCGGTGCGCGGCAGCGGGCCCGGCGTCGGCGACCACGCCTCGCCGGTGTCGTCGTCGCGGATATAGAGCGCCTCGCCGGTGGGGTCGCTCACCGGGTCGTTGGCAAACGGCGTCAGCCGGTTTTCGCGGCTGTTCCCCGACCAGGTGTACGCCGCGCCCGCCGCGGTAATCACCGTCCCGAACGACGGGTTGGCGATCACATTGGCCCACGGCAGCGGGGTCTCGCGATCGCCCTCGTGGATCACCACATATTCGCGGCCATGATCGGCAAAGCCGCCGCAATCGTGCGCCAGCGTCAAGGGGGGGAGCGGCACCGCCATGGCGGCCCGGGCCGCCGCCCGGGCCGCGGGAATGAACGCCTGCGGCGCCGGCCAGGCCGGATCGGGCCGGCGCAGCTGCTGCGCCAGTTCGCCCCGGTCACCCGCCAGCACCGCCTGCGCCACACTGACCAGCAGCGTGCGCTCCGCCTCGCCCAGCCGGTCGCCGCGCAGCAGATACGCCCCGCCCGAACGGTGCTTCCACGCCTGCCACGGCCCGTTGTCGAGCAGCGCCGTCAGGGCGGCGTGCATTTCATCGAAATAGCCGACCGGATGCTCGTTCAGGATCACCACATCGGCGCGCAGGCCCTTGAGCCGCCAGTATTCCTGCGCCTGCAGCACCTGCCGCACCAGCGGCAAATCCTCTTCCCTGGCGACCCGCACCAGCAGAATGGGCAGATCGCCCGAAATGCTGTGCGGCCACAGGCCCGGCTGCCCGAGCGTGTTCTTCGCCAGCAGCTCGGGCCCGGCGCGCAGCGAGTCATCGGCATACAGCGCCCGCGAGGCAAGCCGCTCGTAGAGCAGCGCCTCTTCGCGGGAAATACTGAGATAGCGGCAGGCGCTCTGCGCCTGGGCGAAGGCGAGCGCAAAGGTGCGCGGCGCGGCGCTCGGCTCGCGATAGCGCACCGCCAGCGCCACCGCCGCCTCCCGCGACGCCGCCATGCCGGTGGCAAAGGCGAGCCGCACCGACCCGCCGGGCGCCAGGCGGATGCGCTGGCGCAGGCAGGCCACGGGATCAATCACAAACCCGGTCGTTCCCGACAGGGAGCGCCCGTCGAGCGCCTGCGGGTTGTCGGGCCCGCGCCCGCGCCCGAGGAACCGGGCCCGGTCGGTCTCCCACTCGACCGCCCCCTGCATGCGGCCCGACACGCTCATGACATGCACCCCCCACACCGGGGTCTCGTCGGCGGCGCGCGGCCGGCGGCAGCACAGCACGGCGGCGTTTTCAGGCACATACTCCGTCGCCACGAACAGCTTGCAGAATGCGGGATGGACAAGGTCATCGGCCGGCGGGGCGAGCACCATCTCCACATAACTCGTCACCTCCAGTTCGCGCGGGCGCAACCCGCGATTGGTCACCGTCAGCCGGCGCACCTCCACATCGTCTTCCGCCGAGACGGCAATATCGAGCTGCGTGGCGATCTCGCCGTCGCGGCGGGTGACGGTCGCCTTTTCCGCGAGGAACGAGACCTGGTAGCTGTCCGGTTCCACCGCGGTGGGATGAAAGGTGGCGGACCACACCGCCCCGTCGCGCACGTCGCGCAGATAGATGAACTGGCTGCCCGGATCGCTGGTAACGTCCTCGCGAAAGCGGGTCACCGCCCGGCCGCGGCAGAAGCTCGCCCCGCCGCCGGCGTTGGTGACCACCGCCGTGTAATTGCCGTTGGAGAGAAACTGCGCATGCGGCACCCGGGTGTGCGGCGAATGGAACCGGCGCATGGCCGCCGCCGCCGCCGGCTCGGCCAGCCGGGTCTCCCCGACCGGGCGCGGCTGGGTGATGGCCGCCAGGCGCGGCACCCGCTCCTGCAGCAGCATTTCCGTCGCCCGCACCCGCGGATCGGCGTGGAACCGGCGAACCATCACATCACCCATGAGCGCATTGGCCAGCGCCACGAGCGTCATCCCCTGATGATGCGCCATATACGCCCGCACCACCGTGCCGCGCGCGGCAGCGGCCGCGCCCGGCGCGTCCTCCGCCTCATCGCCCTTCCGGTGCGTATAGTCGATGGCCTCATAATAGCCGTACGCACCCTCCAGCCCGGCGTCGGCCAGCCGGCGCAGATTGCGCGCCGCCGCGGTCGGATCGAGCATGGCCGCCAGCGCCGTGGCGTACGGCGCCACCACCAGCTCATCGCCCAGCCCGCGCTTCAGCCCGAGCCCGGGCACGCCAAAGGCCTTGTACTGGTACGTGTCATGGCGGTCAACGGTGGCATACGCCGATTCCGAAATGCCCCACGGCACGCCGCAGGCACGGGCGTAGGTTATCTGCCGCCGCACCGCCATCCGGCAGCTCTGTTCGAGCAGTGTCTCCGGATAGCTCTTCAGCAGCAGGCGCGGCATCAGGTATTCGAACATGGTCGCGCTCCACGACAGGAGCGTGGGCGCACCCTCGACGCTGGTGATCAGCCGGCCGAGATGGAACCAGTGGGTTTCCGGCAGATCACCGCGGGCGATGCCGATAAAACTCGCCAGCCGCGCCTCCGAGGCAAGCAGATCGTAATGGGCATGGTCGCGGCGGCCCGGCCCGGCGGCGTCGGCGAGACGATAGCCGATGGCCAGCAGCCGGGTCTGCGGGTCATACAGAAAGCGGAAATTCATGCCGTCGGCAAAGGCGTCCGCCCGCACCGCCAGCGCGCGCAGCTGCGCCGCCAGCGTTCCGGCGGCGATCCCGGCAGCCGCCTGGCGCAGGCCTTCCGCCAGCACCATCAGCGCGCCGGCCAGGTTGCCGCTGTCGACCGTGGAAACATATTCCGGCGCCAGCGGCGCAAGGGAATGCGTGTCATACCAGTTGAGCAGATGCCCCTCGTGGCGTTCAAGCCCTTCCACCGTGGTCAGGGTCGCCTCGATGCGGGCCGCCAGTTCCGGGGTGGCGATAAAGGCAAAGTCATGCGCCGCCAGGGTGGCGAGCAGGCCCATGCCGATATTCGTCGGCGACGTCCGCGACGCCAGCCGCGGGTCCGGGACTTCCTGATAATTGTCGGGCGGCAGCGCATGCTCGGACGCCACCATGAAGTCGGCAAAGTAGCGCCAGGTCCGCCGCGCCACCTGCTCCAGCAGGGCGCGGTCCGCCGCATTCAGTTCGCGCCGGAGCGGCGCCACCGGCTGACTGAGCCGCCAGGCAATGGCGGGCGCCGCCAGCCACAGCAGCGCAACCGGCGCGGCGCAGGCCAGCGCGCGCGGCCCGCCGGAAGCCGCCAGCGCCACTCCCAGCGCGGCCAGCACCGGGCTGGCGAGCATTTCCCGGTAGAACAGCCGCATCCCCGACCGGTGCGCATGCCTGGTGGCGCGGGCCGCAGCCGTCGCGGCGGTCTCCCATTCCAGCATCTGCCGCTGCGTCCAAACCAGGCGCACGAGGGTCAGCACAATCGCATGCGCGCGCACAAATGCATCGTAGGCCATGAACACCAGCTGGAGCATGATCCGGGCCAGGGCAATCCGCGCATCATCCGCCAATGCGCGCACCACCACCGCCCACGGCCGGCGCGGCCACGGCGCCGGCACTGCGCACGCCAGCGGCACCAGCGGAAACGCCAGCGCCACCAGCACCGCGAGGGTCCAGGCCACCGGGTTGACCGGCAGGAACGACCAAGCCACCAGCAGCAGCAGCACCGTGGCGGGCGGGGTGATACTGCGCCGGAGATTGTCGAATATCTTCCAGCGCGCAATGAGCGGCAGGCGATTGCGCCGCCACCCCCCCCGCGCCGGCGCCCAGGGCAGAAGCCAGCACAGGATCTGCCAGTCCCCCCGCACCCAGCGATGCTGCCGGCGCGCATGGGCAAGCACACTCGCCGGATAGTCGTCGACCACCTCAATATCGGTGACCAGCGCGGTGCGGGCATACACCCCCTCAAACAGATCGTGCGAGAGAATGGCATTTTCCGGCGCGCGCCCAGCCAGCGCCGCGGCAAAGGCGTCCACATCGTACAGCCCCTTGCCGGTGAAGATCCCCTCGTCGAACAGGTCCTGATAGGTGTCCGATACCGCCGTGGTGTACGGATCGACCCCGGTATGGCCGGCATAGAGCCGGGCGAACAGCGAGCTGGCGGCGCTCGCCATGGTCACGCTGACCCGGGGCTGGAGAATGCCGTACCCGTGCGTGACCCGGCCAAGCGCAGCGTCATAGTGCGGGCGATTCAGCGGGTGGGCGATGATCCCGATCAGCTTTTTTGCCGTGTCACGGGGCAGGCGCGTGTCGGAATCGAGGGTCAGGCAGTACCGCACCGCCGGCAACACGGCCATATCGCCAACCTGCACGGAGTAACTGGTGTCGGTGGCGCCGCGCAGCAGCCGGTTCCATTCCTCAAGCTTGCCCCGCTTGCGCTCCCAGCCCATCCACGCATTTTCGCCCGCATTCCACTGCCGCTCGCGATGGAACAAATAGAAGGTGGTGCCGCGCCCGTCGCCGGCACGCGCATTGAGCGCGGCAATCCCCGCCCGCGCCGCCGCCAGGATGGCCTCGTCCTGCGGCAGATTGGGCGTGGCCGCGTCGATGAAATCGCTGAGGATGGCGAAATGGATGTGCGGATCGGCATTGCCCAGCGCCAGCACTTCGAGCCGTTCGAGCAGCTCAGCGACACCGTCGACGCTGGTCAGCATGGTCGGCACCACCACCATGGTGCGCGCGGCCGCCGGTATGCCGTTGGCAAAATCAAGGCGCACCAGCCGCCGGGGCGGCACCCGGCGCACCGCCAGCCACTGGATCAGGGCAATCGCCAATTCGCTGGCGAGCGGCAGAATGAGCACCGCCGTCGCCAGCTGCAGCCACCACGCCGCGCCATGCTGGCGGATCTGCACGAGTCCCAACCCCAGCAGCAGCGCAGTCAGCAGGCCAATGGCGCCGAGATAGACCGCCGTCATCTGCCGGAACGCCAGCGCCCGCACCCGCTGCCGCAGCGGCGGATGCCAGGCGACATCCGTTTCGAGATCGCGCCGGCCCGGACCGATCAGATGGTAGCCGACATGCGCCGCGCGGTCCGTAATCGCGCCCTTCTCCGCTGCCTGCCGCGCACTTTCCACCGCGCGCAGCGCCACCCGCACCTGCGCCCCGCTGGTCGGCTCAGCCAATTCCTCCACCGCCTGACGATAGCGGTCCCTGCTCAGGAAGTCCATCTGGCCGTACGCCCCGGCCGGATCGCGCTGCAGCACGCGCTCCACCAGGCTCACCGCCTCGACGTACTGGCTCCAATCGATCGTCGAGCAGAGCCGCAGGCTGGTAATCGCATTCGCCATCGAGACCTGCGCCGAGGCCTGCCGCTGGTGCTCGGCCCGGACCGCCGCTTCCGCCGTCAGCTGCCGCCTGTCGAGGTGCGCATCAACCGACTCGCGCACGGCAGCCAGCCGCGGCCCGTACTCGCGCAGGCGCGCTAGCAGCTGCAGAATGTAGCCGGGATGCAGTTCGCCGGGCAGCGGCGGCGGGGTTCCGTTGCCGGCCGTGTCAATCCGCGCCACATAGGCGTCAGCGGCGCGCACCGCCGCGCGGGCGGCCATGGTCTCGTCAGTCAGCCGGCGCAGATTCTCGATCAGCGCCAGTTTCAGCATGATCGGCCACGCCCACAGTTCGCCGATGGTCAGCGCCGCCACGGTCTGGAAATTGTTCATGAACTGGACCAGCTGCGGCCGGTCGAGGCGGCTGTCACTGTGGCGGATAAGCTCCTCCGCCATCGCATAGACCCGCGCCTCGCCCGCCCGTTCGCGCAGGGCCAGTTTGGGCAGCGCGCGGTAATAGCCGCGCGGCAGATTGCGCCGGATACCGATGATCTCCGCCGCGACGAGGTGATAGTTGTCGAGCAGCCATTCCGCCGCCGGCGGCACAAATGCGCCGCGCCGCACATCATCGGCCAGCGCCAGATACGCCGCGCGCAGGATGCGGGCATTGCCGTCGAGACGGGGGAGCACGCGCCGGGCGCCGCGCCGCGCGTTCGGGTCGAGAGTGAATCGCGCCGCCAGCGCCTTGGCCCGTTCCTCCAGCCGCTCGCTGCTCAGCAGTTCATCGCGGAGCGGCTTGAGCGGCGGCGCGGGCACACCGTCGCCGGAGAAATTAAACCACGTCGTCATGCGCTGAACCGGATTATACCTGCAGGGTGGGCGACAAATCGATGGCGGTGCTGCTGCGGCAGTTTCAATGCAACCAGAGCTCATCCATTAAGCAGAACAATACGTGCGCACCTCCGCGACCGCTGACAATGTCCGTCGGATATTCACTGTACCATGCCCCATCCCCCCCGTCAATTTTCGCCGGCCGGCGCCGGCGAGAGAGCGCGGCACGCCGCGTTACGGCAGCATCAGGCGCAGGAGTTCGGTCATGCGGGCGTGATAGGTGTGGTCGCGGGCGGCGCGGGCGGCGGCGGCGGCGGCGACGCTCTTGCGTTCGGCGGCGCGCGGCAGCCATTCCATGACCAGCTTGTCCATTTCGTCGAGCGAGCGGTACAGGATAATCTCTTTCCCGTCGGCAAACGCGGCGGGGATTTCCTCCTTCCAGTCGCAGAGCTGGAAGGCGCCGCAGCCGGCGGCCTCGAAGACGCGGGGATTGGTCCCGCGCGCGTCCTTGCCGAACCACGAATGCAGATTGAGCACGATCTTAGCCCCGGCGCTGATTGCCGCCATTTCGTCGGGCGCAAACCAGTCGGCAACCACGCAGGCGCGCAGCGGCGACGACGGCGCCAGCTTGCGTTTCCACGGCCCGCGGATATGCAGCCGGCAGCGGCCAACGAGGCGGAGCAGCGCCTGCTCGCGCACTTCCTCCCAATCCCCGGCGAAGACGACGTCGCAGGCGTAGCGTTCTTCCTCTTCCCGGGTCAGGGTCATCGGCCGGTGCTAGGGGGGATAGATGGCGTGCAGCAGGCCATGCGCCCGGTCGAATCCCGCCGCGCGATAGGCCGGCACGCAGGATGGCGCATTGGTGCAATAGATGTCGTACCAGCCCGCCTGCGCGAACGAGCGTTCGAGATGGAACGGGTCATTCAGCCACCAGCAGGCCGTCTGCACCCCGGCGGTACGCAGCGAGCGCACCGTCGCTTCCTCGATATCGAACCCGAAAATGGCGAGGAGCATTTCCGCCCGGCAGTCATGTGCCGCGCGCAGCAGCCGGCGATTGAGCTGCGTGCGGCTGTGCAGCCCCGGCATGAACCCGTCGTCGCGGCGCAGCATTTTCTTCAGCGGCCGGCGCAGCAGACGGTCAAGCGGATGCTTCCAGCCGAGATTGAACGGGGTTACGTCATGCCCGAGCGCGCGCAGCGACTCAACGGTCTGGGCGAACATGGGGACGGTGCGCAGATGCCCCGGTCCGGCGACGAGAATGCGCATCAGTTCCCCCGTTTTGCGCGGGTGCGCAGGTCAGCCGGCGACGGCGCGCACGGCCGCGCGGCCGGCCGGGTCCCGGACGGCAGCTTCGGCGGCGGCACACGCTTCCCCACGCACGGCAACTTTTGACGGTTACCGATGCCGCGCATAATTGTCGTTGCCGGGCCGGTCAGTAGCGATAGGTAAGAGCGATACGATTGGTCTGGCCCATATCGCCCTGCGGGGTGTAGGCATAATCGACGTACCAGTTTTCGCCGTCGCGCAAACCCACGCCGCAGGTGAGGCCTTTGGCCAGATCATGGCGGGTCGAATAGCCCATGCGCGCCACCGCATAGTCGCCCACTTCGCATTCCACCCCGAATGCGCCGTAGGCGGTTTCGTCGTTAGGCATGATGGCGTCGAGCGCCAGCGTCATGCGACTGGTATCCCAATACTTGAACTGGTAGGCCGCCCCGCAACTGAAGGTTTGCGGCAGGTCGGTTTCGTCGCGCACGAATTTCAGGCCGGACCCGAACCCGCTGCCGGCAACAGCGAAGGTCAGCCCCTCGATTCCGGGCGAGAACCGCAGCCCGGCATCAAAAATCACGGTATTGTCGCTGTACGTCCACAGCCGTTCGCGCAGGAACCGCAGCGTCACTCCCGCGGCAAAATTATCACTCAGCTTCTGACCGTAGCCGACCGAGAACATCAGATCGCTGGCACTGAAGCTGCCCGAACCAAGACCGTTGGGGTCGGCTACCGTCGTGCGGGTGATATCGCCGGTGGTCAGGTAGGCCAGCCCGACGCCCAGCCCGGCACCCTGCCCGACAGGAAGCGGCAAGGTCAGGGCAAAATTCTCATAATCGACCATGCCCAGCCAGTCGTTGTGCATCGCGGTGAATTCAGGGCGCGGCGTCGCCGCCAGCCCGGCGGCATTGAAGTGCAGCGCCTCATTCCCCGTCGCCACGGCGGTGTAGGCCCCCATCGCCCCGGCAGTCGGATACGGATTGATCTTGAGGAACGTGGCGCCGTTGGTCCCGGCGTCGTCAGCCAGCACCGGGAGCGCGAGCAGGGGCAGCGCCAGCAGCGCCGCCAGCAGCCGCCTCAGCGGATGATGCATAGCTTGCCCTTCGCCAGTCCGCCGCCGCCGTCAGTGACCATGTACAGATAGATCCCGCTGGCGCATTCCTGCCCGGCGCTGTTGCGCGCGTCCCACTGCCAGTTCCCCTGATTGGTCGCATCAACCGCATCGACGAGAATGCCGTCGAGCGTGAAGATCTGGATCTTCGCCGAGCCGGTCAGTCCGGTAAAAGTGATGCCGGTATTGACCGCGCCGGTATACGGCACGCCGGTATTGGCATCGTCGTCGTAGGGCACGAACGGGTTGGGATACACCTTGACCCGGTTCAGGTCGCTTGATACCGGATCCGTGATGATGCAGCGGAAGATCGACAGGCGGCCCAGCAACACCTGCGCGATATTCGTCGTCGTCAGCGGCGTATTGCCGGTGGTGAGCAGTTCCCATGAACTGCCGTTCAGGCGCATAATGCGCAGCGAACTCTCCTCACGGGCGGTCATGCCCATGTCGCCGTAGCGGATATTGAGCAGCATCGTTTCCAGCGTCGGGGTATCCGCCGCGCGGGTCAGCGACACCTCATAACTGGTGGCGGGCACGCCCTCCCAGGTCGCCATGCTCGCGAGGGTATTGTCCGCCGCAGTAATCGACGCCGAGGTCGGGTTCTTGATTATGGTGATCGCCGTCCCGATCCCCAGTTTGTCCGCAGGAATGTAGAGCCAGCAGTTTGAATCGCAGGCGTACACCGTTTCGGCGACCGTACTGCGCAGCGGATAGTAGGTGGTGAACGACGGCGTATCCGCCGTGCGGGTCACCGTCAGCACGGCGCCCGAGTTGCTGTCCGTCACTACCAGCCCCGCGCCAAGCAGCCCGAGCCGCAAGGTCCCCAGTACGCCCTGGCTGCGCGTATCCGGCAGGCGCAGGGTGAACGCGAGGGTATCATACGCCCCGCCGGTAATGCGCCGCGGCGAGACCGGCCAGGTCTCGAACGCCAGCAGCGACGTCACCGCGACGCCGGCGCTGTTGGTCACCACGACTTTCGTGGTATCAACCGTCACCACCGCCGTTCCCTGCCCGCTGTTATACAGGCAGACCTGCAGCACCACCGTATCATAGGCCGCACCCGGATTCAGCAGCCCCGTATCCTTGTTCAGGGAGAGGCGCACGAAGCTGACCACCGCCGGCGCCTGCACCACCCAGGTATCGACGCGGTCAGCGCGCGTGTCGCTGCGGAGCAAGCGGACGCCGCCGGAATCGATATAGCCGGTGCAGGAGGCATCGAGCTGCACCGCACGCGTGCACATGGCCGAACTGATCGCCACAGCGTAGGTGATCGTATCCAGCGCGGTTTTGGCAATCGTCAGCGGCAGCACCGGCGAATAGAGCGTCGCCGTTACCAGAGTATCGTAGCGGTTGCCGTAAGTATCAGTAATGATAAAGGCGACCGAATCGGCCGATTGGATGATGACGTTGGTATCGCCGGCGGCAATCCCTACCTGCACGAACACCGTCTGCCCGGCACTCACATAGTAACTGTCGCACACCACCGAGCGCACGTAGCAGGTGTCCGCCGCCGTCGCCGGCACCGCGATTCCCGCCAGCACCAGCAGCAGCGCGGGCAGAACCGCACGCCGCCACAGCGCTATTCCCGTTTCATTCCCTGATTTCATTGCCCCATATTATACCACGCGGCCCCGGCATGGTCAATCAGCCGGCAAGCGCAGCCACGGCATGCAGCCGGCGTGAAAACTCGCCGGCAGACCAGTCCCCCACACTCAGGCGCGGCAGCGCCAGCGGATCATCATCGAGCATCACCGGGCGGGCCTCGGCAGTCACCCCGACTGCAAACCCGTTTTCGCGCACCGCCTGCAGCACCCGATCGTCGTAGTCGCCGTCCGGATATGCGACCATGGTCACCGGGCGGGCGAGAATGCTTTCCAGATGCGCCTGACTGTCCGCCAGTTCCGTGCGCAATGCCACTTCCGCCAGGTCGGGCAGCCGTCCTGCCGGCTGCACCCCGATGGCAACGCCCGGCTGGCCGGCAATACCGCGCAATTCCTCCGCACTCAGCGTGCGCGGCGCCGGCGGGGTGCCACCATGCCACTCCGCCACACTACCCAGCACCACTTCACGCGCCGGCGCCGCCAGCGGCCGTACCACCGACTGCACCCGGGCCAGCGCCGCCCGGCGCTCCGCCAGCGTGCGCGTCGGCAGCACCAGTTCCCGTCCGCCCGGCGACAGGCGCAGCAGCGGCGGCACCGGATCCCCCGTCAGGAGCAGCAGGGCCAGCCGGTCCCACCAATGCTCGCCGCCCAGCCCCCAATGCACCGCCGGCGAGAAGACCGTCACCGGCACCCCCGCCGCCCGGGCCGCCGGCACCGCCAGCGCCGCAATGTCGCCATAGCCGTTGTCAAACGTAACCGCCACCGCGCGTTCAGGCAGTGACCCTGCCCGCAGCGCACGCGCCAGTTCCGCCAGCGGCAGCGGCTGCCACTCGCGCCGCAGCACGGCAAAATGTTCATAGAGATTGTCGGCAGATACTCCCTCCAGCGGGGGAGCGGTTGCAATTCGACGATAGCGCAGGATCACCGCACCCGAAGCCGGACCCAGCCGGTCGGTCACCTCCCCGTCCGCCGGCGGCGCCGGCTCCGCCGGCAAATCCGGCAGCGCCAGCACTTCAGCCGCCGCATCGGGCATAGTGCCCGGCGCCGCCAGCAGCTGCCGCAGCACCGCCTCGTCCGTGAGCGTACCGCGCCGCGCCGCACCCGCCGCGCGATACCGCTGGTCACTCGCCAGCAGCGCCGCCACCAGTTCCGGCAGGGCGCTTTCCCCGTCGCCGGACTGGCCGGTTGCCGTCATCGCCCGCTCCGCGGCCGGCGGGCGGTCAATATCGCCACCACCGGCCAGGCCGCATCCGTTTCCAACAGCACCGCATCTGCCAGCAGCCGGGCCGGCAGCCCCTGCGTCTGCAGCGCGGCGGCAAGCCGGTTGCCCGCCGTCGTCACCGCCAGCGACCGTGCCGGAAAGAAATCGCCGGCCAGCCGCAGCACCCGGTCAACGGACCATGCTCCGCCCGCCGTCGTCACCATGGCATGCAATGTCCCGCCATCGGCGAGCAGCCGCCGGGCCCGCGCCAGGACCCGCGCCGGATCGTCAGCCCCGTCGAGCGCTTGCGCCAGAATCACCGTCGCGGCCACCGCCGTGCCCGCAGCCGGCAGCGGCTGCCAGTTGGCCGCAGCCAGCGCCGGCGCATCGCACACGGTGTTGTTTTCCCCGGCGGCATCGGCCAGTGCGCGCAGCCAGCGACGGCGGTACCAGTCAGCCGGACCGTCGTCGGCAGGGGGGAGGCCGGCACAGGACGCGGCCAGTCCCGCCAGCCAGCCGGTCACCGGTCCGGTCGCCGCACGGTGCTCCGCACAGGCCCGGGTCATCTGTTCCAGTTCAATGGTGGTTGCTGCCTGCCGCTGCTGCAGCTGCCGGTAGTAGCGACGCAGGAATTGTTCGTGGCCCGCGCGCGCCGCCAGCAGGCGGGGCATCAGCCCCAGCAGCGACGGGGTCTTCATGACCGGCGGGTGAGCAGCCGGCGCACCGCGCGCAGCGGGGCCAGCAGCCGCCAGCCCAGCGAATCCTGCATCGTCTGCACCTGCCGGCGGAGCTGCTCCGCTTCGGCCGATGCCGGCTCAACCGCCGCCAGCCGGTCGCGCGTTTGCCGTGATTCCAGCTCCGCCTGCGCCGCCCTTGCCGCCTCTTCCACCAGCTGACCGCGCACGCGCGCCGCCTCGTCCGTCGCCCGGGCCGCCAGCTGTTCCCGGGCCGTCAGCTGCTCGCGCAGGGTGCGCGCCTCGGCTTCGGCCCGCGCGATGCGCTGCTCCTGCTCCGCCAGCTGCGCGCGCAGCGGCGTCAGTTCCGCAGCCGCCGCATTCGCCGCGGCCTGCGCTGTTTTTGCCGCGCGCACCGCCGCCGCATGCTCATCGCGCTGCCGGGCCAGTTCCGCCCGGGCGGCCGCCGCATCAGCCGCCGCCGCCGCTGCCGCCGCACGCGTCCCGTCGTCGATCGCCCGCCGCCGTTCATGCCACTGCAGCTCGCGCTGCAGGCGCGCGCACTGCGGAGCCAGTTCCTCCGCCAGTACGGTTTCGCGTTCCGCCACCTGCCGCTGCACCGCTGCCGTCGCCGCGTCGTACCAGGCCAGCGCCGCGTCACCATGCCGGCGATAGCTGGCGGCATGCTTGCCCACCAGATAGCGCAGCCAGTCATGGCGCACGGGCGGGACGTCGGCCGGCGCGGTCAGCAGCACCGCCGGCAACACCAGGCCGCGCCCGCCGCGTTCGGCGAGGGTCAGCCACAAATCCCACAGTTCATCGCCTGCTGCCGGCAGCCGTTCATCCAGTCCGCCCGCCGCCTGCACCGCCGCCTTCCGCACCAGCGCCGGCGCCGGGACGGTGCACCGTGCCAGCAGTGCCGGCAGTCCGTCAGCCGCGGTCGACTCCTCCAGGCCATCGTCATCAAGAGCGCCAACGACGCCGCCTATCTCGTAGC
>CAZFBR010000034.1:0-20410 GCA_964517215.1 uncultured bacterium
GCGGTGCTGACCGGGCACATTCTCGGCCTTGACCGGTCGGACCTGCAGATCCTGGGCGAGAGCGCCCTGCTGCATGATGTGGGGATGACGATTATCCCGGCAACCACCTGGAACAAGAATTCGGCCCTCAATGATGACGAGCGGTTTCAGGTGCAGAAGCATCCGATCTTCTCCGCGGATATCGTCGACAAGATCTACCAGATCGACATCGGCATCAGCCGGACGATTTACCAGCATCATGAGCGCATCGACGGCAGCGGCTATCCCAAGGGGATCGGCGGCGCGCGGATCAACCGGCTGGCGCGCATCCTCGCCGTGGCGGACACGTATGACGCGATGAGCAATCCGCGGCCGTACCGGCACGCGCATGTGCCGCATGACAGCATCAAGACCCTGGTGAGCATGGCCAATGCGGCGCTCGATCCGGAAACGGTGCGCGCGTTCATCACCCACATGTCGCTCTTCCCGGTGGGGAGCGTGGTCCGGCTGAGCAGCGGCGTCATGGCGGTGGTGATCAGTGTCAATCCGCGTGCGCCCCTGCGGCCGCAGGTGAAGGTCTGCCAGTGGCTGGACGGGCAGTATACCGCGGACGGCCCGTATCTTGACCTGAACGGCGATCCCGGCCTGACCATCACCGAGAGCATTACCGATCACCGGATTATCGATGAAATTTTGGCCACCCTGCCCAAACCGGTGGCGACCTGAACGTTTCGCCGGTAGAGTGATTTTCCGGAAGTCGCAGTATTCCTGAGGAGGATTATCGCGATGGGTGTTCCCTGTTTTGACCTTGCCGGCCGCACGGCGCTGGTGACCGGCTGCCGGCGCGGCCTTGGCCTGGCCATGGCTGAAGCGCTTGCGGCGGCGGGTGCGGATATCATCGGGGTGAGCAGGCAGATGGAGGCGGACGGCGGTATGGCAGGTAGCCGCGTGCGCGCGTTGGGCCGGCGGTTCACGCCGCTGGCATGCGATTTGGCCGAGCGCGAGGCCTGCCGGCAGCTGGTGGAGCAGGTCCGGCGCGATGCTCTGCCGGTGGATATCCTGGTCAATAATGCCGGGGTGAATTTCCGCGCCCCGGCGCTCGAATTCCCCGATGCGGCGTGGGATCGGGTGCTGGCAACCAATCTGGACGCGCCGTTCTTTCTCGCCCGGGAATTCGGGCGGGACATGGTGGCACGCGGCCGGGGCAAGATCATCTTTGTGGCGTCGGTCATCTCGTTCACGAGGAGCGTCGGGATCGCCGCGTATGCCGCCGCCAAGGGTGCGGTGGCGCAGGTGACGCGCGCGCTGGCCAACGAATGGGCGGCGCGGGGCGTCAATGTCAATGCCATTGCCCCGGGGTATTGTGACACTGATCTGACGGAGGCGCTGCGCAATGATCAGGCGCGCTATGCCGCGATCCGCGACCGCATCCCGGCGGGCCGCTGGGGCACGCCGGAGGATATGCAGGGCGCGGTGGTGTTCCTGGCCGCGCCGGCGTCCGATTACGTGCATGGCACGGTGCTCATGGTGGATGGCGGCTGGTCGGGCCGATAGCTGCCGGCTGCGGGTGCACAACGCCCGGCCGGGACGGATGAAAAACACCTTTGCGGCACGTGCGGTTGCAGCGGAGTGATTCGCCGTGATCTTCCGGGTTACTTGACAAGCCGGCGAAATCCGTTTATGGTAAGCGCGTTTTTGCACAACGAAGGAGCAGGCATGCTGATTATTATCGAGTCGCCCAACAAGAGCAAAAAGATCCAGGCGCTGGCCAAGGCCCCGGTATTGGCCACAGTCGGCCATTTCCGCGATCTGCCGGAAAAGGAGCTCGGTGTCGAACTGGACACGTACGAGCCGAAATTCATTTACAACACGCGCGGCAAGAAAGTGGCATCACAGATCAAGGCGGCGGCCAAGGACAAGGACGTGTACATCGCGACCGACCCTGACCGCGAGGGGTATGCCATCGGGCGCATGGCCTATGACGAGGTCAAGAAGGTGGCCAAATCGTGCCATCGCCTGGAAATCCGCGAAATCACCGCCAAGGGGGTCAAGGACGCCTTTGCGGCGGCGGTGCCGTTTGAGAAGACCAACGCCGGGTTGTACGACGCGTTTCTCGGGCGGCGGGTGGGCGACCGTGTGGTCGGCTATCTCGTTTCCCCGCGCGCCATGCGCTACCTGCGCGGGAGTTTCAGCGTGGGACGGGTGCAGTCGCCGGCGGTGCGGCTGCTGGTGGAGCGTGAGCGCGAAATCCGCGCCTTTGTGCCCGAACTGTTCTGGCGCCTGGCGGTGCAGCTGAACAAGGACGGGCAGCGGTTCCTGGCCTACCATACGGCGGACAAGTTCAAGGACAAGGCGGCGGCGGACGCCGCGCTGGCGAAGGTCGTGCCGGCGCGGACCGCGCAGGTGAGTGACGTCAAGACCAAGGAAGTGCGGCAGCATCCCAAGGCGCCGTTCACCACGGTGGACATGCAGGCGACGGCCAACTCGCAGCTGCGCATGGCGCCGGAATGGTCGATGAAACTGGCGCAGGACATGTTCGAACGCGGGTTGATCACCTACCACCGCACCGACAGTGTGCGCCTGAATGATGAGTTCATTGCGGACATCCGCGGTTTTGTGGCAAAGAACTACGGCGCGCAGTATATCCCCGCGGCACCGATCGCGCACAAGTCGAAAAATTCGCAGGCGGAGGCGCATGAGGGCATCCGCCCGACGGCCATCCACCCGATCAGCGAGATCGTCGCCATCATTGAGAAGGAAGGGCTGACCGAGGAGCATCGCGACCTGTACGAACTGATCTTTACCCGGGCGCTGGCCAGCCAGATGGCGGACAGCGTCTTCGACGCCACCACGGCGCTGTTCGACGTGGCGGGCGAGCCGTTCAAGGCGACGGGGAGCGTGTTGAAATTCGACGGCTACCTGAAGCTGTACCACGAGGCGGCGGAGGAAAAGGAAAAGGACGCCGCCCCGGAACCGGCGGCGGAGGCGGGGACGGAAGCGGGCGCGGAGGAGGCGGTTGCCGCGGCCCCCGAGGAACAGAAGCTGCCCGAACTGGCCGCCGGCGAGACGGTGCTCAAGGAGAAAGAAATCCTTGAGGACAAACAGACCAAACCCCCCGCGCGGTTCACCGAGGGCCGGCTGGTCAAGGAACTGGAAAAGCGCGGCATCGGCCGCCCGTCGACCTACGCCAGCATCATGCGCACGCTGAAATCGCGCGATTACGTCTCCAAGCAGAAGGGCAAGCTGGTGCCGACGTGGAAGGCGGAAAAGCTGTTCGATTTCCTCGCCCAGCAGTACGCGTGGATTATCGACTATGAACTGACCCGCCGCTGGGAAGACCAGCTCGACCTGGTGGAAGAGGGGAAGGCCGACTGGCACGGCATGGTCCGCGAGATCCACCAGCAGATCCAGACGTCGATGGCATTCCCCGAATCGGCCATTGCGCGCGAGGCGCGCGAACCGGGAAAGCCGTCGGCCAAGCAGATCGCCTATGCGCAGGCGCTGGCGGAGCAGACCAAGCATCCGCTGACCGAGGAGATTCTCGGCGACAGCAAACTGATATCGACCTACATTGACGAGGCGCGGGTCAAACAGCGGGCGGTGGCGCCGCTGTCGGCCAAGCAGCTGGCGGTGATCACCAAGAACGCGCCGCCGGAGCTGGCCAAGCAGATTGAAGACGGTGACGTCCTCGCCGGCCGCGAGTTTCTCGACAAGTTCTTTGCGGAACTGAAGGAAAACCGCGGCAACCGGCGGTTCGGCCGGCGCGGGGCCAAACCCGCCGCGGGTGAAAGCGCCCCGGCGGCTGCGGCGCCGGCCGCCAAGCCGGCGGCGAAGAAGAAAGCCAGACGCACCACCAAAAAGTGAAGGCCGGCAGCGGCAGACGACACCATGCCTGCGGCATGATTGCCGTGCGGGCTGCGGTGTGCGCGCTCCTGCTGACGCTGCTCCCGGCTGGCGCGGCGCTGGCTGACCTGCTGCTGGTCACGGATACCGCCGTATTGTGCGACGCGCCGCGCGGTCGGGTGACCGGGCCGCAGCTTCTCCCCCAAACCATTTGCACGATGCTGGCGGAAAACGAACGCTGGGTGCAGGTGCGCCTGGCTGGCGGGAAAACGGGCTGGTTGCCGGGTGCCGCCGGCAGGATCTATCGCGCCGCACCGCTGGCGCCCACAGCGCCGTCACCGCCCGCACCGGTTGCCCCGATGCCCCCGGCATCGCTTCCCGTGCCGGTGGCGGCGACCCCGTTGCCAACACCCGCGACGGAACGGCACACGTGTTCGGCGCCGGCGGCGGACAGTGCGTTCGTGCCTGCCGGCGGCGGGGGAACGCTGACAGCAGTGGCGAATGCCACTGCTGAAACGGCAGCGCCACCAGCGACAGCGCGCGCGGTGACGCTGCCGGCGGGAAGGCGAACTGCGGCAGCTGCCGCCGGCGATGACACGGCCGGCCGGCAACCGGGACGCAGCGTCGGCACGGGCAGCCCGCCGCCCGCGACATTGTCCAGCTTTTCCGGTCCGCTGCCGGTGGTGCCGCCCGCGGCGGTTACGGCAGCGGCGGCGGCTGGCCATACCGGCACCATTGCCCGACCGGCGGCTTTGTCTGTCCCGCGGCCGGATATGGCCGGGATGCATCCGGACAGCGGTGTCGGAACGGGAGAACCGGCGTCGGCAGCATCGCGCCGGCCCCCTGACCTGCCGCTGGCGACGCGTTCTGCGACTGTTGCCGCGCCCGCGATGGCCGCGACAGCGCCGCCTGCTGCGCCCGCCGTTTCTTTTTATGTGCGCACGGACGGGAGCATCCGGCTTGATCGGGCGACGATGACGATCGCCGGCGGCATGGCGCCGGCACTGGTGCCGGGCGATGCCCGCACCGCCGACGCGGTAACGCGCGGTGAGGTGCGGGTGAACGGCGCGGACCAGCCGGGCCTGCGGGCGGGAGTGCCGGGCGAATATGTCGTTACTGTCGACGGTCCGCGGGTGCGGGTCGGGGCGCGGCTGCTGGTGACGGTGCCGGCACCGTCACCAGCAGCAACCGGACGGCAGGTGCCGCCGCCGGTTGTGCGACCGGCGGCGGTTGCTGCCGCCATCCCGGCAGCCGCCGGAGCGGCACAACCCGCCCGCAGCGACAGTGGTGTCAGTTTTCGCGGGGTGCACGTGACGCCGGGCATGAGGCTCGACCGGGCGCTGGCGGTCTGGGGCGAACCGGACACGCAGTACGTGCGCAAGGACAACCACTATTATCAGTTTGGCCCGCTGACGTTGTATTGCGCCGCTGCTGCCCCGAACTATGTTGACGGGATTGTTTTTGGTGCCGGGTGGTCGGTGTACGGGGTGCAGCCGGGGATGATGCTTACGGCGGTGACGGCACAATGGGGGCCGCCGCTGCTGCCGCCGGTGCCGCTCGGCGACGGGGTCTGGCGTTGCGGCTGGCTGCGCGGTGACGAGGTGCTGGGCTGCACGCTGGCCGGTGCGGACGGCCCGGTAACGGATATTTCGCTGGCCCGGCGTGCAACCGCGCGCTGACCGGTTAGTGAAGAATTGCCGGAAAAACCCGACCGGCAAGACAGCTGCCATCCTCGGGAGAGCGGGGAGCAAGAGCGGTTGTGCCGTTGTTTTCAGATATCCGTGCATGCGGGACTGACGGCACCGGCGAGAAAACTGGCGCACAGCTTGCGAACGACCTGCAAACGGGTCGCGTGCACCGGCCGGCTGCGGCGGCGTTGCCGGTGCGGTTCAGGACGCGGGCTGGCGGTTTTGCCGGTTGCGCAGGGCGGCCTTGACTTCGCCCTTCACCCGGCCGTAATCGCCGCTGCTGATATGCATGGAACCCGCCAGTTGAAACAGCTTGCGTTCCTCGCCGGCGGACAATTCGCCGTCGGCGGTGCTGACGCGCAGCAGCAGGTGCAGAATCTGCAGCCGTTCCGCATACGTCCGGCTGGCGGCGACGGTGCGCACATCGGAATAGTCCTCGATCGTCCGCTGGGCGTGCCCGTGCGCCGCGGCCAGCAGCCCGGCGGCGGCCTGGTCAGCAAGTGCAAACTCATCGCGGAGAACGGCCAGCAGTTCGCGTTCCTCCGCCGGGGCAAGCTCGCCGTCGGCGTGCGCGCTCTTGAGCAGCAGCACCGCGAGGGCGACGGCATCCGCCGGGGCCGCAGCTGCCGTGTCGGGACGGGTCGCCTGCAGCCGGCCGCGCAGTTCGTCGAGCAAGCTCATGCGGATTGCAGCGCGGGAAGCGCCAGCAGCCCGCTGACGGCGGCAACGGTGTCGTACGGGCCGGGGACGGGGATGGTATTGTAGCGCCACGGGGGAAAGCAGCAGACCTGCACCGCGTGGCAGCCGAGTTCAACCGCCGGGGCGATTTCGCCGCGCAATGAATCGCCGGCGACCAGCACGGACGCCGGCGGGCGCGGGGCGATGACTGCCGCCAATTGCGCGCGGGTTTTGCTCGGCACCACATGCACGGCAGCGAACCGCTCACGCAGCCGGTTCTCATCGATTTTGCGGTTCTGGAGGTCGGGGATCCCGAGGGTGTAGAGGATCAGCTCATACCGTTCGGCCAGCGCGTCCAGCGTGGCGACGGTGTCGGGAAATACCGGCGGCACTTCGTCGTAGACGGCATAACCGTATTGCTCGAGTTCATGGGCCAGGGCGGCGGGGCAGGGCTGATTGGCGCGCCGGGCGACCTGGCGTGCGGTCTCGCCCAGGGTCCAGGGAAACCGGTCGACGGAAAAGCCATGATCCCTGACCGCGGCAATATCGATATCCTCCTGCAGCTCGCGGATGGCGGCCGCGGACATGGCACCGGGAAACGCGGCGGCCACGCGGTCGACCGTGGCGGTGATCGCGGTTTCGTAGCGCGGTGCGGTGGCGATCAGGGTGTCGTCAAGATCGAATACAATGGTGCGGATGGCCATGACCGGCTCAGGCGAAATGGACGCGCGTGCCGCATTCACGGCAGTATTTTGCTTCGCGTTCGAGCCGCTGCCCGCATTGCTGGCATACCCGTGACTGCTGCGCCCGCGGGGTTTCCTCCGCCGCAACCGGGGCATCGGCCGGCGCCGCGGTTTTCGGCGGACGTTTGCTGACCGGTGCGGTGGTGGCGGGAATGGCGGCGGCGACGGCGCGGGGCATGAGCCGCGGGTAGCGGCCGGCCTCGCGCAGGCGGGTGGAAAGCGAACGCAGGATCTGCAGGACTATGGGATTGGATGACCCGATGATGAGATTGAAGTTTTCCCGGGTGATGCAGATGAGCTTCGCCGGACTGACCACGCGGGCGGTGGCGGAGCGCGGGCAGTCGTTGAGCAGCGCCATTTCCCCGAAGAAATCGCCGCGCCTGAGGATGCCCAGCGTCTGCATGTTGGTGCCGGCGAAGAGCTTGGTGGACTTGTCGTACTCGAATTCGCGGTAGGTCTTGGTGATCTCCATTTCGCCGTCGAGGATCAGGTACATTTCATCGCCGCAGGAATCTTCCATGAAGACGATGCTGCCGACGGCGAATTCACGCCCGAATTTCTGATAGAGCTGTTCCAGTTTGGCCAATGACAGTTCCATGTCTTCCTCCTCAGACGGTTCCGGCCGTCAATACATACCACCAGTTGCCCAGCACGGCAATGAGTGCCAGCCAGCGTGCGGCGGGAATATGCGGTCCGCGCGGCCAGTGCCCGCTGTCGCGTCGCGCCCGGGCGAAGCCCCAGGCCAGGTAGGCGGCGAGCAGCACACCGCCCAGAACCACGCCCGGATTGAAGGCCAGTGCGCCGGCGACATCCCCGCGCAGCAGGCAGAGGCAGGCGCGGGTGGCGCCGCAGGAGGGGCAGGGAATGCCGGTATAATGGCGGAACAGACACCCCCAGTCGCTGCCGGTCAGCCAGGTCGGCCAGGAGAGCAGCATCGCGCCTTACCGGGGCAACCGGTGCAGCAGTTCGGTGAAGTTGCCGCCATCGGCAATCAAGGCGACGATGGCGGCACCGAATGCGGCAACTAACGCGCCCACCAATATGGTGCACAGGCAGGGGAAGAAGAGCGCCGCTACCGCTGCGCGCCACCCCTCGATCCGGTGCAAATGCATCAGGGCAAAAATCTCCAGGACCAGCGCCCAGATACCGCCCACCAGCGGCCCGATGAACGGGACGATGGCGAGCAGCATGGGCCCCTGCGCGTACGCGACGGACCGGAAGGTCGCCTCGAAACCGCTGCGGGCGCCGCCGAAAATCAGCAGGGCAAGATGGAGAAAGGCGGTGCCGATGAACAGGCCGATCACTGCGAAAATCGGACTGCAGACAATCAGCACGGCAGCAACGCCGATATTCATGCCGCCCTGAATGAGGGCGCCCGGCATCGCGTCATCGCCGGCAGTGGCGGCAGCGATGCCGGTAGTTGCCAGATTGGCGACCAGGTTCCACAACTGGCCGATGACGATGCCCGCGGTGGCAACAATGCCCCCATACCAGAGCGGGGCTTCAAGTCCGCCGGTGGCGGGCGTGCCGGCAAAGAACTCCCCCGGTGCGAGCAGCGATTGCCTGACCGTCTGCAGCAGAGCGGGGAACGTGCCCAGGGTGGCGCGCTGCTCCCACGGATTGGTGACCGTGGCGGTGACCGGCTCTTCCATGCGTTCCTCCGTCAGACAGGATTAAGGGGGTATTTTACACCGTCGGCGCTGTTAAGGCAAACGCCGATTGACCCGCGCATACCGCACAGCTATACTCGTACCATGTTTTCTCGGTCAGTGGTTCTGGCATATCGGGCGGTGGCACCGACGGGTGACGGGGGTCAGATCGTGGCGGCGGACGCTTTTCGCCGGCAGGTGGAGACCCTGCGCGCCTGCGGGTATGCATTCTGCCGGCCGGAAGAGTATCACACCGGCGGGGGCGGGCGGCGGGTGCTCCTGACCTTTGACGGCGGGAGTGATGATACCGCCCGCCATGCGTTCCCCTGGCTGGCGCAGCAGCGCATCCCCGCACTGGTGTTCATCGCCCCGGGCGATATCCGCGCCGGCCGGGTTTTTGCCGGCCGGCAGCCGATGACGACGACCATGGTGCGCGAACTGGCGCGGACCGGCTGGCTGACGTTTGGCTGCAGCGGCGAGCGGCGGGTGCATCTGGCCGACTTTCCCACGACGGTGCAGGAGCATGACCTGCGCAGCGCGCAGCAGGCGGTGGCGGAACTGACGGACCTGCCCTGCGTGTGGTTCTGTCCCCCGTACGACGAATGCACGGCGGAATTGGCGGCTGTGGCGCAAAGAATCTTCCGGGCGACATTCATGACGCCGGCAGCCCGCCGCCCGCTGCCGGCCGGTGCCGCGGTTATTGCGCGGCGGGCGGTGACGGGCGGCACCGGGACGTTGGGTTTTTTGCGCCGCCTGACTGTACTGGAACCATGGTGGCAGCATCGGGTGCGGGACGCATGGCAGTGAATGACCGGCCGGCGCCGACGCGCAGGGTGGGTGCCGGGCTGCTGGCGCTCAATGCGCTGGCCCGCCTGGCCAGCGGAGGGGGGAAGTTCCTTTTTCATTTTCTCGTTGCGGCGACCACCGGACCCGCGGGCAAGGGCGTCATTGCCGTGCTGGAAGTGCTGCTCAACACGCTGTTTTCCCTCTGCCACTTCGGCCTGGCGCGCAGCGCGCTGACCGCCATCACCCGCGACGGCTGTGACCGCGCGGCGACCCTGCGCACCATGACCCGCCTGTTGCTGGTCTCCTGCCTGCTGGTCGGGATGGCGGGTGCGGCGGGATTGTGGTACCTCGGGGTGCGGGACGGGTGCGGTACCGTCGCCGGCCTGCCGGTGCTGGCGGTCCTGCTCTTTGCGGCCTGCCTGCCCGCCAAACTGCTGTTTGAAAGCGATCTGTTCCTGCTGCCGGCGCTGGGCGGGGCCCGCGGGGCGAATGTGCTGCACTGCGGGCGCGGCCTGCTGCTCCTGCTGTTGTGGGGCATGGCGTGGCTGCTGGCCGGCACGCTGACGGTGAACGGGATTGCCGGCCTGTACCTGATCAGTTTCCTGCTGCTGGCGCTGCTGGCGGATGCGCTGCTGCGGCGGGCGGCGGGCGCACCGGCCGGGGCGGGCGCATCAGCGTGGACGCTGCTGCGCGGCGGCGCGGCGGTGCAGCCGGGGTATCTGGCGATGTACCTGCTGCTGTTCGTCGATCAGTTCATGCTGCAGCATTACGCCGGCAGCGAACAGGTCGGCTACTATTCGCTGGGAGTGAATCTGATCACGGGGATGATGGTGCTGGGCGAAGGCATTCATTTTGCCCTGCTGTCGCGCAGCGATCAGCTGGCGGGCGATCCTGCGCGTCTGCGCCGGGCGACGCTGCGGGCGATTGCTCTTGCCGTCGCGGGGAGCGTCGTGCTGGCGGTGGTCGGCTATCTTGCGGTGCCGTCGCTGCTGGCCAGGTTCCTGCCGGCGTTCCTGCCGACGGCCGATTCGTTTGCCTGGCTGTTGCCCGGCCTGGTGGCGATTGCCATCCCCGTCCAATGCGAGGCGTTCCTGATGCTCACCGGACGGTATGCGGTGTTCACCCTGACCGCCCTGGCGGCGCTGGCGGTGAATCTCGGGCTGAATCTGTGCTGGCTGCCGACGCGCGGGGCGGTGGGCGCGGCCCAGGCCGCCTCGCTGGCGTACGGGGTGCTCGCGGTTATGCTGCTGGCGGTGGTCTGGCGGGCGCCGGGGCGTGACGCCGCGGGTGAAACAAGCTATAAGCGGTAATTCGCCGGCGGGGTGCCGGCGCGGCAGGGAGGAAACCATGGCGAAAGTGCATATCAGCCGGCCGGACGAGGCAGAGCAGGAGCGGCTGGGCGTCACCGAATGGGGCGAGTGGGGCTGCAGCAGGAGCAGCTTCCCGTGGGAATACGATGAAAAGGAGACCTGCCTGATTATCGAGGGCGAGGTTGACGTGGTTACCGATCACGGGACGTATCATCTCACCCCGGGCGATCTGGTCGTGTTCCCCAAGGGGTTGGCCTGCACCTGGCAGGTGAAGAAGAACGTGCGCAAGTACTACCGGTTCGGATGA
Organism: uncultured bacterium; assembly: GCA_964517215.1. Lineage (GTDB taxonomy): Bacteria > DAOPZR01 > DAOPZR01 > DAOPZR01 > DAOPZR01 > CAZFBR01. The sequence continues at coordinate 10,984 of CAZFBR010000034.1, forward strand.
GCATGGGCCGGGTGCTGCGCGCGCTGCTTGGCCGGCTGCTGCTGCTGCTGGCCCTGGTGGTGCTGGCGGCGGTCGCTTTGACGGCGGGGCTGCTGGTCCTCGGTTCGGGCCAGCAGGTGGCGCGCGATCTGGCCAAACTGCGGCCGCCGGCGGATACGGCGCCGGCGTCGGCGGACACCAAACCGGTGGTGACCGCAACGGCGCCGACTGCTGTGCTGCTGCGCGGCTACGGGGCGCAACCCGCCTGGCTGCCGAATGGTGACAGTTTCATCTGCCAGCGCAACGTGGCCGGGGTGATGGAGCTGTTTATTGACCGCGGCGACGGCGGTGACTCACGCTGCCTGACCCTGGGCGGTGCGGTACCGGCGGAACTGCGCGGCAAGCACAAGGGCAATGCGGTGGTGCATCCGTCGGGAAAATATGTGCTGTTCACCGCGGAAAACCGCCAGGGGGATCATGGTCAGGGCACATTGCCGGAAAGCGGGTATGACCATGATCTGTGGGCGATGAGCATCGACGGGGGGAAGTACTGGCGGCTGGCGGAAACGCCGGAGCGGCAGGCGGTGGCGGGTTTGGTGCTGTCGCGGGACGGGCGGCGGTTGCTGTGGAGCCGGCAGACCGGGCTGCCGCAGGCGACCGTGACGGGTCGTGAACTGGGCGTGCGCGAATTGTGCCTGGCGGATCTGTTCATCAGCCGGCAGGGGGTGCGGCTGGGTGCGCTCCGCACCATGCAGCCGTTCGGTCCGGGCTATTATGCCACCGGCAGTTTTCTGCGCGACAACCGCTCCTTCCTGTTTTCGGCCGCCGATTCGGGGGCCAGTGCCTTCGGCGCGGATGTGTACCGTTATGACGCGCGGCGCCGGCGGACGGTGCGGCTGACCGCCACGCCGCAGGTGTTCGACGTGCAGGCGCAGCTGGCGCCGAACGGCGAGCTGCTGGTGTGGTCGGCCGGCCGGCCGGATACGGCCAGCACCAACGCCTGGCGATCGGAATTGTACATTATGCGGCTGCAGGATTCGACGGTCGTGCAGCTGACCCATTTCAACGAACCGGGGTATGACGAATTCCTGCGGATGCCCACGGATATCGGCCGCCCCGACTGGCATCCCCGCGGAGACACGCTGGCGGCATCCTACCGGTATCGGCGGGGAATCATGGGCTGGCAGCAGCGGATCTTTGTCTTGCCGTTGACGACCGCGGCCGGCGAAATCCTGCCCGTCCTGCGCCGGCAGCGGCGGCCGGCGACCCGCAAATCCGGCATATCCTGACGCAATATCTTAATTGTGCGGCAGAGTAAGCGCTGCTTGTCGTCCCGAGGGATGAGTCGAGGGTGAACGATACGGCTGGGCAGTTCCGTTTTGGCTGTCGCGTCGCCACGCACTACGAAGCGGCAAGCGCATGCCGGACAACTGTTGCGACGGGAAGCAGACGTTGGTCATTCGCTCGGGCAGTTTCGCCGGGGCACCGCTTCCGCGGCTGCCGCCGGCAGGAGTTGCAGAAAAAAACGGGGGGCAGGCGAACCCGCCACCCCGTCGGGGGATCAGATGCTCAGGCAGCGGCTGCCAGTGTTGCCGCCGGCCCGCGGGCCAGCGGTTCAAAGACCAGCTCGCAACTGCCGCTGACTACCGCTGCGGTCAGCCAGCCGGTCTGCGCCGGTTCGCGGTCATTGCCATCCAGTGCGATGCGGCAGCGGATGGCGAGACCATGGCCATGCGGCATGATGCTGCCGTTGAGCGGCGCAAGGGCAAATCGCCTGCTCACTGTCGCGCCGGCCGGACCGCCGCTGGCGAGCGTTACCCGGGCGACACCGCCCAATCCGGTGAAGGCGGCGGCACGGATCTGCTCACGCCGGCAGAATTCACGCAGCGACGCGATGATCTCTTCGCCCGGCAGCAGCGTCAGCAGGTAGCGATTGCCAAAGGGAGTCGCACGCATGCTGGCGGCTGACCTACGCGGCCTGCTGCGCGCCGTCGCCGGCAGCGGTTTGCGGTTCGGCCATGGTGATGGCCGGGGCAGTGACGGTCGGCGTCGTTGCCACCGTCGGGGTTGCGAGCGGCCGCCGCGGTTTGCGACCGCGTCCCGGCTTGTCACTCAAACCCTGAATACCGTTGTGCAGGAAACGGTGGGCCCACTTGTAGATGTGCGGACGCTCGATATCGACCGTACGCGAGATGGCGGAGCAGGAGACACCCTGCGACAGCATCAGAATGATGCGGGCGCGGCGGGCAAGCCCGGCTGATACCGTGGTTGAGCGCTGCCACGACTCGAGTTCCACCTGCTGATCCGGCGATAATGCAATAGACAGACTGGTTTTACGTCCCTGAACCATGTTTCCCCTCCTCAAAGGAAATTGTTTTTGTGTCTGTTTTTAGTATCGGTAAAAAACCGCCCCAAACTTGAGAAAAAAATGCAATTGTGTCCTGTTTTTTGAAGTATTACATTAGGAAAATGCGGTTTTTCAGGAAAAGCGGGCGGTGTTGTTGTCGCTACGCGATGATTATGCTATGGTGGCAGGGCAGAGAATAAACGTCGATTATGGCACGTCCGCAATAAGAGGGACAGTATACTCTATTGGAAGCTATTTGGAAAGAAAGGATGACCGTGGAACAGCCCATCACCAAAAAAGATGGAAACGGGATTCTGCTGGAAGCGGGAACAAATGAGTTGGAGGTGCTGATTTTTGTCATCGGCGGTCAGCACTATGGCATAAATGTGGCCAAGGTCCGGGAAATCATCCGCTTACCGAAAATGATCGGTGTGCCGGAAAGCCATCCGGCAATTGATGGGATGTTCGAATTGCGCGGCAAGATCATTCCGCTGATCAATATCAAGACGTTTTTTGCCATGACGGCTGCGTCAGCAGCAAACGACCGGGTTGTGGTTTGCGAGTTTAACGCCAGCTATTATGCCTTTCGCGTGGATGAAATCCGGCGGATTTTCCGGCTTTCATGGCGCGATATTGAACGTCCCGACCAGATCATGGCTGTTGCTATCGATCCGCCACCAGTAACCGGCGTGGCAAAAGTGGATGGCATCGTGGTGCAGATGCTTGATTTTGAGGCGATAGTTGCAAAAGTGACTCCGGATGATGGAACGAAACGACAGCCACCTGCTCCTGACCAGCGGCTTGGCGAGATCAAGGTGCTGCTGGCGGATGATTCGAAAATGATGCGGATGAAAATTGAAAACACATTGCGGGGCAATGGATTGGATAAGATATCGCTGTTCAGTGACGGGGCAATGCTGTGGCATGAACTGGAACGAATCGCCGATGCCATGGCTGCTTCCAAAAAACCGCTGAGCGAGTATGCCGACCTGGTGATTACCGATATTGAGATGCCACAGATGGATGGCTTGCATCTGACCGGAAAGATCAAGAGTCATTCGCTGCTGAAGGGACTCCCGGTGGTTATTTACTCGTCACTCATTACGCCGGGATTGCGCGAAAAATGCCATACGGTTGGTGCTGATTACGAGGTCGTGAAGGATGATGCGCAACAGCTGGTCGGAATAATCAGGGAGATTTTCACTAAGCGGAATCAATGATATTTCTGCTTTGTTTCCAGGATATTGTAACCATAATTGCCGGTTTCATTTGACAGTAAACCGGCTTTTATGCTATCGTTTCCCTGTTGCAGTCACTGGAACGGGGGAGTATTGAGACGATGGGGTGGAATGAGAAACGACACAATTTCGCTCTCTTGATTTTTTTGCTGCTTGCAGTTATTCCGCTGTCAGCATTCACCTATTCAACCCGCGAAGGGATGAAAGCGGTGAAAATCACCGACGGCACCAATATCAGTCACTGCTACACCTCGGCACAAACCGTTGCACAACTTCTTAAGGAACAAAATATTACACTTGACTACAATGACCTTACCCGGCCGGCTATGGTTACGCCCATTACGTCGGGGATGGAAGTGGTGGTACGTCGCATTGAGGTGGGTGAGTATCGTGAGCAGGTGGAGTACACTGCGTCGGCGAAGGTGACCCGAACCTCGGTGATACCGACCGGCAAGGAAATTGTGATCACCCCCGGTCAAACTGGCGTGCGGGAAGTGGTGCGGCAAGTGGCGAAGGTTAACGGTGTAGAGGTGCTCGGACGAACGTTGACTGATCGCGTCATTCGTGAAGCGGAACAGCAGACCAGCATTGTCGGCACTGGTACTCCGGTTGCCGGTACACCGGACGATGGTGAGCGGATTATCAGCATGGAGGCAACCGCCTATGCCCCGGATGTTATCTCCTGCGGGAAATCAGACGGCATAACTGCCACTGGTGTCCGGGCCGGGTACGGTATTGTGGCAGTTGATCGTCGCGTAATTCCTCTTGGCACGCGACTTTATGTTGAAGGTTACGGTCCGGCACTCGCCGCCGATGTTGGCGGGGCGATTCGCGGTAATCGCATTGATCTCTGCTTTAACACACATGCCGAAGCGGTCCGCTATGGCCGGCGTCGGGTGAAAGTCCACATTCTCGATTAGCATACAACAGGATGTTGACCGGAGCTCCCTGCCGGTCGCCGTTCACCGTATTAGGTGAAGGTGCATAAACGGGTTATACCCGGAACGCAGCCGAGGTAGAGCATGGAAAAGCTGGAACCGCTGCCGACACTCTCCTATCGCAACGGCTCATTGACCCTTTTGGATCAGACTGAGCTGCCGGCACGCATGAAGCTGGTGAAATACGCCTCGGCAGTGGATGTGGCCAAGGCAATCAAAACGATGATTGTCCGCGGCGCCCCGGCCATCGGGGTGGCGGCGGCGTACGGGGTGGCGCTGGAAGCGATCAAGTCGAAGCATTTGCCGACCCCGGCCTTCATTCGCGCAATCCAGCATGCGCTGGATGTGCTGGCGGCCAGCCGCCCGACCGCGGTCAACCTGTCATGGGCGCTCAAGCGGCAGCGGGCGATCCTGATGAAGGGGGGGAGTCCGGCGGACGTCACGGCGTCGCTCGAACGCGAGGCGCGGCGCATCCATGAGGAAGACCTGGCAATGAGCCGGCGCATGGGCGAATTTGGCGCGGCGCTGGTGGGCAAGCAGGCCACGGTATTGACCCATTGCAATGCGGGCGGACTGGCAACGGCCGGGCTTGGCACGGCGCTGGCGGTGATTTATACCGCCGCCGCGCAGGGGAAGAAACTGAAAATCTACGCGGACGAAACGCGGCCGCGCCTGCAGGGGGCCAAGCTGACGGCGTGGGAACTGCAGAAGGCCGGGCTGGATGTGACGCTGATCAGCGACAATATGGCCGCCTACCTCATGCAGCAGAAGAAAATCGACCTGATCGTGGTTGGCGCGGACCGCATCGCCGCCAACGGCGATACGGCCAACAAGATCGGCACCTACGGCCTGGCGGTGGCGGCGAAGTATCACGGGGTGCCGTTCTATGTGGTGGCGCCGAGTTCGACGGTGGACCTGCAGATGCCCGACGGATCGCACATCCCCATTGAGGAGCGCGCCCCCGAGGAAATGACCATGGTCAACAAGGAAGCGCTGGCGCCGCGCGGGATCAAGGTGTACAACCCCGCGTTTGACGTTACCCCGGCCGCCCTGATTTCCGCGATCATCACCGACCGCAAGATGTGCAAGGCGCCCTATGCGCGTTCGATTGCCAAGGTCAAGCAGCAGGAAATCTGACGGAGGTCCGCATGGAAAACGAACCGGTTGCGGCGGCGAAGAAGGGGCTGCTCACCACGCTGTGGTTTTACCTGTTCGCGGTTTTGTCGACGCTGCTGCTGTCGCTGACCATCGGCGGCATCGTCTATCAGCTGAGCGAGGCGATGTTTGATTTCGACCTCACCATGAGCAATGCCGTGCGCGAACTGGTCAATGACCAGCTCAAGTTCATGGTTATGCTGATGGGCGGCATCGGCATTTCCACGTTCGGTCTTTGTGTGGCGGTGCCGCTGGGGGTGTGCGGGGCGATTTACCTTTCCTGTTTCGCCCAGCGCAACTGGGCGCGGCAGCTGCTGCAGTCGGGGGTGGATACGCTGACCCGCCTGCCGGCGATCATTATCGGCCTGTTTGGCTTTTACTTTTGCGTGCGGTTCGGCATGGAATGGGGCATGGCGATGCAGAGCTTCATTTTCGCGCTGATGCTCCTGCCCACAATCATGAACACCGCGAATATCGCGCTTGAGGCGGCTGCCCGTGAATGCGGCGGCGCATCGGCCTGGCTGGAGATGCGCCATAAGGTCATGACCCTGGCCCGGCCGGGCATCTTCTACGGCATTATCCTCGCCCTGGCGCGGGTCTGGTGCGAACTGATTATCACGCTGTACGCGGTGACGGTGGCGCTGGGGCTGCTGGGGGGGGACATCACCAAAGCGCATGACTTCGGCGATCTCTTCCGCATCGCGGCGGAGGCGGGGATTGCGGGGCGGACGACGATGGGCAAGGTGGTGGCCCTGCTGATCCTGGTGACGGTGATCAATGCGTTTATCAACTGGCTGCTGAAAAACTTCGCGCTGCGCGAACACTGGAAAACCAAACAGCGCGCGGCGCAGGAGTGAATGGCGTGCTCCCGATCCTGGTGAAGTATCTCGAGCTGCAGCGCGCCGACCTGGCCCTGCGGGCGGCGGTGCAGCAGGGTGCGGCCTTCCCGGCCCGGCGGGCGGAACTGGCGCAGCGGCTGGCAGCCGCCCGCGTGCCGGTCAAACAGCAGCAGGAAAAGATCCAGGCGGCCGAGAAACAGAGCCGGGCGATCGACCGGGACCTGGCGGACCTGGCGGACAAGAAGAAGAAGGAACAGGGGCGCACCTTCAGCGTCAAGACCCAGGTCGAGCTGAACGCGCTGGAACGCGAAGTGGCGGAGCTCGCCCGGCAGATCGGCGCGGTTGAGGAACAGGGCGTGGCGCTGCTCGAGGAGCTGGAGGCGATGCGCGCCGCGCTCCCCGCGCTGACGGCGGCATTGCAGGCGGCGGAACGCGACGTGGCGGCGGCGCAGGCGGAGCTGGCTGCGGCGGAGGCGGCGGTGCGCGGTGAGCAGGAACGGCTGACGGGTGAACGCGCGGCGGCCGCGGCGAAACTGGATGAGGATGAGCGCGCGGAGTACGACCGGATCGCGGCGCACCGCGACGGGGTGGTGGTGGCGGAACTTGACCCGGTCAAGTTCAGCTGCAGCGGCTGCGTCATCCGCGTGCGCCCGCAGCTGGTGGAAGAAATCTATAACGGCCAACTGGTGCATTGCGAGGGCTGTCAGCGCCTGCTGATGGCGGCGCCGGGCGCCGTTGACTCCGAACCTGCCTGACCGGATGCGGTGGCGCAGCGGCCATGGCTGAAACTGCGGCGGCGTCAATCATTGCCCAAAACGTATCTGCTGACAGGATGGCGCGGACGGCCTCGCGGCCGGCGGATGGAACAATAGCCACGGGGTCATTTCATGCAACATGATCCCCGGGCGGTACTGGAGCTGCTGGCCCGGACCCTCTCCTGCAAGGCGCTGCGCACGGCGTTCCCCGATCTGACGGATACCCGGCTGCGCGCCATTCTGGCGGATGCGGCGGGGCAGTATCCCGCGGCCGACCCGGTCACAACCCGGCCGGCGGCAAAACCGTCTGTGGCCGGGCGCACGCGGGTCAACTGCGACGGCGCGTCGCGCGGCAACCCCGGCCCCGCCGCGGCCGGCGTGGTGATCACGCCCCCGTCGGGAAAGAGCATCACCCTCGGGCGGGTGCTCGGGACCATGACCAACAACCAGGCCGAGTACCGCGCGGTGCTCGTTGCGCTGCGCGAATGCCTGCAGCTCGGATTTACCAACCTTGAACTGTGCCTCGACAGCGAACTGGCGGTGCGGCAACTCAACGGCGACTACCGGGTGAAAAGCGCCGACCTGCTGCCGCTCTATCAGGAGGCGAAGCGCCTGCTGGCGCGGTTCGCGCACGCCACGGTGCGGCATGTGCCGCGCGCGGAGAATGCCGCCGCCGACGCGGCGGCCAACGCCGCGCTCGACGGCAAGCCGGTCGGCTGAGGGAACGCCATGAAAGCAGAGCAGGTGATTCCGTTTGCCGAGGCGGCGGTCTCGGTCCTGCGGGAAATGCTCGGGAGCGACGTCACCCGCGGCGACCTGGCCATGCGCACCAAGGTGATCCCCACGCGCGGGATTGCGGTGATCATCGGGGTGGTTGGCCAGCTGCGCGGGCGGGTGGTCTTTGATCTGGACACGCCGACCGCGCTCAAGCTGGCGGCGCAGCTCAACGGCGAGGAGTTCACCGCCATCGACCCGCTGGTGCAGAGCACCCTCAACGAAATTGCCAATATCAGCTCGGGCCGGGCAGTTGGCGTGCTCTGCGGCCAGGGCTGTGAATGCGATATCACGCCGCCCGTGCTCCTGCACGGCGACACGGTCACCGTGACCACCGACCTGCCCGCCCTCGCCATCCCGCTGCACACCGCCTGCGGGGAACTGATCATCAACGTCGCCGTCCGCGATTAGATCCGTATGACCCGCCGGTGGTGGTGTGCGCCGGGTAATGGCGGTTGCTGCTAATGATTTTAAACAACGGCATGGGCAACATCATCCGGCATTGAGGTGATGGTAAAAATGCAGATGACCGTACCCTGGGTTTTGCGCAGAATGAATTGAACCGGCAAAACATTGACAAAAATGTGTATCTTTGGTAAAATGTGAGCAGATGATAGGTGGTATTCAGTGCAGGTGATTGGAAGTGGATGGCGAAAGAATATGCAGTGGAGTTAATTACAAGTGATGGCGGGGATGCGGCATTGGTGCCGGATACTTCCAATGCCCGTTCCAAGGGCGAACGTTGGCTGAAGCGCGCAGGAATATGGCTGAAGCTATTGCAGTTGTCTTGTATGCAAACCGGAAGCGCTATCGTGCGGTTGCTCGCGGACGAAATGCTGTTCCTGATGTTGTTCATGGAGCGGGATGAAACGCCGGGATTTCTGACAATCCAGTGAAAGGGAAAAGGCATGCAGATTGAACGGACAGTAACCCAGCAGAATGATTTTTTTCATTCGATAGATGACCAGCGAACGCTGTTGCTCAAAATGCTCGCAATAATGTGCGGTATCGTTTTTTCGGGTTTGCTGTTAGTGCGTGTGGCAGACGCGCCGATTGCTCAAATTGTGCTGACTGTGTCAGGCGCCACACTGTGTGTGTTTACTGTCGGAACATTTGTCCATCGCTTGCGTCGATTAATTGGCCGGCCGTATACCTCGACCCTATCACTTGCAGACACGGGCATTACCGTCGGAGTGCGCAATCACTATACGACCTGCATTTCATTGGCGGCATTTCGCTCGTATCACCTATCACCGAAAGTGCTGACCCTGACCGCCGAACATTTCGACATCCATATCAATGCCATCAAGTTGACCGTTGACGAACGCATTTATGTGCAGGAATGGCTGGCGGCGCATTTGATTACCAACGCCCCATCATACCAATAACACATTTCACCAAG
>CAZFBR010000035.1:0-20317 GCA_964517215.1 uncultured bacterium
AAAATGGATCGGCCGCAGCGACTCGCAGGCGGTACTGCGCATTGTTGCGCGGGACGAGGGGCTGGGCGCCGGCGCGGTGTACCTGTACAGCCTGACCCTGCAGTTTGCCAATGTCGGCGGCGATGCGGCGTTCACCCAGGAGGATCTGCAGAACCTGGTTACCGGCGCCAGCTCGATCAATGGCGGTGTCGGGGTGCATTCCGAATTGAACGGCTGGCGGACCATTCTTGCCGCCGGCAGCGGCTGGAATGGCAACACGCTGACCCTGCGTTTCGGGCTGACGGGCAATGCGCCGATGGACACCTACACGGTGTATGTGCGGACGAGCGACAAGATCAGCAGTCTGGATGATTTCCTGGTAACGGTGGCGCCGGGCGGGGTGGTGTGGCGGGACGGCGGCACGGTGCTGCCCAGCTGCCAGAAGACGGCAACCGCCGGCACGCTGGTAGGCGACGGCGCCGCGCCGTCGATCAACGGCACCGGGGTCGTGCTGCTCAACAATACGGTGCAGCTGGACAACCGGACGGATACGGTCTACCAGTTCGCCGATGTCGGGGCGGCTTCGGCCAGCATCATCGACGGTGTTTCCGGTTTGCAGCTGGACCGCTGCCGGCTGACGATCGACACCGATCTGGTGGCGCCGCCGCCGGCTGGACAGTATTACCATGACGGCAACGGGATCATGTACTGGCTAAGCAACCCTTGTGCGGAGACCCGGGCCGTGACCACGGCGTCAGTGCAGGCGATCCTGAGCCGGGTGGTTGAGGATGCCAACTCGCTGGTGGTGCGCAACAGCAGTTATCAGAATGTCACGGCGTCATTGGGCGCAGTGGCAACCCGCGGTTCCAACCGGGTTACGTTCAACAGCATTAGTGCGGACGATTCGGGTGTCTATACGTTCATTTACGATCCGATCGCGATGGATACGCCGGCGGGCCAGTTCTTTGCCGGTCTGACCATGGTCGACAATGCGGGTAATGTCGGCATGGAGACCTATCCGTTCATCTTCAAGCAGGGGGATGCGGTAAGACCGGAAACCTTGTCGATTTCTCCGGCGGCGGGCGAGGTGGTTGGCGCCCTGACCAAGGTGACGATGCTGGTCTATGATGCGCAGTCGGGCATCGATTACAACCGTTCGAGTGTGACGCTGGCCGGTCCGTCGGGCGTGATTGCCACCAGCAAGGACTTCAATGCGATTGCCGGCCGCATCGAGGCCCTGATCACGACGGCGCTGGCAGCGGATGGCACCGCGGACGGTATGTACCAGTTCGGGTACCGGTTGTATGACAAGGCAGGCAACATGGCCAGCGAGACGATTGCGTTCAGCTACAATTCGTCGCTGCCGCAGATTATTGCCGGCAATGAGGATGCCGCCTCGACGCGCAAGGAGGGCGACATTATCACCGTTGCCGTCGGGTGCGTCGAGTCGCGGGTGGAATCGAACCTGCCGATTCGCACGACCGGCACGGACAGCTATGTGGTGATCAACCCGCCGGACACGCGGTATGTGACCAGCGACACCACGCTGTATACGGTGCGTTCGGCTTCGGCCACGGCCACGTATGCGGATGCGACGACCTGGCGGATCGATTACCACGCCGGCAGCAGTCAGGTGCGGGCGTATATTGCTGCCGGTTCAGATGCGAGCAATTTGGTGTTGGGGACGCTGCTGAAACTGACCTACACCTATCCGTCGACCTATGGCGCGGCCACGGCGGGCATTGGCTCGCTGATTGAAGGCATCACCCTCTATGACGACGGTGATTCCAACATTGACGGCAGCGGCTCGGACGCGGGTGACGTGCGGAAACACGACGGGTATTATACCGGGCGCTATGTTGTGCAACCGGGGATTAACACCACTGAGGCGGAAGTGACGGGCGGATTTACGAATCGGGTGGGCCAGACGGCGTCAGCGTACACCTTTGGCTCGGTATCGATTGATTCGCTGAATCCGGTGCTGTCGGGGCTGACCGCGAGCCCGGTGGTGTTCAATCCGCAAAACAACGAATCGACGCAGATCCGCTTCCGGGTGGATGAGGCGCTGAACAATGCCACCGTGGTCTTCTCCAACGGCAGCGGGGTGGTCGTGCGTACCATTTCCCTCGGGGCGACCACGGCCAACGAGCTGACGGTGTCGTGGAACGGCCGGAACAATGTCGGCCAACTGCTGCCGCCCGGGATATACAGCTATGTGGTGACCGTGGCCGACATGTTGGGCAACAGTGCCACAGCCAACGCGTCGGTGATTATCTCGTATGCGACCCTGACGGTGGAGAATATCCGGCTGTCGCGCAGCACTATGCTGTTGCCGACCGACGATGGGAACGGCGATGTCACGCGGGTGACGATGGATCTCTACATGCGCAATGCCGATACCCCGTCGTTGTGGGCCATGGGCCTGACGTATGTCGACGACTCGCTCGGGGCGGTGTTGACGGACAGCATGGGGGAAGTCACCCCCGGCGGCGCCGACGCCGATGTTGAACCGTACGCCGTGGTCGTGGTCCAGCTATATGGGAGCGATGGAACGCTGATCAGCACGATCGACCATGACTTTACTCCGGGCGTGGACATGGACCCGGTCTATGTGTTCGAATATGGGAGGGGTGATGGTTCGAATGGCAATGACTACGACAATCTGACCCAGTTGCTGGACAGCGGCAACGGAACCTTGAACGACGGGATTTTCAAGGGAACGCTCTCCTTTGAGCTGGAACCTAATCAGAGCACCGAAGGGACCTACCAGCTGGTGGCGCAGTATGAGTTGGTGTACAAGCGGATTACGGGAGAACCGGGGAAATTGCATGCGGTGCCGGGGTACAGCACCGGCAAAAGCACGAATGAGGACAATCCGGCGTCAGTGGCGTTTCGGGTGAGCTCGGCCGAAGTGCCGGTCGACGATGCCATTGCGCCGCAGGTGAGTCTGGTTACGGTTACCCAGAGTGGCGGGGACGAGGCCAACATCACCGCGGTCGCGCCGACCCTGTATCAGGGAGTGACCCGGGCGACGGCGATCCTTGACGATGGTTTTGACGGGGCGGGGGTTGACCTGGCGAACTCATCGATCAAGATCAAGGGGCCCAATTCGACCCTGCTGGCAGGAACGCAGAACAATGACGGCAGCAACACCATTTGGTGGGAACTGACCAATACGGCGGTTGAGCCAGGTATTTACACGGTGGAGGTGACGGCGCGCGACAATGCAGCGAACGCCGGCGCGGTTACCAGCTACACCTTTACCCTGGGCGATTTCCAGCCGCCGACGGTGATCTCCTGGACGTACAACAGTGGCCAGCCGCTGACCTCGCAGGTGGCTGCCAGCATCAGCAAGGTGACGGCGACCATGCAGGACCAGCTGTACGGCGGTGGGTTGAACCTTTCGACCTGCACCATCGGCCTGTATGACGTCAATGGCGTGCTCCTGGCCGGAGTCAAGAACAGCGACAGTATCGCCACGATCAGCTGGGTGCTCAACGCCACGCTGGCGCAGTCCACTACCATGGACAGCGCCTATCAGGTGCGGGTCTTTGCGGAGGATCTGGCCGGCAACGATACAACGTATGTCTTCTCCTTCGTGCAGCAGAAGCAGGCGAACACCAGCAACATCACGCTGCAGGCCAATTCGTTTACCTGCACGCCGTCGGTGATTTCGCCCAATGCCGACACGCGGTTCGATACGGTGCTGATCAGCTTTGTGGCCACTTCCTGCGATACGGTGGTCCCGGTGGTGCAGTTCTTCCAGAAGGGCGTGGTCAACGCGTTCAGCACGATCGACACCGCGGCCAGCGCCAACGGCCGCCTGGATTCGACTGTGCTGGCCGGCGGGCTGTCGCAGTACCGGATCAACTGGAACCCGGGCGCGGCCCTGCCGGTCGGAAACTACGAGATCGAGGTGCGGCTGGGCAACCGCATCAATGGCAACGTTGTTCTGTACCCGACGGTGCTGGGCTGGATAATCTGGGATACGCTGATCGACACGCCGGTGGTCACGGCGCCGACGGACAGTGCGCTCATTCCGAGCAATGAAGTGCCGTATGTGCTGACGGTATCGGGCAGTTACGGCACCAACGGCGACAGCGTCTACCTGCGCGTGACGCCGGCAGCGGGTGCGGCGACGCAAATGGTGCAGAAGGTGACGAGCGGGATCTATTCCTTCACCGTCTCCCTGAATTACGGCTGGACGACGCTGGAGGTTTGGGCGCAGGATACGGCGGGCAATATCTCCGGCATCGTGCGCCGGCGGGTGCGGCTGGTGAACGGGTCCGGCGCCACCGATATCGTCATCACCATCGGCAGCGGCAACGACCGCGATCCGGTGCTTCACGACGGCGAGGGAATGACGATCGGCCTGCCGTTCGGCACCACCGACGGCGGGCTGGAAGTGTACAGCACCGACGGGCGCAGTACGGTGCAAGTCAGGGCGGTGGACACGGACGGTGACGGCTGTGTTGACAAGATCGTCTGGGACGGGACCGGCAACAATATCATCAAAGGCGTGTACATCTTCAAGCTGCAGTACACGCTGAATGGGCAGGTTTACGTTGAAACCTTCCCGCTGGCCATTGTGCCGTAAGGGGGCGCGCCATGGGGAACGGACGACTGATGACAACGCGGGACGGTGCGGTGATGAAACGACTGCTGGGATTGATGATGGCGGCCCTGCTGACGGCATTGCCGGCGGCGGCGCAGGATTTCCTCGTTGGTGCGCGGCCGCTGGGCATGGGCAGCGCCTACACGGCGCAGGAGGGTGACGCCAATTGCGTGCCGTGGAATCCGGCCGGACTGGCGTCGGTGAACTCCATCCAGTTCACCAGCATGTATGCCGACCTCTACCAGCTGAGTTTCCTCAAGGAAAGCAATTTTTCCGTGGCGGTGCCGTTGGGGCGCGACCGGGGAGTGGCGGGACTGGGCTATTCGGCGCTGTCGATCGATTACGACTACCCCTCGTATTTCAATCTCAACACCCTCTCGTGGCGTGACAGCGAGTTCCGGCTGAGCTATGCGCGGCCGCTGAACAGCGCGATCAACGTCGGGGCGACCTTCAATTGGCTCTCCACCACCTCGAATGTCGAGGGCGGCGAGATGAAGGGGTATTCATTTGATCTTGGCGGGCAGATGCGGGTGCTGCCGCAACTGACGGTTGGCGCGGCACTGCTGGACCTTGCCTCGCACCGTACGTGGGACGGCAGCAGCGGCGCCGAGAGCAGCGGTGTCGGGTACCGGGTGGGCGGGTTGTACCGCTTTGACATGGGCCTGCGCGTGGCCCTCGATGCCTACGGCAATTCCCAGTCGGATGATTCGCTGGACGGGCTGGCGCTGGGGTTCGAGTATCCGTTGTATTATCGCGCCTCCGAGCAGATTGACGCCAGCCGATTGCGCACGGTGATTGCCGACATGCAGGAGCTGGAGGAGGAGACGGCGTACAATATCACCCTGCGCACCGGGCTCAACCACATGTTTTCCGGTTCGGAAAAGAACCGGTTGACGCTGGGCGGTTCGTTCGGCATGGGTATGGGGACGCTGGATTATGCGTTCATCTATGACAAGGACAATCTGGGCAACACGCATGTGGTTTCGCTTGGCCTCGATTTCGGCCGGCCGTCGTGGCACAAGCAGTTGACCGAGTCGTCACCGGCGCCGGCGCGGTATGATGCGAACATCGCGGCGGCCGCCCGGGCGGCGGCGCCGCAGCCGCAGTACCAGCCGGTGCAGGTGCAACAGCCGGTGGCGGTGCCGCGGGCGGTGCCGGCGCAGCCGCCGGCGCAGACCGGGGCGATTTTTGTGCCGCCGCTGCCGGCGGACGGCAGTGCGGGCGCAGGCCAGCCGGCGGTCTACAAGGTGGCGATTCTGCCGTTCGTCAACGTCAGCCGCAACGAGCGGCTGTACTGGCTCTCCGACGGCATGGTTGATATTCTGGCCAAGGAATTCGCGCCGTATCCGAACGTTGAGATGATCCCGAAGGCCACGGTATTGCGCGCGGCGGAAGGGCTGGGCCTCCGCTTTACCGGTGAAATCGCCAGCCAGGATATCCGCACGATTGGTGTGCTGCTGGGCGCGGACAAGGTGGTGGTCGGCAATTACGCCGAAGGCACCGGCACCGTGCTCAATATCTACTCGCGGGTGTATGACACCAACTCGGGGATGATCAAGGGATACCAGCAGGTGTCGGATGACGTGATTAACATCTTCACCATGTCGCGGACCCTGGCAACCCGGATCAAGGATGATTTGACCAAGTAAGCGCAGCAACCCGCCCCGGACGCCGCCGGCGTCCGGGGCTTTTCTTTACAGACCGCACGAAAGATGGTACACTTCCGACGGTGATAAGGCAATGAACCTGCACAAGGCGTTGTGGCTGATCGGTATCCTGCTGTTTCTGACCCTGACCTCATGGCTGGTGTACACCCTGCGCACGGTGCTGACCCCGTTTCTGCTGGCGTTTCTGATGGCCTACATCCTGAACCCCGTGATCAAATTCGGCGTGCGGCGCAAGCTGTCGCGCGATTTCTGTGTCGCTCTGCTCATGCTGCTGCTGGTGCTGACGGTGGTGGTCGCCGGCGTGGTGCTGGTCCCGGTGCTGGTGCATCAGGTGACGTCGCTGGCCGCCGCCATTCCGAACCTGGGCGACCAGTCCGCGGCGGCAGTGGCCCGGGTGCAGGCCTTTCTCAACGCCCTGCCCGCGGTGCAGCGGTTCTATCCCAACGGGATCACCCTGCAGGCGCCCGATCTGGCGGGCATGATCACCGCCCCGGCCGCGGGCGCGACCTCGACGGTGGTCGGGGTGGCGACGGACTGGTCGCTCGGCCTGTTCAGCGGCATCTCGACGGTGCTGATGCTGTTGTTCGCCACCGGGTTGTTCATCATCTCCACCATCTACCTGCTGCGCGACTATGAGCGGCTGGTGGCGCGGGCGCGCGAACTGCTGCCGCGCCGTCAGGAGGAAATCTGCATCGCGGTCATCACCGATATTGACCGCAATCTGCGCAATTTTTTCCGCGGCCAGCTCATGGTCTGCCTGATCAACTCGTCAATTCTCTCGACGGTGCTGTTTATCGCCGGGGTGCCGTACGCGCTGCTGATCGGGTTCTTTACCGGATTCATGAATATCATTCCCTACCTGGGCATCGCCCTGGGCATGGTGCTGTCGCTGGGAATCGATTTCATGTATTATGGCGATGCCCAGCACATTCTCTATGTGCTGCTGGCGTTCGGGGTGCAGCAGGCGCTGGACGCGAGCCTGATTACTCCGCGGCTGCTGGGCGACACGGTCGGCCTGCACCCGGTGGCAATCATCGCCAGTTTCCTGATTTTCGGCCAGCTGTTCGGGTTTTTCGGCGTGCTGCTCGCGGTGCCGCTGGCCACCATTGTCAAAGTGCTGCTCGCCCACGGCATCAGGTTCTACAAGCAGTCGTGGGTGTATGGCGGTTCGCAGTCAATTCCTCCTGGAGGTTCGGTATGAAGAGCATGCTGATGGCAGTGATGCTGGTGGCGGTGCTGGCGGTCCCGGCGCTGGCCGACGAAGTGGTGCTGCGCGACGGGCGGGTGCTGCGCGGCGACATTGTGTCCTATGACCGCGATGCGGTGGTGCTGAATGAGGACGAGACCGGCCATCGCAACGGGATTGAATACCGGGTGGCGGCATATGCGGTCGAACGGATTGTGCTGCAGGAGGCGTATGCGCCGTCGCTGCCGACGGTGGCGCCCAACCAGGTGTGGTCGGCGGGCTGGGCGGCGGCGGACCCCTATGCGTATACCGGACTGGCGGGCGTGGGCGAACTGCGCCGGCAGCTTGAGGTTACCGGCGCGGTGGTCAATCTGCGCAACGGCCCGGGACTGAACTTCGCGGTGATCGACCGGGTGGCGCGCGGTGACCATCTGACCGCGATTGCCGCGACCAACGGCTGGTACCGCCTCCTGCGCGGCGACGGCAGCACGGCGTGGATTTCCGCCACCCTGGTGACCCCGCTGAACGTCGAGGAAGGCGTGCTGCAGGGGGTGTCGGGCTACGGGATGACGGTCACGGCGCCGGTGGTGATGACCCCGGCGTACGGAACGGCAGTATGCCCCGTTGCCGGCGGCTGCCCGGCGGGCGGCATCGACTATTGGCGGCAGCAGTATATCGAGGGGCTGGTGCGCGGCAACGGAGTTTTGCCCGCGGCCAACTGATGCGCGCGTGCTGGCAGTAACGGTTGCGCCCGGGTCCCCGGCGGCCCGGGCCGGCCTGCGCGGCCGCCTGCTGCTGGCAAAACTGGACGGACAACCGGTGGTCGATGCCCTCGACTGCCGGTTTTTTTCTGCCGGCGAGCGGGTGGTGGCGACGCTGGCGGACGGTCGGCGGATTGCGCTGGTCAAGGCATATGATGAAGACCCGGGTCTGGTGCCGCCGCCGCTGGTGCCGCGGACCTGCGGCAACCGCTGCGTGTTCTGTTTCATGGGCCAGCAGCCGCGCGGGGTGCGGGCGGCGTTGCGCCTGCGCGACGAGGATTTTCGCCTGTCGTTCCTGCTCGGCAACTACATCACGTTGACGAATCTGCGTCCGGAGGACTGGCGGCGCATCCGCCGCCTGCGCCTCTCGCCGCTCTATGTTTCCGTGCATGCCACGGACGAAACGGTGCGGCGCCTGCTGCTGGGCAATCCGCGGGCGCCGGCAATCCTGCCGCAACTGCGGCGGCTGGCGCGGTATGGCTGCGCCCTGCATGTCCAGATCGTGGTCTGCCCCGGGCTCAACGACGGGAAGGTGCTGGCGCGGACGGTGGCGGACCTTGCCCGCCTGCGGCCGGCGGTGGCGTCGGTGGCGCTGGTGCCGGTCGGCCTGACGGCGCATCGGGCCGGGTGCTATCCGCTGCGCGGCCTGACCCGCGACGAAGCGCGCGCGCTGCTGGTGCTGGCCGACCGGTACGACGCGCGGCTGCGGCCGCGGGCGGGAACCGGTTGGCTCTATCCGGCGGATGAAGTATACTTTCTCGCCGGGCGGCCGTTCCCGCACCGGCGCTGGTACGACGACTTTCCGCAGCTGGAAAACGGGGTCGGCATGATGCGCCGCCTGCTTGACCGGCTGCCGCGCCTGCAGCTGGCCGGGCGGCGGCCGTATACCGTGCTGACGGGGGTACTGGTGGCGCCGCGGCTGGCGCGCTGGGCGCGGCGGGAGCGGGTGACGGTGGTGCCGGTGGCCAATACCCATTTTGGCGGCGGGGTGAATGTTGCCGGCCTGCTGGCCGGGGTCGACCTGGTGCGGGCGCTGCGCGGGGTGCGCCGCGGCACGGTCTTTGTGCCGGCGTCGGCGGTGAATGCCGACGGGCTGCTGCTGGACAACATGCCGCTGGCTGCACTGCGGCGGCAAACGCGGGCGGCGATTCGCCTGCTGAATGACGAGGGTGCGGTCGTCAGCGGCAGCTGAGCACAGCGGGCGGCACGTGCAGGAAAGAGCCGGCGGCAGTTGCCGTCGGCAACGACGGGAGAAACTATGCGACGCGTGGCGATTATCGGCCGGCCGAATGTCGGCAAATCAACACTGTTCAACCGCCTGATCGGCGAGCGGCGGGCAATTGTTGCGCCGGTGGCGGGCGTGACGCGCGACCGCATCTACGGCACGGTGCAGTGGCGTGACCGCGAATTCATGGCCATCGACACCAGCGGCCTCGATTTCCGCGCCACCGATTCGATGTCGGCACTGATGCGCCGGCAGGTCGAACTGGCGGCGCACGAGTCCGATGCGGTGATCTGGGTGGTGGACGGCCGGGCCGGGCTGCTGCCCGACGACGAGGAAGTGGCGGTCTTTCTGCAGCGTGCGCGCAAACCGTTCGTGGTCGCGGTCAACAAGGCCGACGGTTTGCCGGACGGCTCGGAAGTTGAGTTCTATTCGCTGGGGGTCGATTGCCTCTATCTGGTCTCCGCGGCGCACGGCACGGGAACGGGCGAGCTGCTTGATGCGGTGTATGCGCTGCTGCCGCCCGAGCCGCAGGAACCGCCGTATGCCGGGGTCAAGGTGGCGGTGGTCGGGCGGCCCAATGTGGGCAAGTCATCGCTGGTCAATGCCATTGTCGGCGACGAGCGCTGCCTGGTCAGCCCCGAGGCGGGCACGACCCGCGACAATGTGGACACGGATATTGTCTGGCAGGGCCAGCCGTTGCGCCTGATCGATACGGCGGGCCTGCGCCGGGCGGGCAGCGCCCGGGATGATGTCGAGTATTACAGCAAGTTGCGCGCGGAAAATGCGATCGAGCGCTGCGATGTGGCGGTGCTGGTGCTCGAAGCGACGCAGCCACTGGCGGACCAGGACGCCCATATCGGCGGCATGATTTTTGACCGCGGCTGCGGCTGTATCATCGCAGTCAACAAGTGGGATGCATTGGTGGAACGCAGCACGGACGCGGCGAAGGAACTGCAGCGGGCCATCGCCCGCGATCTGCAGTTTCTCGGGCATGCCCCGGTGGTGCTGCTCTCGGCGAAAAAAAAGCACCATACCGCACAGATACCCGAACTGGCGCAGCAGGTCCATGCGGCAGGCCAGGTGCGGGTGCCGACCGCGGCGCTGAACCGGCTGTTGTTTGAGGTGAAAAGCGCATTTCCGCCGCAATCGCGGGCGGGCCGGCGCGCCTCGCTGCGTTTCCTGACGCAGATCGGCATCGCCCCGCCGCTCTTTGCCCTGCAGGTCAATGACCCCCGGCTGGTGCATTTTTCCTACAAGCGCTATCTGACCAACCGCCTGCGCGAGCAGTATGCGTTCACCGGCTGGCCAATCCGGCTGGTGGTGCGGGCACGGGATCACGAGGCGTGAGCCGGCGCCTGCCGTGGCTGTGCCTGCTGCTGGGCATGGCGCTGGCGGCGGGTTGCCCGCCCAGCCGGCGGAGGAGGGGATGATGGCACGCGGAACGGTATTTGAAAACCAGCTGATGCCGCGCGGGTTTTATCCGTACGATGCCGATGCGCTGCGCGCGCTGGTGCGCGGCAATCTGGCGCTGGCCGCCCCGGTGACCGGCGGCACGGTGCATGCCATCATTGCGCCGCATGCGGGCTACACCTACTGCGCGCCGCAGCTGGCGGCGGCGTTCAAGGTGGTGGCGGGCCGGCAGTACCGGCGGGTGGTGACGGTGGCCTTCACGCACCGCGTGGCGCTGACCGGGTTTTCGGTGCTCGATGCCGATGGCTATAAAACCCCGCTGGGAGTGTCGCCGGTCGACCGCGCGGTCACGGCGAGACTGAATGCATTGCCGGGCGGCGGCTATCAGCGCGAACTGCATGATACGGAAAATTCGACGGCAGTTATGGTGCCGTGGATTCAGGAAACGCTGGGACTGACCACGCCGGTGGTGGAGATTGCGCTCGGCCAGCCGACGGACACGCAGGCGGACGGATTGGCGGCAGCGCTGGCGGCACTGGCCGGCGACAGCACGCTGCTGGTGTTCAGCACGGACATGTCGCATTATCATGAAGGCGCGGTCGCGGAGAAGATGGACGGCGACGTGATCGCGCTGCTCGAGTCGGCCCGGTATGCCGAGCTTGCGGCGCAGCTGGCCACGCGACAGCTTGAATGCTGCGGCAGCGGCCCGCTCGGCATTGCCTTTCGATTGGCGTCGCAGTTGCGCTGGCCGGCGCCGCATATTCTCATGTACGGCCATTCGGGCCAGATCACCGGCGACTACGCTGAAGTGGTCGGCTACATGGCCGGGGTCTGGGCGACCGGCGCGGTGGTGCCGCCACGCGCGGAACCGATGCCGGCAGCGGCGCAGCAGGCGCTGCTGCGGCTTGC
Organism: uncultured bacterium; assembly: GCA_964517215.1. Classification (GTDB taxonomy): domain Bacteria; phylum DAOPZR01; class DAOPZR01; order DAOPZR01; family DAOPZR01; genus CAZFBR01. The sequence continues at coordinate 11,753 of CAZFBR010000035.1, forward strand.
CCGCCAGACCGTGGAGACCTTCGTCCGGACCGGCGATACGCTGCGACCGCCCGGGGAACTGGCGGTGCTGACGCAGAAACTGGGCGCGTTTGTCACGCTGAAAAAGCACGGGCAGCTGCGCGGCTGCATCGGCAACATCATCGGGCAGGAGTCGCTGCCGCAGACGATCATCAATATGGCCGTCGCTGCCGCCGCGCATGACCCGCGCTTCCGGCCGGTGGGCGAACGCGAACTGGGCGACATTGCCATCGAGATTTCCGTGCTGACCCCGCCGTCACGCTGCCGCAATCCGCAGGAGATTGTCGTCGGACGCGATGGTATCATTCTGCGGGTGGGGCGCAGTTCGGGTGTTTTCCTGCCGCAAGTCCCGGTCGAGCAGGGCTGGGACCGTGCCGAGTACCTGCGGGAGATCGGGCTGAAAGCGGGACTGGATACGGCGGCATGGCAGGATCCGCGCGCCGAGCTGTATACGTTTACCGCGCAGGTGTTCGGGGAACGTGAGGAATGAACGAGGTCAGGCAGTTCAGTGCCAATAAAATCCTGAACCACCCCGAGCGCATTGCGGAATGGTTGCGCACCGGCACGACGATGCCGATCACCTATGAGTTTGACCTGACCAACCGCTGCAACAATGACTGTCCGTATTGCTTCGGTTTCAGCGACCGGCACCGGCATCAGGAAAGTGTTGATGGCGTGTTCATTGACCGGGTGCTGCGGCAGATCACGGCGGCCGGCGGCAAGGCGGTTACCTTCACCGGCGGCGGCGAGCCACTGCTCCACCCCGAGGCGCTGCGGGCGGTGTCGTTGGCGAAGCAGCTGGGACTGGATGTCGGGTTCATCACCAATGGCCTGGCGCTGACCCCGGCGGCGGCACGGGCGCTGGTGCGGCATTGCACCTGGGTGCGGATCAGCATTGATGCTGCGACCAGGACGACGTACCGCCGGATGCACGGGGTTGACGGCTTCGACCGGGTGCTGGGTAACGTGCGCGAACTGGTGCGGCAGAAACGCCAGCGGCGCAGCCGGACCACCCTCGGCGTGGCGTTCCTCACCTGCCGCGAAACGCGGCGTGAAATCGTGCCCTTTGCGCGGCTGGGTTGCGCACTGGGGGTCGATTATGTGCAGTATCGTCCGCTGCTCACGCCGTCGGAAGACAAATATGTCGACCAGCATGCGGACTATGCCACCGATATCATCCGGCGGATCAGCCGCGCGCGCAAATGTGCAACGCGGCGCTGCGCCATCCTCTGGTCAAAGCACAAATACGATCTGGTGGCGGCTGGCGGGCAGTTGCGCACCTACGGGGAATGCCACGGCCATCATTTCGCCGCGGTCATCGCCGCCGACCGGAAGATGTACCTCTGCTGCCATCTGCGCGGCCGGCAGCAGTACTGTCTCGGCGATTTAAGCCGGCAGTCGCTGCGGCAGATCTGGTCATCCCCCCGCCGGCGGCGCGTTTACCGGCATATCGATTTTCGCGATTGCCCGTTTCTCTGCCGTTGCGACTCGTTCAACACCATCCTCTGGGGCATCGCCCAGCCGAAGCCGCATATCAATTTCCTGTAATGCGACCGGTAACGTTCGTCGGCCTGACCGACTATCACAAACCGTACACCCGGGTGCGCTGCTACCATTTTGCCCGGGCGCTGGCGGCAGAACTGCCGACGCGGGTGTTCTCATTTCAGGAACATCTGACCGCCATTCATGACGGCGTGCAGATGCTGGAACTGCCGGTGCGCGAGCGGCTGCGCTTGAATATGGCGGCATTTCAGGCCAATCTGCGCCACCGGCAGGGGCTGTTTTATCTGCAGAAAGTGCATTACCATGCCGCGTTCGTGCGGTGGTATCGGCAATGCTTCGCCACGCCGTATATCCTGGATTATGACGATTATGATTTTGACCGGTCCCCACTGTTTACGCCGGGATTGAACCGCCTGTTGCTGGGTGCTGCCGAGCCGGCTGACGTGACCATGCTGCTGGCACGGCAGGCACGCTGCGTGGTGGTGTCCAGTCACGGGTTGGCGCGGCATTTTTCCGCTGTGGCGGAAACGCATCTTATTCCCACGGGGGTTGATACGGCAGTGTTTGTCCCGGCAGCAGCGGATGTCCGCGATACCGTGACGTTTGTCTGGTGCGGGATGATCTGGGGCAAAGTGATCTTTGACAATGTCTGCTGGCTGGCAGAGTGCTTTCGCGCCATCCTGCCTGAATTTCCCGCCGCGCGCCTGCTGCTGGTCGGTGACGGCGGCTGGTACGATCGGGTGCGGGAACGGTATGCCGGAACGCCGGAAATCGTCTGCCGCGGCTATATCGATCCGGCGCGGATGCCGGCGCTTATTGCCGGCGCGGATGTGGGGCTGTTGCCGCTGCTGCCGGATGATGCCAATCGTGCCTGGTTTGCCGGCAAGAGCCCGACCAAATTATTCGAGTACATGGCCTGTGGCCTGCCGACTGTGGCGTCGCGATTCGGCGAAGCGGAACGGGTGATCAGCGACGGACATGACGGCTTCCTGTGCCGCGATGCCCGGGAATTCACGCAGGCCCTGCGCCGGTTGGCGGGGGATGCGGGCCTGCGCCGCCGGCTGGGGGCAGCGGCGCGACGGACTGTGGAATCCGGGTATTCGCTGGCGGCACTGATGCCGAAGCTGGCCGGCATCATTCGCCGGCAGGGAGCGGTCTGACATGGCGCATCGGCAAATCCGGCGGATTGTGGCGGTGCAGCCGCCGCTCGAGGCGAATCACCGGCATAAAAAAATCATGCCGCTTGGTTTGGGGTATTTGCTTGCCGTGGTCCGGCGCAGCTTTCCGGACATGGCATTGTCCTGTCTTGATCTGCAGGGAACAGGCATGGACTTGGCAACGGGTGAAGAGGAACTGCTGCGACGGGCGCCGGATGTTGTGCTGATGACCTGCTGGACCCCGATGGCGGAATCCGCCTATCGCCTGCTGGCGGCATTGCGGCAAAAGTCGGTAGTGCCGCCACTGCTCATCTGCGGCGGAGTGCATCCCACCCTCTTTCCGGAGGAAGTGCTGAAGTATTGCGATTATGTGATCACCCATGAGGGTGAAGCAACGCTGGTTGAGCTGCTGCAATGCCTGCGCGCGGATAAGGACCCGGCGAAAGTGGCAGGATTGTGGTACCGTCGGGATGGCAAGGCGGTGGCAACACCACCCCGACCCTTTATTGCCGACCTCGACACCCTGCCGTTTCCTGCCTGGGATCTTCTGCCGATGGAAGCGTACACGACGCCGATGCATCTGGTGGGGGGGCGGCGGGTGCCGGTGATGGGGTCGCGCGGCTGCCCGTACGGCTGCAGTTATTGCGTGTCGCCGCAATTCTGGCGGCGACAGCTGCGCTGGCGGTCGCCGGCGCGGGTAGTGGATGAAATGGAAGCGTTGTACCGCCGTTTCGGGATACGCAGCATTCATTTCTGGGATGACAACCTGTTTCTTGACGGCGAATACCTGGCGGGGTTGTGTCGCGAGTTGATTGCCCGCCGCCTGCCGTTGCGTTGGGTGGGGTTGACCCGCGCCTCACACATTGTCCAGCAGCAGCATCTGCTGTCACTGGTGCGTGCTGCCGGTTGCCTCGGGATGGAACTGGGAATTGAAACCGCTGACCCCGAAGCGCATCGCCAGGTGGGCAAGGACGAATCGCTCGACCAGACGCGACAGGCGGCGGAACTGCTGAAACAGCATGGCCTGTATCCGATGTTCACCTATATGGCATTCAATCCGGGCGACACACTGGCTTCGTATTATCACCAGGCGCAGTTTATTGATCAAATTCTTGCCGGCTGCGCCTGGGCGGAATATTTTCATCCGCTGGAAGTGCCGGTGTATGTTGGACAGTTTTGCACGCCGCATCCCGGCACGCAGTTGTACACTGAAGCGCCACGATTGGGCACCGTCTTCGCCGGCGGCTGGCCGGATTACTATCATCACCGGGTTAATTTTCTGCCGAACTCGCTGCTGGATGATGTCCCGCGCCGTAATGCATGCCGGTTGTGCAATCTTGACTATTGGCTGGTCGCGCGGGCGGCGGTTTCAGGATATTACCGGATGATCCCCGCCCGCGCATCGCTGGGGCTGCGGTTGCGGCGGCTGGCGGCCGCGGCAAATCTGACCCGGGCATGGTGGCAGCTGACGGACGGCAGGCATCGGGTACGTGATATTTTGGCTGCGGTTGAGCACCGGTTTTTTGCCGAGCGGCAGGACACGGTGAGTGTCAGTGCCATTATCGTGCTGGTGCTGGCGCAGCGGGGAGTGCTGGCGGGCACAACCCCGGTGCCGGTGCGCGCTATCGATCTGACGCGCTCTGATTATCAGCGGCGCGGCCGCTGGAAAATGCTGGGGATCAGGACACTGGCGCTGCTGCAGCGGGCGCACTTGCTGCCGCGTCCGTGAGTATGGCGGAAAATTTCCGGTAGACGGTATCCCATGTGTAGCATTGTGCGGTGGCGCGGGCATGCCGGCGCAGCGTGTCAGCGAACTCGGGCTGCTCGATAAGTTCGGTGAGCGCTGCGGCGAGCGCCTGCGGATCGCCGCGGCGGCAGATGAGACCGTCATGGCGATGGGAGACGATATCCTGCAGACCGCCGACATCGGTGACAACCAGGGGGACTCCCGACGCCATCGCTTCGAGGGCGACAATCCCGAACGGTTCCTCCCAGACTGACGGTACGACGCAAATATCGGCATCGGCGTAGAGGGCGGGCAGCTGTTCCTGCGTCTGCCAAGGCAGCAGGGTGACGCCGGGCTCAGGATGGGCACTGCCCGTTTCACTGGTGGCAATCAGCTGCAGGTGCGGGTAACGCATGCGCAGCAGGCGAAAGGCTGCGAGCAGGACGGCAAAGCCCTTGGTTTCGTCTGCGGTGCGTCCGACCATCAGAATGCGCTGGTGGCCGTTGCTGCGCCGCGCGGCATGATGAAACACAAAGTTGTCCGGGCAAATCCCGCTGGGGAGCAGATGCACGCGCCGGCTGTAGGGGAGCAGGCGCTGCCGGATGAACTCGTTGTAGCAGATGATGGCGCGGGCATGGGCGAGGGCGGTGCGCACGGTGGTGCGATACCCGGGCAGCCAGGCCCCGCTGCCGAGATATTCGAAAAAGAACGGACGGCTGCGATGCCGGGCAATCCAGCCGAGTGCGCATTGGGTGCACTGCCACCAGTCATCGGGATGGCCGGCCAGATAATCGCGCGGGCAGGTTTGCCCGTGGCGAAAGAAATGCAGGCGCAGGCACAAACCCTCGTAGGCATAAAACCGCAGGACATACGGAAAATGCTGCAGCCGGGCCAGAATGGCCGGCTTCATATACCAGCCGTCGGCAAAGAACAGCAGCTCCGGCTGCAGACGATCAAGTACGGCGCGCAACCGGCGGGCGAATTCGTCGGCAGTGAACTGCCAGGGTGCGGCGGGAATGTGCTCAACCGGGAGACCGAGGCAGGCGGCATTGCGCCCGCGCGGAAAGTGGCGGGTACAATCGGCGACGAGCAGCGTGACGTGATGGTCACGGTGCAGCCGGACCAGCAGCTCCTTGAGGTCGGTGCGCGCGCCGCCGTCGGGGGGCCAGTTGAATAGCAGATCCAAGACCGCGATGCGCATGATACGCGAACGATAGATTGTTCGTACAACGCTGTCAAATATACTATAATTGGCGCGATGCTGTGGAAGAGAATATGGCTGCGTGGGACCTGAGGAAAAAGATGACCGGATATTTGCCGGCAACTGCAGGTGGCGGTAATGGCCCTTGATCTGCTGTTGATCCAGTGCCCCTGCTGGACGATAACCCATCCGCCGATGCATTTGGCGATTCTCAAGGCGGCAGTGCAGGCTGCGGGATACACCTGCCACTGCTGGGATTTGAGCCTCCAGCTGTATCGCCGGCTCACCGCGGCCGACCGGGTCCGCTGGCGCAATGAAGATGTCGGCTTCTGGATGTCACCGGAGGCGGTGGCGGCGTTGCAGCAGCGCCACGACGCTTTTCTGCAGCAGATGCTCCTTGCAGTGCAACGGAAACGTCCGCGCATAATCGGATTCTCGGCGCAAGTCACCACGCGAGAGTTTGCGGTGCAGCTGGCGCGGCGCTGCAAGCAGCTGCTGCCGGAGATCCCGATTGTTTTCGGCGGGATCGAAGCGCGCAGCTGCTGCTCGGGGTGGCGGCTGGCGGCCGAACCGGCGATTGATTATGTCATTTCCGGCGAGGCAGATGGCGCCCTGCCGGCGCTGCTTGAGGCGCTGCACGGCCGGCGCGACCTGGCGACGGTACCGGGATTGCTGCGGGAGTATCAGGGCGTGCGGCAGGCAGTTCCCGAACAGCCGCTGGCTGAACTCGATGCCGCGCCGTTTCCTGATTACCGTGACTTTGTGCTGGCGGATTATGAAAATCCGCATGGCCTGGATGTGATTTTTTCACGGGGCTGCGTCAATCAGTGTGCCTATTGCATAGAGTTGGTACTGGGCAAGACCTACCGCAGCAAGTCCGGGGATTATCTGTTCCGGGAAGTGGAACATTATCGGGCGCAGTTTCCCGAACTGCGGGAATTGCGGTTCAGCGATGCGGCGATGAACGGCAGCATCCGGGAGGTGCGCAAATTCTGTGAGCGCCTGCGGCAGCTGGCAGTTCCCTTCACTTGGACGGGGAACCTCATCGCCTTGCGCAGTATGGATCGGGAGACGGTCGATCTGCTGCGGGCGGCAGGCTGCCGCGCGGTGGAAGTCGGCATTGAGAGCGGCTCGCCGCGGGTGCAGAAACTGATGCGCAAACACCTCGACCTGGCGCATGCTGAGCGCCTGATCGCGGAACTGGCGGCGGCGGGCATCGCAGTCGCGGTAAATTTCATGGCAGGTTTTCCGGGAGAAAGCGAGGCGGATTTTCGCCAGACCCTGCGCTTTTTCCGGAGGGTTGCGCCGCGGCTGGCCCGGGTCAATCTCTGGCATGAAGGAACCATGCTGTTCCGCGGGAGCAGCATGTTCAACCGGATGGAGGAATACGGGATCGTCCTTGATGACCCCGGATTTGCCACGCCGGCGACTGTCTGGTGGCATACTGCTGACGGGGAAAATACCCTGGGGGTGCGGCAGCGGCGTTTTGATGCGCTGCGGCGGCTGGCGCGGCGCTATGCGTTGAGCGGCATTGCCACGGACACCGACGAACAGGCGCTGTTTCTGGCCGTTTACCAGGACTATACCCGCCGCTGCGCGGCGGCAATGGCCCGGTGGTCAGACAGCTACTATCGCTGGGTTTATGCGCTGCGTCTGGCCTGGTGGTTCCCGGAACAGGAAGCGCACCTGCGCTTGCCGGGCCTGCCGGGCTTGGTCGGTCGCTGGCAGCGCTGGCGGCATCGTTTGGGGACGTGGCCGGAACAGGTGCGGCGCAAGCAGGAGACCGCGTTGCGGGTGGGCGGGATGCTGTCAGAGCGGCAGGCATACACCGGGCCGTTCCATGCCCAAATCGATTTGACCAACCGGTGCACCAATCAGTGTATGGTCTGCTGGTTTCGTTCACCGCTTCTGGGGACCGCGGCACAGGGCTATGCGGTGCGGGACCGGGAATTGCCGACAGCAATGGCGGAACGGTTGCTGCATGAGCTGGCGCTGCTGCATTGCCATGAGGTGCATTTTTCCGGCGGAGGTGATCCGTTCAGCCACGCTGCGTGCTGCGAGCTGATTGAGCGGGCGCGACACGAGGGTCTGGCTGTGCGGCTGACCTGTAACGGCCGCGGATTGCATCCGCCGGTGATCGACCGCCTGCTGGCGGCGGGACTTGAGCAGCTGACGGTGAGTCTGTGGGCCGCCAGCGCGGCAACGTATACGGCCACGCATCCGGGCACGACCGTCGGAGATTACCTGCAACTCATCGAAAATATGCGGTACCTGCATGCGCGGCGTACTGCCGCCGGAGTGAAGTACCTGACCATAACCAATGTGATATTCCGCACCAACTTTCATGAGATTCCGCAGATGGTCACGTTGGCGGCTGAACTTGGTGCCGACCAGTGCAATCTGGTGCTGTTTGATCCGATCCTTCCGGCATATCAGGGATTGCTGATTGATGGCGATGCGGTCGTGCAGCTGCGGCAGCTGCTGGGTGAAGCAAAGCGCTTGGGAGAAAAGTACCGGCTGAATATGTCGCAACTGGACACCTGGCTGCAGCGCCTTGATCATCCGCAGGACGCGGTTTCCGGCGAATATGATAGGCATGCAGTCAATGCGGTACCGTGCTATTCCGCCTGGCAGAATTGCCGGATTCTTGCGGATGGCGGGGTGGTGCCGTGTTACAGCGCGTTTGACAAGCCGTTGGGCAACCTGCATCAGCGCGATTTTGCGCAAATCTGGTTTTCGCGCGCCTTCGACGAGTTCCGGTGCAATTGCCGGGCGGACAAGGTTGATAATCCCTATTTTGCGCCATGTTACTGTTATAAAACCTGTGACCATTTTCTGCAGAATCGTGCACTGGCTTCCCGGCTGGCGAATCTTGGCGTGCTGAAGCGGACGCTGCTGCGCGTGGGGGGGCGGCTGCTGTCGGTACCGGTGAAATACCGGGCCGGCATGCAGCGGGGAAA
>CAZFBR010000036.1:0-20295 GCA_964517215.1 uncultured bacterium
CTGAACGCGCAGGCGGAGCTGCTGCGCGAACGGCTGACCGCGTTGGACGAGTCGCGGCGCGCGGTGTTCGGTGCGGTGCCCTTTGCGCTGCTCGGCACCGAGCGCATCACCACGGCGAACAACTGCGTGCCGCGCGACATGATCGTCATCGGCGGCGACCGGTTCCTGCTCGGCTACAACGTGCGCATGGGATTGAAGACGGAGACCAACCTCGCCGACGTATTTACCCTGTATTCCTACCGCGACCGGCAATTCCGCGAGGAGCCGCTCGACCTGCTGCGCTCCGGCGAGTTCGAGCGCGACTTCAAGGAACTCTACAAATATTACCGCGGCTCGACCTTTTCGGCGTTCCGGATCATCGGGCCGTACCTGTACATGGCCTTCCAGGTCGGCGCCACCGCAACGGACCTCAAGACCTTCAAATGGTCGCTCGACAACGGCGCGCTGGCCTATCTCGGCAACCGCGCGGACCACGAATTCGCCTACCCGCCGCAGCATGAGTTTGAATGGCGGCGGGCGGTGCGCGATTTCCACCGGCTGGGCGCCAACCCGCACGTCAGCATCGACGACCGCATCTTCGTCGAATGCATCCATGGCGACCTGACGGTCAAGCTCGAGGACAACACCGACACGGGCGAGGGGATCTATTCCGAGCCGGTGGAGAACCGCGACCAGACGCTGGACGACGCGGAAATCCACTATGCGCTGGTGGGCGCGCTCATCCTGCTCAAGATCCGGCCGTTCCAGGAAAAGGAATTCCGCTATCTGGTCTTCAGCGAAAAGCTGCGCACGGTGCGGCGGATTGACGACATCGCCAAGGCCTGCGTGCTGCTGCCCGACGACCACGGCATCATCTTCGCCCACGGTTATTTCCTGCAGACGGGCGAGTACAAGCTGTTCGACAATGAATTCGACGGCATGGTGTACGCCGGGTGCTGCGCGGCGCCCAACGGCGAGGATTTCCTCTACGATTTCCTCAACCGCGAGACGGGCGTGGACATCCTGCTCTCGTACAACCGCATCGCCCGGAAGGTGCAGACCCCGATCGTCTGCAACGGCTTCGCCACGTTCGACAGCGGCGAAATGGTGCTGTTCCGCTGCGACGACCAGCCGCAGAAGCATCACGCGCTGCAGGTCTGGCAGACGCCGTATGTCGGGCGCAATGTGGTGCCGGCGGCGGCCCAGACCGACTCGTTCCTGTACAAGATCGGCAGCGCCACGGTGGTGAATGCGCTGGCGGAATGCCACGAACTGCTGACCCTGTGCGGCAAGGACGACAGCTACGCGGGGCTGTACACCGACCTGGTGCGGCAGACGGCGACGGTGCTCGACACCTATTTCTGGCTGGGCGACGCGGCGGCGGGCAATTTGCGCGAGCCGCTGGACGGCATCCGCGCCACCGCCGCGGCGGCGATCGAGGAATTCGAAAAGGTCACCCGGCTCAAGCGCACGGCGGCGGCGGAAAACCGCCGGCTGCGCCAGCAGGTGGCGGAACGCATCCGCGCCATCGACTACTATGCGCTGACCGGCATCGATGTGTTCGTGGGGCACCTGGCGGCGCTGCGCGGGCTGCGCGGCGGCCTGGTGACCGCGCGCGAGGTGCGCTACATCGACCTTGCCGCGCTGGCGGAACTGGAACAGGAGATCGTCACCCACAGCGACAAACTGTCGGGCCGGTGCGTGCAGTTCCTGCTGGGCGACGCGGCGCTGGCGCCGTACGCCGCCCGGGCGGAGGAATTCCGCGCGCAGGTGGCGCAGGTCGCCACCGGCAGGGAGGCGACCGCGCTGGCGGAGGCCATCGGCGGCGCGGCGGGCGAACTCGAGATGCTGATCGAGATCGTCGGCACGCTGAAAATCGACGACGCCACGCAGACGACGGCCATTGTCGACCGCATTTCGACCATTTATGCCGCGCTCAACCAGGTCAAGTCGCTGGTGCAGGCGCGGCGGCGCGATCTGGCGGGAACGGAGGGGGCGGCGCAGTTCGCGGCGCAGCTCAAGCTGCTGGCGCAGGCGGTTACCAATTACCTCGACCTGGCGGGCGACGCGGCGAAATGCGACGAATACCTGACCAAGCTGATGGTGCAGCTCGAGGAGCTCGAGGGGACCTACGCCGATTTCGACGAGTTCATCCCGCAGCTGGCGGCCAAGCGCGAGGAGATCTACAGCGCCTTCTCGGCCCGGAAGGTGCAGCTGACGGAGGCGCGGCAGCGGCGCGGCAACGCGCTGGCGGAGACGGCGGAGCGCATCCTCACGGGGATCCGCCACCGCGCGGCGGGCTTCACCGAACTCGACGGGCTGAACGCCTATTTCGCCGCCGACCTGATGATCGACAAGGTGCGCGACACCGCGGCGAAACTGACCGCGGCGGAGGACACCGTGCGCGCCGAGGATATCCTCGGGCGGCTGAAGACCATCCAGCAGGATGCGGTGCGCCAGCTCAAGGACAAGCTCGAGCTGTATGTCGACGGCGCCAATATCATCCGTTTCGGCCGGCACAACTTCGCCGTCAATACGCAGCCGCTCGACCTGACCATGGTGCTGCGCGACGGGGAGATGCACTACCACCTGTCGGGGACCAGATATTTCGAGCCGGTGCAGGATGCCGAATTCCTGGCCACGCGCGCGGTCTGGGCCCGCGAGGTGGTGGCGGAAAGCCCGACGGTATACCGCGCCGAATACCTCGCCTACGGCATCCTGGTGGCGGCGGCGCAGCGCGGCGCGGCGGCGGTGGCGGCGTGGCGGGCGCATGACCCGGCGGCCCGGCTCGAGGCGGTGCGCGCCGCCATGGCGGCGCGCCATGCGGAGGGGTATGTCAAGGGCGTGCACGATGCCGACGCAGCGCGGCTGCTGGGCGAGCTGCTGCGGCTGCATGCGGAGCTGCGCCGCCTGCGGTTTGCCCCGGCGGTGCGCGCGCTGGCGCGGCTGTGGTGGGAGGATTCCGCCGGGGCGGAGGAGAAGCGCGTGCTGGGCGCGCGGCTCAGGAGCCGCGGCGCGGCGCGGCGGCAGTTCCCCGGCTGGGAGGACCGCAGCATCCTGCTTGAGCTGCGCGACGGCCTGGCCACCTATGCCGACGCCGGCTGGTGCGGCGAGGCGTCCAGCGACGCCGCGGCGGAATATCTTGCGGAGGAACTGGGCGACGGGGACCGTTTCGTCGTCAGCAGCGAGGCGGCGGCGCTGGCCAACGACTGTCTTGAGGCGTTGCGCCAGCGCGGCGCGCTGGCGGACTTCACGGCGGCGCGCGAGGCGGTGAAGCACGACCGGCGGGCGGCGTGGTGCGTCATTCGCGACTGGCTGGCGGCCTTCCTGACCGCTGCGGGCAACCGCCACGATCCGGCATTCCTCGACGAGGCGGCGGGGCTGCTGCTGGCGGGCGGCGGCATCGCGGCGGCGGCGGGCGCGGCCAGCGCCACAGTGACCCTCAGCGGCATGGTCGGCACTCACCCGGTCATTGCCGGCGGCAGTTATCAGCTCAACTACCACGGTTTCATGCAGAAACTGGAACGATTCGCGGCGGAGGATGTGCCCGCCTTCACGCGCTGCCTGGCGCGCAAGCAGGCGCTGCTGGCGCAGCGCCGCGCGGAACTGCGGCTGCAGGAGTTCACCCCGCGCGTGCTCACCACCTTTGTGCGCAACCGGCTCATCGACCAGTTCTACCTCCCCCTGCTCGGGGCCAACCTGGCCAAGCAGGTGGGGACCACGGGCGCGGACAAGCGCACCGACCGCATGGGGCTGCTGCTGCTCATCTCGCCGCCGGGTTACGGCAAGACGACGCTGATCGAGTACATCGCCAACCGGCTGGGCACGGTGTTCATGAAGATCAACGGGCCGGCGCTCGGGCCGCGCGTCACCTCGCTCGATCCCGCCGAGGCGCCCAACGCCGCGGCGCGCGAGGAGATCAGCAAGCTCAATCTCGCGCTGGAGATGGGCGACAATGTGATGCTGTGCATCGACGACATCCAGCACACCAGTCCGGAGTTCCTGCAGAAGTTCATCTCGCTGTGCGATGCGCAGCGCAAGATCGAGGGGGTGTTCCGCGGCCAGCCGCGCACCTACGACCTGCGCGGGCGCAAGGTCATGGTGGTGATGGCGGGCAATCCGTACACGGAGAGCGGGGCCCGGTTCGTCATTCCCGACATGCTGGCCAACCGCGCCGACACCTACAATCTCGGCGACGTGGTTTCCAACAATGAGGACATTTTTCGCGAGAGCTATCTGGAGAATGCGGTGACGGCGAATGCCATTCTCGCGCGGCTGGGCCGGGCGAGCCAGCAGGACGTGCAGGCGGTGATTCAACTGGCGCAGTCGGGCCGCGGCGGGAACGTCGATTTTACGGGCAACTATGCGCCCGAGGAACTGAACGAGATGGTCGAGGTGATGCGCCGGCTGATCCGCATCCGCGACGTCGTCTACCGGGTCAACCAGGAATACATCCGCTCCGCGGGTACCGCCGAGGCCTACCGCACCGAGCCGGCCTTCAAGCTGCAGGGGTCCTACCGCAATATGAACCGGCTGGCGGAGAAGGTGCTGCCGGTGATGACCGACGCGGAGATTGACGACCTGATCTTCGACCATTACAAGAGCGAGGCGCAGACGCTGACCACGGGAGCGGAGTCGAACCTGCTGAAATTTCGCGAGCTGACGGGGAAACTGGCGGGCACGGACGCTGACCGCTGGGCGGAAATCAGGCGCGCGTTCAAGCGCAACCTGCTGGCGGGGACGGCGGACGCCGATGACCCGGTCGGGCGGGTGGTGACGCAGCTGGCGTCGTTCCGCGAGGGGATCGATGCGCTGGAGGCGTCGCTGGCCAAGGGGCTGGCGGGCGCGACGGCGCAGCTGCGGCCCGCGGTGCCGGCGGCTCCGGCGGAGCCGCTGACGGGCGAACTGGCGCTGTCGGCGGCAACGATTGCGCAGCTGACGCGGCTGGCGGCGCAGGCGGCGCCGCGGGTGGTGGTGGTGCCGGTGCCCGCGGGGGCGGCGGCGCCGTCGGTGGCGATGCCCGCCGCGCAATCGGACGCTGCCGCTGTGCCTGCCGCGCCAGGCGGAACGCCGCCGATGGCACAGTCGGCGACAGTCGCGCCGGCAGCGGCGCCGCATGCGGTTGCGCCGGCGGCGGTGCCGGCCGCGGACCAGCGGGCGGCGAAACCGGGCGCGCCGCCGCAGATTACCGGCGACTATCGTGACGAGTTCATTCTCCCGCTGGGCGAGACCCGGAGTTTTCCCGCGCGCACCTATACGCTCACCGGAAACAATTTCCGCGCCGGTGCGCACTTTTTTGTCTACGACAAGAAGCAGCCCATTGTGGTGCGGGACGGGGCGGCGCTGACCTATACCCCGCCGCCGAACCCAAAAATGCGGCCGTGCGTGCAGATCGGCGAGGTGGCCCTGGCATTCGCGGTGGTCAGCGGGCAGGAGGCGCGTTTGACGCTGGAACTGCGCGCCACCGCCAACCGCGGGCTGGAGCAGCCGTATACCGAGGTGCTGCCGGTGACGATTATCAATCCGGACGGCACGTATGCGCCGTATGTGCAGCTGCAGTTTCTCGTCAACCCGCAGGACAGTGTGCCGGCGAAACCGAAACGGAAAGCGAGATAAGTCATGAGCGGCTCGGCGTACGGCACTACTCCTTCGGCCCTGGAACTGCTGGTCACAACCGTGGCGGAGGTGCGGGAGGCGTATCGCGCCTCGGGCACCCTTTCCGCGGTGCTGATGCTGATGCGCCGCCGGCAGCGGCGCGGCCTGCTGGAACTGCTGAATAATGCGCGGCTGGAACTGCACAACAATCCCCACCTGGTTGCCGAAGTCATTGCCCGGGGTGCGGCGGGCGCGGAGGCGGCGGCATGGTCGGCGCAGGCGGACGAGGCGACGAAACTGGCGCTGCGCGGCGAAGCGTTTGTGGCGGCGCGCCGCACGCAGATCGCGCAGCGCCTGGAAGCGCTGCGCGCCCTGCTGGAGAGCGCCGCGCGCGGCAGCATCGAGCCGCAGGAAGTGCTGGACGAGGTGAGCGGGTTGCTGGATTTGTTTCTCCCTCCGGGTGAACGTGAAGTGGCGGACCTGATCGCGCAGGCGGCGACTGCGGCGGCGGGAGTGCAGGCGGTGGCAACGGAGGCGGTGGCGGCGGCCGGGGAAGGGCGGGAGGCGGCGATACCCCTGCGCGCAGTGGCGGACCGGGTCCTGAACGCCGCAGCGCAGGCGTTGGACCGCATGGAGACACCGTCGCCCGCGCCCGATACGGCGCCGGCAAACGCAGCTTCTCCGGCGGTTGCGCCAACTGTCGCGCCGGTGCCGTTCGCCCCGCTGGCGGCCAAACCGGCGGCGGCGCGCTTTGTGGCTGAACCGTATGTGCCGTCGGCGGCCATGCCGGTGATTGCCGTGCCCGGCCTGACCACCGCGCTGCCGGTGCCGGCGGAACCGCCGCTGGTGGACCGCTTCCTCGAACGGCGCTGCGCGGCGCTGGTGGGGTGCGAGGTGCCGCCGCTGCGCACCAACATGCTGCTGGCGGCGCTGGCGCGGCAGAGCGGCGCAACGCAGTGCGGCGCGCTGCACGTCACCTGCACTGACGAAGCGGAGGCGGAGGCGCGCGAGCGGTTCGCGCGCAGCGGGGTGGGACTCATGCTGCCGCCGCTGGCGGGCGGACGCGGTGCGGTGATGCAGATTTGCAATCGCGGCGGCTGCTACGAGCCGGGGATACTCGCGGTGGCGGCGGAGCATTATGCCGCCGCCAGCCGGCCCCTGACGCTGGTGGTGCGGGTGCAGGCGCATTGCGGGGTGATCCGCGACGGGGACACTCGCGGATTCGGCACGCTGTCACGATACGGCTGCCTGTCGCCTGCGTGCGGGGTGCTGCAGGCGGTGCTGGGCGGCGATACGGCGGCGGCGCGCGGCGGCGAACTGGCCCGGAGTATCGACCAGCAGCAGCTGGCGGCAGTGCGCGCGACTGATGTCCGCTGGCGCGCGCTGTGCATGGCGGTGCTGCAGGCGCGCACGCAGCTGGAGCAGGCGACGACGGAGGCGCGGGCGCTCGCGCGGCCGGCATGGCATGTGCTGCTGGGCGCGGTCAATCTGAACGGTTTGCGGGAAGCGATGGAATTGCCGGTGATCATCCGCATTATTGATCGCACGGGTGAGCGCGAACGCGGCTGGGAACTGGCGCTGCCGCACGATCCGGGCGCATGGCAGCTTGCCGAACTTCCGGACGGACTGCGCCTGACCCCGGCGGTATCCCGGACGAACAATGGCGCATAGCGTACCGGCGGCGCCGGCAGCGCCGCCGCCCGGCCGCCGCTACACGTTGCTGCCGCTGACGCTGCTGGCGAAAGGCCGGATCACGCGCGGTGCAGTCCTGCGCATCATGGTGATCATGCTGCTGTTCCTGGTCATGGGTGCGGTGCTGATCATCACCACCACCCTGCTCGAACGGATGTCGCAGGATGTGCACCGGAATTCAATGGCACTGAACCTGGCGCATGAACTGGAGATTACGGTACTGGCACACCGGCGCAATTCGCTGCTGTTTCTCGCCTATAACGACAGCGCGTATCTGGTCGCCAACAACCAACTGCTGGTGCAGGCGGATCAGCTGATTCCCGCTCTCGCGGCGGCATCAGTTCCGACCAAGGCTTCGGCACAGGATGTGCTGGGGGATTATGCGCAGTTTCGCGCCGCGCTGGTGGTGTCGCCGGTGCGGCCGACCCCGGCGCTGCAGCGGACGATTGACCGGCTGATCAACGCGCTGGAGCAGTATCGACAGGCCAACATGACCCGGATGAATGAAACGCGGCGCGCCAGTGAAGAGCTCAACCGGACGATTGATGTGGTGGTGGTGACCACGGTGCCGCTGTTTGCCCTGCTGCTGCTGCTGAACGCCTATCAGTTCTGGAAGCAGGTGTTCGACCCGCTCGCGCAACTGGACGCGGTCACGCAGCGTTTGGCCCGCGGCGAAATGGATGCGCGGGTGACGGTGACCCGGCAGGACGAGCTGGGGGCGCTGGCGGATACTTTCAATACCATGGCGGATGCGCTGGCGGCGCGCGAAATGGAACGGCAGCATGCGCTGGCGGCGGTGGCGCATGATCTGCGCGGGCCCCTGACGATCATCAGCGGACTGAATGAGCTGCTGCCGATGAGCACGCCGGCACAGCACAAGGAATATCATGCGCGTATCGCCGCACAATGCCGCCGTCTCGAAGGGATGACCCGCGATTTGATGGAAACCGTGCGGATTGAGTCGGGCAAACTGACAGTGGCTCGCGATCAGGTTGATGTGGCACAGGTCGTGCGGGAGACGGTGGCGGACCTGTGCGAACTGCATCGTGATCGCGAAATCACCCTGGCAGGACCGGACCGGTGCCCGGTGGTTGGCGATGCGCTGCGTTTGGCCCGGGTGATCAGCAATCTGCTGACCAACGCCCTGAAATACAGCCAACCGGAAATGCCGGTGGCAGTGACCTTGACCAGGACGGCGACGCACGTGCGGGTGGCGATTGCCGATCAGGGACAGGGGATGACGGATGATGAGATCAAGCAGCTGTTCCAGCCGTTCAGCCGGCTGTCGCGCACCGCGCACAGCCGTGCCGGAACCGGGCTGGGCTTGTATTCCGTCCACCGTATCGTTGAGGCACATGGCGGCCGGGTGTGGCTCGAGTCGGTCCCGGGGAGCGGTACCACGGCAATGGTTGAACTGCCACTCGCCTGACGTATCGGCAGCATCCAAAGCAGCACCAACCGAAGGAACTTACGGTGCGCGAACGGGAGTGACATGCGCAACATATTGGTAATAAACAAGCAGCACCCTATCGGCCGCACTCACTAATATACCGCTCACACAACACACAACATGTTGCAGATAAGCAAGAAAAATAAAAATACTACCGATAGGTATTATTAGTGTAAACATTTTGGCGGGGAGGTTGTTCTTATCAGACAAGCAGCACAGAACGACCACGCGGAGGCGAAAGATGAAAAAGAGGATGATCGCAACAGTAGCAGTCGGTATGGCATGGGCGATGGCGGTGCCGGCATTCGCGGATGACAGGAAAGAAGTGACTGTGGATAATTGCGAGATTGCCTGCACAACCGAAGCGGTGAACATTGCAGTGGCGGTGAGCAGCGAGGAACAAAGCGCCAATGCGACCGGCAGCAGCGACGTGGCAGTTGCGCAGTGCGTGCCGTGCCCGCCGCCTGTCCCCAATCCGGCGCTGATGTCGCCGGGAGCTGCACGTGCATGCGGGCAGGCGCGTCCGGAAACGCCGCGCCGGGTACCGGCGCATGTCAGGCACGAACAACAGCCGGCCAGTGCATGCCCGCCGGTGCCGGTTACGCCGCGGTGCGGCAACGATGACGGACGGCATGAAGACGGCGGTGCGGCGGTGATGCATGGTCGCGAACAGACGGAGCCACGCGGACAGGGTCCTGCCCAGCGGCATGAGCGTCAGGACGGGATGCGCCCGACGAACAATTGCCGCGACCAGCAGCCGCAGGGGGGGGCAATAGGCAATGGCAATCGCGGCGGCAGCCGGCAGCAGGACCGGGTGATAAATCGCGATACGCAGCGTGACCGCCGGCAGCAGGGGCAGGCAATGAATCAGGGCAATCGTGACGGCAACCGCACCTGTGGTGAGTTGGCGCAGCGCAATACTCATGGCAACCAGCCGAATGGCGGATGCCGGCAGCCGGGCAATAACCAAGGTGGCAATAATGGCGGCGGCAATATCGGGCGGATCACGACGACCGTTGCGGGCAATGGCGGGGCCGCGACGCATGACGACAACGGTCACGGCAATGACGCGGGCCATACCGATAGCAGCAATCCCGGCCAGGGTAACGGCAATCACGGGACGCAGAACCGCGGGAACGGCCATAGCCGGTAATTGAATCAAACCCGCAGGCTCTCCGGCGCTTCGGCGTGCGGGGGGCCTGCTCTTTCATTCTTGGGGACGGAGCATAACTTATTAACTTATGGCGCAGAGTCACAATCCCGCAGCAGCGGTTGATTAACCGGAGGCATGCTCCTATCCTGATTGTCGAATGGCCGGAACAGCAGGTGCGGTCAGCTGCGGGGGAGCGTCGGTGCGGCAGTGTTCAGGTGGCGGGTGACGCGATTGGGCATACGAGCCGCACCGTCTGACCATCGGTGACAGTGAATTCCGCGCCGGCAGCGGCACAACAGCGGCTGAGCGCAGCGATGGCCGGGTCACTCAGTACGTTCGGCCCCGACCAGCGGATGGTGACGGTGGCGGCGGCAGTGCAGGCAACCGTTACCGTCAACCGGGTGGCGGCCGGCATTTCGCGGACAAAGGTCAGCAGGGCGTCGAGCAGGCGTTCGCGATCCACCAGCACCGCGGGGAGCGTGTCCGGCAGTGCGAGGGTGGCGACCGGGCGATTGCCCGGCTGACTGACCAGTCGCCGGGCCAGTTCCGCAGAGAAGGCCGCAGGATCATCGGCAGCATCCAGCAGCGCGTCGAGACCGGGATCGGGGAGGAAGGCCTGCGCCAGCAGGTCGCGCAGCGCGACGGCCGCCCGCTCGTCCGGCAGATTATGGCCGTGACTGATGAGCAGAAAATCGGTCAGCAGGCGGCGGGCGCGCAGGAGCAGGACGGGATCGAGCACGCGTTCCAGCGGCCCGGCAGTGAAAAACGCGCCCAACTGATGCATGAGCTTGGCCAAGCGGTGCAAGACGATGAGCGGCAGCGCGTCACCGGCGCGCAGTCGATCGACATCCGCGGCAAATTCGGCAAACGTGAGATTGACCGTCTGCGGATCAAATTCGCGCTCGAGCCGGTCGGCCAGCTCCGGTTCGTCGAGCTCGCGCAGCGTGAGCGCGGCGACCAGCAGCCGGCCGCCGATGAGCGCGAGCAGTTCGCGCAATTCCTCCGCAATGGTCAGCCCTTCCGCCAGCAGCTGGTCACGCCGCACCGCGTCGAAGCGGCGCGGATGATGGCCGGCGGCCTGTTCGGTGATGCGCGCGAGCCGGCCGGCGAGCCGGGCGGTCGGCAGCAGCGGCCCGTGGCCCGGGGCGAACAGTTCGATGCCGGCGGCGGCAACCAGTCCGCGCAGCGCGGTGAGGGTGGCGACAAAGTCGGCCTGATTATGGCCGACGATGCCGGCGACCATCGGATGGGCGGCATGCAGCAGATCGCCGCCGAACAGGACATTGCCCGCGCGGATGATAATGCTGTCCGGGCTGTGGCCGGGCGCGTGATAGATGCGGGCCACCGTCCGCACGCCGAACAGCAGGTCCTGCACCGGGGTCGGCCAGGCGGGATCGGCAAGGGTGCGGATGGTCAGCGGTTCGCCCGTCCGCAAGACAACGGTGCGCTCGGTGCCGGGACGGTCAGCGGCACGGAACAGTTCGCCGCCGACCGTGATCGGGGCGAGTGTCTGGTCGAACAATGCCGCCTGGGTCAGGTCGCGATCGGCAGCTGCGAGGGCGGCGGCGCCCGCGGTGTGGATGAGGGTCAGCGCCGAGGCCGCCAGGGTCTCGTCAGCGTACGCGCCGCAGTTGAGATGGTCGAGATGGCAGTGCGAATAGCAGAGCAGCAGCGGCCGGTCAGGCGGCCGTTCCGCCAGTTCCTGACGCAGCCGGGGATGGCCCAGCCAGGGATCGATCAGCAGCAGCACCCCGCCGCTGTCGATCAGGAAACTGTTGCAGCTTTCCAGCGTCTGCGGCACCACCAGCGGCAGCCAGCGGCCGGCCGGTTGGCCGGGCAACGGCTGCCAGTCAATTGCGAGTTCACGGCTCATGGCCGAACCATAGCATATCGACCGTGCGGGGAAAAGCGCCGGCGGGAAGGCGTTTGACGGCCACGGCCGGGCGAGGTACGATTCCCCACGGTTGGGCAGAAACTGCCGCGGGGCAGGGGTGCGGCAGCGCGGCATCATGAGGACGCCATGACAACGGAACTGACGGACAGCCAGCCGATGGCCGGCGAAAAGCACCGGGTGGCGCTCGCCTCGGTGCTGGCGGCGGTGGCCCTGACCGTGACCAAGCTCGGGATCGGCTGGTGGACCAATTCGCTGGGGATCCTTGCGGAGGCCCTGCACTCGGGCCTTGATCTGGTGGCGGCGATCGTGACGTTGTGGGCGGTGAAAATCTCCGCGCAGCCGGCGGACGGCAACCATCCCTACGGCCACGGCAAATTCGAAAACCTCTCGGCACTGTTTGAAACGCTGCTGCTGCTGGGCACCTGCGTCTGGATCATTGTCGAGGCGGTGGAGCGCCTCCGGTCGGCGGAGGCGGTGACCATGACGGTGAACGGCTGGGCGTTCGCGGTGGTGCTGCTCTCCATTGTCGTCGATTACGGCCGGTCGCGCGCGCTGATGCGGGCGGCGCGCAAATATCAGAGCCAGGCCCTCGAGGCGGATGCGCTGCACTTTTCGACGGACATCTGGTCGTCGGGCGTGGTGCTGCTGGGTTTGTGCGGCGTACTGGCGGGCGACCGGCTGGGGCTGCCCTGGCTGCGGCAGGCGGACGCCGTGGCGGCACTGGGCGTGGCGCTGATTGTTATCGGGGTGAGTTACCGGCTGGGGAAAAAGTCGATTGATGACCTGCTCGACGCGGTACCGGCCGAATTGCGGGATACCGTGGTGGCGGCCGCGGCCGCGGTGCCCGGAGTCGAGTCGGTGCGCCAGGTGCGGGCGCGAAAAAGCGGCCCGGAGGTGTTTGCCGATGTGACCCTGGCGGTCGGCAGGACGCTGACGTTTGCGCAGGCGCATCACATCGCCGACGAAGGTGAGGCGGCCATTCGCCGGCAGCTGCCCAACGTCGATGTGACGGTCCACGTTGAACCGGTGGCGGACGCGGGCGCCGACGACAGGAAAATTGTGCGCCTGCTGGCGGCGGAGCATGGCCTGGCGACACACAACCTGCGCTGGTACGAGACGGACGGTCAGCGCGGGCTGGAACTGCATCTCGAAGTCGATGACCGGCTGAGTGTGCAGGATGCCCATCAGCTGGCCAACCGGTTCGAGGCGGCGCTGCGTGAGGAAATCAGGGGCCTGGTGCGGATTGACACGCACCTCGAACCCTGCCGTCCGACCCGGGCGGTGGCCGACGCCGGCACGGCAGGGACGGAACGGGTGCGGCAGGCCCTGGCGGCGTTTTTCACCTGCGAACGGCTGTGCCGCACCCCGCACGCGGTGAATGTCCAGGAATGCGACGGCCGGCTGGCGGTGACCCTGCATTGCGTGCTGCCGCCGGCGACACCGATTACCGCGGCGCATGCGCTGACGGAGGAGATGGAGGCGCACCTGCGGCGGCATATTCCGGAAATTGAGCGGGTGGTGATTCACGTTGAACCGGCACGGACGGGCGGCGGCTGAACGCAGTTCCCGCGCATAACGACGCGACGCATGGAGGAGACGAGCATGAGTGCAACGGCAACACCCGATGCCTGCGGGCGGCGGATCATCCAGGTTGAAGAGAAGCTGCCGCTGTGGGAGGGCCTGCCGCTCTCCTGCCAGCATCTGTTCGCCATGTTCGGCGCCTCGATGCTAATCCCCTTTCTGTTCCAGATCGACCCTGCGGTGGTGCTGCTGATGAACGAAATCAACACCCTGCTCTACATCTTCATCACCAAGGGCAAAATCCCCGCGTTCCTCGGCTCGAGCTTTGCCTTCATTTCGCCGGTGTTCGCGGTGACCGCCGCAGACGGAGGAACGTTTGCGCAGGCGCTGGGCGGGTTTGTCGTTGCCGGCCTGCTCTTCATGGCGGTGGCGCTGATTATCCGCGTGGCGGGCATCGCCTGGATCGACGTGCTCATTCCGCCCGCGGCGATGGGCGCCGTGGTGGCGATCATCGGGCTGGAACTTGCCCCGGTGGCGGCGAAAATGGCGGGACTGGTCATGGATGACAGCAGTGCCGCGGCGGCGGCCATGTATCTCGATCCGAAAGTGCTGGCGGTTTCGCTCTCGACGCTGACGGTGGTGGTGCTTGGCTCGATCGTGCTGCGCGGGTTCCTCGCGGTGATTCCCGTCCTGCTGGGCGTGATCTGGGGGTATCTGGCGGCGCTGGCGTTCGGGCTGGTCGATTTCTCGGCGGTGGCGGCGGCGCCATGGTTCTCGCTGCCGGCATTCCAGCGGCCGGAGCTGGCCTGGGGCGCGATCCTGACCATTCTCCCCGCGGCGTTCGTGGTGATCACCGAGCATATCGGCCACCTGATCGTGACGGGCAACATCGTCGGGCGCGACCTGCCGCGCGATCCCGGCCTGCATCGCTCGCTGATGGGCGACGGCATCTCGACCACCCTGTCGGGGCTGGTCGGATCGGTGCCGACGACGACATACGGCGAGAATATCGGCGTGCTGGCGATCACCAAGGTCTACAGCGTCCGGGTAATCGGCGGCGCCGCGGTGATTTCGATCGGCATCGCCTTCGTCGGCAAGCTGGCGGCGCTGGTGCGCACCATCCCGACGCCGGTGATGGGCGGGATCTGTCTCATGCTGTTCGGCGTCATCGCCGCCTCGGGCATTCGCATGCTGGTGGAAAAGAGGGTCGACTATTCGCGGCCGCGCAACCTGATGCTTACTTCAGTGACCTTTGTCGTCGGCCTGTGCGGGGCACATGTCAAACTGGGCTCGGTGTCGCTCTCGGGGATGGCGCTGGCCACGGTGGTGGCGATGCTGACCGGCCTGATCTTTTACGTGCTGGACAAGCTGCGGCTGACCTGCGACTGAGTCAATGGAGCTTGCTGATAGCCGGTGGCATGCCCGGCGGATGATAATAGGGGAGTTCATCGCGATTGCGCAGCGGCTCGTACAGGATGGTCAGATAAAGCAGGGCGATGAGGAGGGCAATGACGCTGGCCAGCATCCAGCCGGGCATGCCGGACAACCGCTGCACCCGATGCCGGTGCAGCGCATGCCGCAGATAGTGGCGAAGTCCCTGCGGCGCGGTTCGCAGCAGAAAATGCATAGTGGCTCAGCACCTCGTGTACTCACATTTGTCGGCATCATGGCCGGCGGGGTTGAATGAATCAGGCACCCGGCCTGCTGGTGGTGGTCAGCGGGCACGGTTTCGGCCATGCCACCCGCATGGCGGCGCTGCTGACCGCCCTGCGGCGGCGGCGGCCTGACCTGCGCCTGGCGGTATGCACCGCTTGCCCGCACCGGGTATTCCTGCCGCCGGCGGCGCCGCCGGGGATACAAATTCACGATACGGTCTTCGATTTTGGAATGCGGCAGACCAACAGCGTCACGCTCGACCTGCCCGGCACGTTGGCGGGACTGGCGGAACTGGCGGAGCGGACCCCGGAGCAGCAGCGTATGTTCAATGAGCTGCTGGCGGCATTTCGTCCGGCAGCGGTGCTGGCGGACATTCCCGCCGCGCCGCTGGCCTGGGCGGCAGCAGCGGGTCTGCCGGCAATCGGCATCAGCAATTTCACCTGGGATGTGATCTACGCCGAACTGGGGCGGGTGCATGCCGGGTTTCTGCCGCACGCGGCGGAACAGGCGGCCTGGTATGCCCGGGCAGACGCGCTGCTGCGCCTGCCGTTCGGCCCCGCCCCGCGCGCGTTCAATACGGTGGTCGATATTCCGCTGCTGGCGCGGCGGGTCACCGGCGACCGGTCGGCGATCCGGCGGTTGCTGGGGCTGTCTGCCCATGACCGGATCATTGTACTGTCGTTTGGCGGATTTGCCATGGCGGCGGTGCGGAACTTCGCCCGGTCGTTTCCGGCGGACTGGCAGTTCCTTTCCTGGTCGCAACTGCCGGCCCCGTTTCCCGGCCGCCTGACGGTACTCGATGCGGAGAGCAGCATGCCGCACGAAGCGGTGACGGCGGCGGCGGATATTGTCATCGGCAAACCGGGATACGGCACGGTGAGCGAATGCCTGGCGGCGCAGACGAAATTCCTCTATGTGCCGCGCCCGGACTATCCCGAATGCGCACCACTGACCGACGGGGTGGAACGCCACGGTGTGGCGCGTTCCATCCCGGCTGCGGATTTTATGGCGGGCCGCTGGCATGGGCATATCGCCGCGCTGCTGGCTGATGACCGGCCGTGGCCGGCGCTGCGGCTCGACGGTGCGGACGTGGCGGCAGCGGAAATCTGCCGCCGCTCCGGCTGGTAGCAATGGGGGGCGGGTGCCGGACGCGGGCGGAACGAGTGGTGCGCCGCCTCAATGCCCGGGGTGTTCTCGTTACGGTCGGGTTGCTGCTGTTGTGCTATACGCCGCTGCTGCTGCGCGGGTCGGCGTACGATAACGGCGATCTGGGCAATTGCACGATGCCGCTGCTCCGCTATTTTGCCGAGGCCGGTGACGGCTGGAATCCCTACTTGCTGGCCGGCCGGCCGGGGGTCATCGATGGCACGCTGTATTGCCGCTGGTACCCGCCGACCCTGCTGTATCTCCTGCTTCCCGCTGATAATTATTTCGGACTGAGTATGGTGGCGCACGTCATTCTGGCGGCGCTGGGCATGGTATGCCTGGTCCGTTCGCTGGGCCGGTCGGCGGCGGCGGCGGCCGCCGCCGCGGTGGTGTTTGCCGGCAGCGGTTTTTTTACTGCGCGGATCTTTCTCGGGCAGTATCCACATGTGATGAGCATGGCGTGGGCGCCGTGGTTGTTTGCCGCCGCGGTGCAGGTGCGACGGCGTGGCGGTCCGCTGGCGGCACTGGCATTGGGTGCGGTGGCCGGGGTGCAGCTGCTGGCCGGTTTTCCCCAGTTTGTGGTCATCACCCTGCTGGGAATCGCGGTTTGGTGGCTGGCGTCATGGCGCCGGCGCCAGTGGGACCGGGTGCGGAACATCCGGACGGTGCTGCTGCTGCTGATCAGTACCGGCGTGTTCGTGGCGATGACCGCCCACGAGATCATGCCGCTGGCGACCATGCTGGCGCATTCACAGCGGGCGGGTGGACTGGCGGATAGCGAATCACGCCGCGAGCGGGTGAAGATGCCTGGTTTTCTTACGCAGTCGTTGCTGACCCCGGCGACGGTGCAGGCGATGACCTCGACCGGGAATTACTGGGAAGTTGCCGCCTATGCCGGCTGGGCGGCGCCGGCCATGGTGTTGCTGGCGCTGCTGCGCCGCCGCCTCTGGCGGCGGGCGACGGTGGCCTGGTGGGCAGTGGGGGCGACCGCGCTCATTCTGGCGTGTGGGGTGCCGTTGCCGGGGACCGAGTTTTTGCGTTCGCCCGGCCGGTTCCTTCTGTCGGGGATGCTGGCCGCAGCCGTATTGACCGCGTATGCCGCGGATGGGTTGCTGCGTCGTGCGCGCTGGCGCTGGCTGTCGGTTGCGGTGATCATGCTGGAATTGCTGCCGGGGAGCTGCCTGCTGACGGGTCTGTCACCGGCGCAACGGCCGGGCCTGCCGGCATGGTCACAGTCCGATCGCCTGATCGCGTTCCTCCGCGCAACGCCCCGTTCCGAACGGATGGTGGCGCTGGCTGATGCCATGATGCTGAACGAAGCAGCGGTGTTGCGGGTTGAAACGCTGAACGGCTATCAGGGCGTGGTATCCGGGAAGCTGCTGCGGCTGGGACGTGCCTTCGATCCGGCCATCAGCGGTGCTTCACCGATGAAGTATCCGTCGTATGCGCCCCGGCTGTTTGCGTTGCTGGGAGTGCGATACGTGGTTACCTGCCAGCCGCTGCCCGGCCGGCATCCGGTCTTGGAGGACCATGGTGTCCTGGTGTATGAAAATGAGTATCCGGCCCGGCGGGCATGGCTGGCGGAACGGTACATCCGCTGCCTTTCGCCGGCGGCGGCGCTGGCGCATCTGGGAACGGCGGGTTTCGCTCCGCAGCGCGAGGCAACAGGCACAGCCAAGCTTGGCGTCACTCCGGATACGGGGCCGGCACTGGTGACGCTGACTGCGTATCAGCCTGGCCGGCTGCAGGTGCGGACCAGCGCCCGGGCCGCGCGGCTGCTGGTTATCAGCGAATTATCCTATCCGGGCTGGCGGGCGACTCTGGACGGCACGCCGGTGGCATTGCAGCTGGTGGACGGGGCATTGTTGGGGCTGGTCGTGCCGGCCGGCGCGCATGCGGTGACGGTGTGGTGGGAAGACCCGACGGTGTGCGCACAATGGTGGCTGGCGGTGGTGGGGGTGCTGACGGCGCTGGGCAGCTGGCTGACCTGGCGCCGGGTCCGGTCTCCGGTGTGTGGCGGCCGGTGATTCCCGCTATCCGTGTTGTCGCTCCCGGCGGGGTGTGCTACGATGGCGGCATGGAGGCGGGCATGTCACGAACCATGCGGCAGGCCCTGATCGTTGCGGTGGTACTGTGCGCCGCGGCGTATGGGCTGTTTCAGGCCGGTGCACACTGGGGATTCCGTGCGGCGCTGCTGCACAGCCGGTATCTGCCGTCGATCATGGCGGTGCTGTTCCTCGGGGCGATGTGGCTGACGCTGGGGCGCAGCTGGCGGGTGCGGGAGCGGCTGCTGGGCGGACTGACCGTGCACACCATTTCCCGATCGCTGCGGGGCCTGGTCATGGTCAGCGGCCGGGTGGCATCGGCGAACGAACTCACCGACCCGCTGACCGGAACGGCCTGCGCGGGCTATGTGCTGCGGATCGATCGGCGAATCCTGTCCACGCGCTATCGCGACTGGGACAAGGTGGCGCAGGTCACCACAGTCGGCGCAGAGGGGCTGCTGCTTGACGACGGGCATGGTCGGGCGCGGATGACGGAGTTCATGACCATGGACCGGCTGCCGACTGCGGTGAGCCCGGTCTGGCGTGTGCCGGACATCCCCGAGCACAGCCGTGCACTGACCGGCGATCTGGTGCGGCGGGGCATATTCGGCACCGGTGAAGAGGGTCGCACCACGGTGTGGGTGTTCCGTCAGGGTGATGCGGTGACCCTGGTGGGTACCGCCCGGCCGCAGCCGGCGGGAACCGCGGCGGACGTGACGCTGCAGGTTGGTGACGACCGCCTGCAGGGATGTACCACACGCACGCCGCGGCAGCTGGCGGGCGATTACCGGACGAAGGGGCTCGCGGGCGTCTATGGCGGCGGCACGCTGGTGCTGCTGGCGCTGGGGGCATTGCTGTATACCTTGGGATTTGCCAATTAGCGACGGTGGCGGGGTTTTCCCGCCGGAGGAGCGGAACGAATGCAGCTGACAATCAATCCCGCAGTGCAGCGGGCGCTGGCGGCGGGTGAACCCGTGCTGGCCCTGGAATCGACCATCATTTCGCACGGACTGCCGTACCCCGATAATGTCGCCTGTGCGCGCAATCTGGAACGCATCGCGCGCGAATGCGGAGTGACCCCGGCGACCATCGCCATCGTTGACGGCAGGGTCACCATCGGTATCAACGACGATGAACTGCAGCGGCTGGCGACGAGCAAGAACGTGGCCAAGGTCTCGCGCCCGGACATCGCCACGGTCGTGGCACAGGGGCGCATGGGGACCACCACGGTGGCGGGGACGATGATCCTGGCGAACATGGCGGGCATCAGGTTTTTCACCACCGGCGGCATTGGCGGCGCGCATCGCGGTGCGGAAGTGAGTTTCGACATCTCCGCCGACCTTGAGGAACTGGCCCGCACACCCGTCGGGGTGATCTCGGCGGGGGCCAAGGCCATTCTCGACATTCCCAAGACCCTGGAATATCTGGAAACACGCGGGGTGCCGGTGCTCGGTTTCGGCACGGACACGTTTCCCCTATTCTATACCCGCAACAGTTCATATCCGCTGACCCTGCGCGCGGACGATGCGGCGACGGTGGCGAAGATTGCGCAGGTGCAGTTCAGCACGCCGCAGCTGGCGGGCGGCATCCTCATCGCCAACCCGATCCCCGCGGCGCAGGAATTGCCGCCCGATTACATCAATGACATCATCGAACAGGCCGTTCGCGAGGCGGAACTTGCGGAGGTGAAGGGGAAGGCGGTGACCCCGTTCCTGCTGGCGCGCATCGCGGAGCTGACGGGCAAGAAGAGCGTGACCGCCAACCTGGCGCTGATCGAAAACAATGTGCGCGTGGGCTGCGCCATTGCGAGCGCGTACGCGGCGCTGATCAAGTAAGGGGCCGCGCGGACTGATCGTCGCCCGAGTGACCGGGCTGCCGGGGGCAGGCACCGTCCAACCGCGGTTTGACCGTCCCGGAGGGCGGGTGTATAATACTTTCCCTGAATGCCGCCGGAAGGATCCGGACGGATTTCCGCACAGGAGGCAGGCGATGCAATCCCACGAAATTGATTATGAAATCTTCGGCGACGACATGCAGATCGTCGAGGTGGAACTCGACCCGAACGAGACGGTGGTGGCCGAGGCGGGGGCGATGAACTACCTCGAGGACGGGATCACCTTCGAAGCCAAGATGGGGGATGGCTCCGCGGCCAACGAGGGGCTGA
>CAZFBR010000037.1:0-20141 GCA_964517215.1 uncultured bacterium
CCGGCCGAGCATCGCCGCCTTGCCCACCCCGGTCATCTGCTCGATGGCGCGGTTCCAGGCAATCACCCTCCCGGCCGTGTCCACCACCAGCGTCGCATCCGGCAGGAAGTCGATGATGTCGTTCAGCCGCCGATGCGCCGCGCGCAGCTCGTCTTCCATGCGCATGCGGTTGGTGATGTCCGTGCCGACCCCCTGGTAGCGCAGCACCGCTCCGGTCGCGGTGAAAAACGCGCGATTCGTCCATTCCTCCCAGCGCACCCGGCCGTCGGGCAGCACCTGCCGGTGCGCATGCGTCTCCACCGGCTGCTCCGGGGTCAGCGCCGTCAGCCGCTGCCGCAGCGACGCCAATTCGTCCGGCGCCAGCCAGCTAAAGTAGTTCTGGCCGGCCAGCGTCGCCGGCTCACGTTCGAGCACCGCAGCCAGGGCCTGGTTGACATAGAGCAGGGTTCCGTCCGCCAGGAACGTGCAGATGAATACCGGCATATCCTCCGCCAGGGCGCGATAGCGCTCTTCGCTGTTCCGCAGATGCGCGAACATTTCCCTAACATGCCGTTCCGCCACCGCCGTCACCGACCACAGCAAGACCAGGATTCCGCCGCTCAGCAGCACGACCAGGCCGGCGACAAAGAGCACTTCCCAGAACATGGCGGCATAGGCGTCGGACACATCACGCGCCAGAATCAGTTCCCCCAGATACTCCTCATTGCAGTCGCGCAGTTCGAGTGCGCCGCAGGAAAGGTGCCGCCCCCCCGTGCGCACATCGAATATCTCCGCCCGCTGGGGCTGGCGCGCGCCGGCCAGCCAGCGGATAATGCCGTCGGGGATGCGGTCCATTTCCGCACGCCTGGCCAGAATCACATAAGCGCAGTCGGCCGGCTGGTAATCCACATAGCGGGCGGCGGCGGCGGTGGCCACCATCCCCGCGTTCGTCACCTGTTCCCGGCTGAGCGCGATTACCGCTTTCAGCTGCGCGTCACTGGCAATGGCGTTGACCAGCGCGGTCAGTTCAATGCCGGCGTCAACATAGCCGAGCAAGCGCCCGTCCACCCGCCACGGCCGGAGATACCGATAGGCCAGGGGGCTGTCGCCCACCGGCACAATACCCCACGCATCCTCACCGGTCGCCCGAACGACGCGCATGAGTTTGTGGTCAACGCGGCCGTATGAACCGCCGTCGGGCGCCAGCGGCCACACCACCGTGCCGTCAGGCGCCAGCAGCGCCAATTGGCCAATATCACGTTCCCGCCATTGTTGGCGATAGTTTTCCAGCAGCGCCCGCAGTTGCGCGCGGTCACCGGTCTGCCAGGCCGCGATCAGCCGCCGGTCCGCCGTCAGTTCGTTCGTCTGCGTGCCAATCAGCGCGGTAGGCGCCGCCAGCATCTGCGCCCACTTGCGGTCTGAACGGCTGGTGACCCGCGTCGTTTCATTGCGGATTTCGGCGACGGTGCGATTAAACTCGTATGCCACATAGCTCAGGATGGCCAGACCGCCAACCAGCGCCACCGGGGCGACAATCCAGGTCTTCAAATGCAGCCGTTCGGGCCGCTGGCGCCGGTTGTGCCGGTGAACCAGCAGCCCGCCGCCCAGCAAACATGCGATCACGCAGAGCGCGATCACATAGGGCTGATTCCGCACCGGCCGCAGCTGCGCTTCCCACACCCGCAGGGGGACGTCCATGCCGACCGTCACAATAACCTTGCCGGTATGGCGGTCAAGCAGCGGCACAAATGCGCTGACATAGGTTCCCCATTTGTCCGTATACGGTGCAGATACCACCGCTTCCCGGTTACGGAAGCATTGCCGCGCCTCGGGCGGGGCATCGTCATAAACCTGGCCAGCCGTACCGTAACCATCCTCTTCGGGGATGCTGTTGTCCGGCCCAAAGACAATACCCCTCTCGTCTTCGGTCATCACATACACCCATTCGACCGACGCCGTATCCTGCCGGTACATTGCCCGCATCTGGCCGGCGATCCGCACAAAACCCGGCGCGCTGGTGTCCGTGGGGTTGGCCGCGACGCCGGCCGCCAGCACCGGATTGATGGCCGAGACCACCCGCTGGGTTTTCATCAGCAGGCGGGTGCGCATCGCCGCTTCCGTTTCCCGCACCCGCGAATCCGCCGCCCGACCTGCCAGTATCAGGATCCCGCCCGCCAGCAGCGCCGCGAGCGCCAGCAGCGCCACCGCCAGAACCCGGCGTCGCCACGGTTTCGACAGCCCTGTAATCATGCGCATGCTCATCATTCACTCACCAGCGGCAGGATGACCGTAAACAGCATGCCGCCTTCCGGCATGACCTGCGCCTGCAGCAGACCGCTGTGCTGCTGAACAATCTCATACGACACCGCCAAACCAAGACCGGTCCCCTTGTCCGGACCCTTGGTGGTAAAGAACGGTTCAAACACCTTGCTGACATCTTCCAGCCGCATCCCCGAACCCGTGTCGCACACGGTGATGCGCACCTTGCGCTGCTGCGAATCGCCGACGGCAGCAAGGGTAATCCGCCGCGGGCATCCCGGCGCAAGTGCCAGCACCGCGTCGCGCGCGTTGGTCAGCAGGTTGACCAGCACCTGCTGCAGGCGGGCTTCATTGCCCTGCACGATCAGCGCCGGATCGGGCGCGGGCGCTTCCAGCTCAATGCCGTGGCTGCGCAGCTGCGCCTCCATCAGCGCCAGCGGGTAGCGCAGCAGCCGCGCCACTGCCACTTTTTCCATCATGCTGTCGCTGCCGTTCTTAACGAACACCCGCATGTTGCGGATGATATCCGCCAGCCGGTCCACCTGCTCCACCGCTTTGCCCAGGTTGAACGACACTTCATCTGCACTGACCGGCAGACCGTCGCGGTAACTGAGCACGATATCCTGGCAGAAATTGCGGATGGCATTCAGCGGCTGGTTCATCTCGTGCGCCACCGCCGCGCTCAAGCGGCCCAGCGCCGCCAGCCGTTCCGCCTGCGTCATGCGCTGCTGCAGCCGCCGCTCGTCGGTGATATCCTCGCCCACTACATCGACATAGTCAATCGCGCCATCGTCATCACGGTGGGCCAGCGCGGTAATCCGCAGGACCCGTTCCCGGCCCTGCCCGTCGCGCACCACCATTTCGCGGTTGCGCACTTCGCCCAGCCGCTCCGTTTCCCGGGCCAGCTCGTGCGCGGCGCTGCCCGGCTGCCACGTCGCCTGCAGCAGCGGCAGCCGGCGCTGCCGCTCAGGCGTCGGCAATTCCGCCAGGTTGAACAGCCGCAGCGTGGCGGAATTGGCATAGAGCAGCAGCGCATCGGGCAGCGGCAGGCGCCGGTAGACGATCAGATCGATGTTCTCCACCAGCGTGCGGTACTTTTCCTCGTTGGCGCGCAGTTCCTGCTCCATCAGCCAGCGCCGGGTCAGGTCATGCGCCGTCCCCACTGTCCCGAGCATGGTGCCGTCCCCACCGCGCACCGGCGTCTTGATGATCTCCATCCGGCGCCGGCCGTCGGCAAAGCCGTCAATCGTCTTTTCCCACCGCTGTTGCCGCGCATTCCGCAGCACCGTTTCATCGTCGGCGCGCAAGCTCTCCGCAACGGGTGCCGGCCACACCGCCGCTTCGTCCCTCCCCAGCACCGCCTGCTCCGGCTTGCCGCACGAGCGCAAAAACGTCTGGTTCGCCGCCAGATAGCGCCCGTCAGTGTCCTTGAACCAGATCATGTCGGGAATATTGTCCAGCAGGGCGCGCTGCTGCGAATGCAGGCATTCGAGTTCGCGCGCCACCCGCTTGTTTTCACTGACATCGCGCGAGGTGGCGAGAATGCTGTGCATGTTGCCGTCCTGATCGAATTCCGGGAAGAGCATGCTGTCAAACCACCGTCCGTCGGGCAGCTGAAATTCAAACCGCTGCGGCTGCTGTCCGGCGAACATCCCGTCAATGACCTGCCGCCAGTGCGCACACAATTCCGCCGGATATCCGAGATCACTGAAGGTGCGCAGCAGGTGTGCTTCCGGCGGCTTGCCCGACCAGCCCGCCACCGCGGGATTGGCATACAAAAGGCGGTGTTCATGGTCCAGGCGGATGATGACGTCACTGGTATTCTCCGCCAGCGCCCGAAACTTTTCCTCGCTTTCGCGCAGCGCCTGGATGGTGGCGGCGCGCGCGGTGATATCGCGGAATGAGCCGACGCAGATGGCGCCGCTCCGCAGCAGGATCACGACAAAACTACCCTCGACCTGGACAACCGAATGGTCCGGACGGCGGAAGCGCAATTCATCATGCACTGACTGCTCGCTGATCAGCCGCCGGCTCAGCGCCCGCAGTTTCTCCTGTTCGTCCGCCGGGACCAGCGCCAGCACGTGTTGGCCGATCAATTCCGCTTCCGTGCGCGCCACCAGCCGGCAGAACGCGGCGTTGACCATGGTCAGGACACCGGCCGGATCGGTGACGGCGATGCCGTCATGGGTGTTCGCCACAATGGCATGAAACCGTTCCTCATTCTCGCGCAGCTCCTCGTCCGTCCGACAGTTCTGCACCACCTGCGCGGTCATGTTCGCCAGCGCCTCAAGCTGCGCATCCTCGTCCGGACTGAGGTCGCGCATGCTGAACAGCGCCAGCACGCCGAGCGTTTCGCCGCCCGGCACGCGCATCTGGTAGCCGGCGAACGAGCGCAGCCCCAGGGCGCGCGCCCAGTCGCGGTCATGCACCCGTTCGTCACTGGTGACATCACGGATGACGAATTTCTGCTCGTCACCCGAGGCGATCCGCCCGATCTTATAGCAGCCAAACGGGACACGGCAATGCACTTTGCCGTCGAGATGGGTGTACCGCCCGGCACTGGCGAGCAGATGCAGGCAGTGCTGCCGATCACGGCAGCGATGCTGCGGATCGTCCGCCCCCGCATGCATGCAGCCGCTCGCGCACAGGTCGCCGGGTTCCACCAGCCAGATCCGGCAGAAGTCGGCGCTGAAGGTGCGCACCACCAGTTCGGTGATATGCCGCAACTTGTCCGTCAGCAGTTCCGTGCCCAGCAGTGAATTGTGCAGCTGATTGATTGCCTCCTGCCGGCGCAGGGTCTGCTCCTGCCGCTGCGCGGTCTCCCGGATGGCAGAGATGTCCCGAATGGTTTCGATGGCGCCAAGCCGCCGGCCGGTCGCGTCGTACAGACCGGTGGCGTTCACCCACACGTAGGCGCCGCGTCCGCCGTTCAGTTGCGGACAAAACGCCTCCGCGCTCAGCACCCCGCCCTGCCGCCGCACCTGACTGTAGTTTGCCGCCAGCTCCGCTATTTTTTCACGCCCGCCCGCAAACCCGCCTCACCGTTGGTTCCTGCGCAACTGCAACTGATGCAGACGCATGGCGACCGGCAACATGCGCCGCCCATTGACAACGACACGCGGCACAGATATGATGTTCGCGCCGGAGGGTGTGCGACTGTCATGCAACCACTTGATTTGACCGCGTTCCGCGCGTGGTGCGCGCGCCGCGAACTGGGCTTCACCGCGCAGCAGGCCGCGGCGGTGCGCGATATCGTTGCCGCCGTGCGCGCGGATGGCGACGCGGCGCTGTGCCGGTTTGGGCAGCAGTTCGACCGCTGCGACCTCGCCGGGCGGCCGCTGCGCCTCCCCGCCACGGCCTGGCGCAATGCCGCCGTTGCCCCGGAGTTGCGCGACGCCCTGCGCCTGGCGGCCGATCACATCCGCGCCTACCACGAAAAGCAGCGCGAGACCTCATGGCACACCACTGCCGGCCCGCTCGGGCTTGGGCAGCGGGTCACCCCGCTCGACCGCGTCGGGATCTACGTTCCCGGCGGCAGTGCCCCGCTGGTTTCGACCCTGCTCATGGCGGCCATCCCCGCGCAGGTCGCGGGCGTGCGGGAAATTGCGGTCGCCACACCGCCCCGGCCTGACGGCGGCCTGCACCCCGCCATCGCTGCTGCGGCTGAACTGCTCGGGCTTGACGAAATCTATCAGCTGGGCGGGGCGCAGGCCGTCGCCGCGCTCGCCTACGGCACCGCGACCGTGCGGCCGGTCGACAAGATCGTCGGCCCGGGCAATGCCTACGTCGCCATCGCCAAGCAGCTGGTCTTCGGGCAATGCGGCATTGACATGGTCGCCGGCCCGAGCGAGGTGATGGTCATCGCCGACGGGACGGTTGCACCCGCCTGGGTGGCGGCCGACCTGCTGGCACAGGCGGAGCATGACCCGCAGGCGCGCGTCGCCTGCGTCGCCTGGGAGCCAACCGTCCTCGACGCCATTGCCGGCGAAGTCGAGCGCCAGCTGGCGGAACTGCCGCGCCGGGACATTGCCGCGCCGGCGATCGCCGCCAGCGTCAACGTGCTCGTTGCTGACGCGGCAGAAGCATGCGCCGCCGCCAACGCCATGGCCCCCGAGCACCTCGAGCTCGCGGTGCAGGATCCCGCCCCGCTGCTCGCCGGCATCCGCCATGCCGGCGCCATCTTCGTCGGCGGCCGCGCCTGCGAGGCGCTGGGCGATTATGTCGCCGGCCCCAACCACACCCTGCCCACCGGCGGCACCGCGCGGTTCTTCTCCCCGCTGGGCTGGTATGATTTCGTCAAACGCTCATCCGTCATCAGTGCGGCCGATTCGCCGGAACTGCGCGCCCTCGCGCGCGCCGCCGCGGTCATCGCCCGCGCCGAAGGCCTCACCGCCCACGCCCGCGCCCTGGACTATCGCGCATGAGGGGGTCATTCTTCCACATTTCTACATTGACCGGGGCGGCTGCGCCCTGCCCCATACCCGACAGCCGGCGGCCGGCATGAGCTTCGAACGGTTCCTGCGACCCGGAGTCGCCACCGCGCAACCCTACGCCGTCACTGACATGGCCGGCGGCGCGCTGCGGCTCAAGGACAATGAGAGCCCGCTCACCCTGTCAGCGGCACAACAACAGGCGCTGCTCGCCCCGCTTGCGGGACTGGAATTCAACCGCTATCCCGATTCCCTGCGCCAGTTGCGGGAGAAACTCGCCGCGCGGCACGATTGGCCGCTGGACGGGATCGTCCTCGGCAACGGGTCCGACGAACTCATCCTCCTGCTCATGCTGACCTTCGGCCGCGGACCGGTGGTCGTCCATCGCCCGACCTTCGTCATGTACGAGCAGACCGCCCGTGTGCTTGACCGGCCGGTCACCGTCCTCGATCTCGAACCGGAAACCTGGGAGCTGCCGGCCGCCACAACGGACGCCGCCGCCACCGCCGCACTCGTCTTTCTTGCCTCACCCAACAGCCCGACCGGCAACGTCTATGCGCGCGACCGCATCGAGGCGGTGCTCCGCCATGCAGCCGGCATCGTGGTGCTCGACGAGGCCTACGCCGATTACGCCGGCATCACCTACCGCGACCTGCTCGGCCGTTATCCCCATGCGGCCATCCTGCGCACCTTCTCCAAGGTCGGACTGGCCGGCCTGCGCCTCGGGTATTTACTGGCGCAGCCGACGGTCATCAAGTATCTGTTGCGGGTCAAACTGCCCTACAATGTCAATGCCGCGGTCGCGGCCATGGGCTGCGCCTACCTCGACACGGTCAGCATCAGCGACCTCGTCGCGCCCGTGGTCGCCGCGCGCGCGACCCTGGCGCGCGGCCTGCAGGCGCTGGGCTGGACGGTCTATCCGTCGCAGGCCAATCTGCTCTTCTGCCGGGTCGCGGGCGCGCGCGCCATCGCCGCCCGACTGCGCGCGCAGAACATCTGGGTCCGCGACTTTGACGGCGCCTTCGCCGACTGCCTGCGCATCACGGTCGGCACCACCGCAGACAATGCGCGGCTGCTGGCCGCGTTGCCGGGGGGTACCGGATAGCACCCCACCCCGTACCCGACCCCGTTCCCGCGATGCGGGAACAGGCCGCAGCGTCCGGGAATCACGCCACCGTTTCCCGTTCCCGTCCCGCTTCGTGCGGGCGCGGACCGGTAACCAGTTGGCCGGAACAGAGGCAATGAATCATGGCACGCACGGGCACCGTACAACGCGACACGAAGGAAACCAAGATCCAGGCAGCCATCGCCCTTGACGGCGGCACAGTGCAATGCGGCACTGGCATGCCCTTCTGGGATCATATGCTGACCCTGCTCGGCACGCACAGCGCCTGCGGGCTGCAGCTCAGCGCCCAGGGCGACGTCGAGATTGATGACCATCATACGTTGGAAGACACGGGGATCACTCTGGGTCAGGCGCTGAAACAGGCGCTGGGCGACTGTCGCGGCATCACCCGCTTCGCCGATGTGACCGTGCCGATGGACGAAGCGCTCGCCCACTGCGTGCTCGACATCAGCAACCGCCCGCTGCTCGTCTATTCCGTGCACAGCGGCCAGCCCGCGCCGGACACCCGCCTGCAGCTGGCCGAGGAATTCTTCCGCGCCTTCGCGCAGCATGCCGGCCTGACCCTGCACCTGGCCATCACCGCCGGCGCCAACGAGCATCACATGCTCGAGGCCGCCTTCAAGGCCCTGGCCCGCGCGCTGCGCATCGCCTGGGCCATCGACCCGCAGCGGCCCGACGCGGTCCCGTCGAGCAAGGGCGTGTTGTAGGCTGCCCGGCAGCCGGCAGCAGCAGCGCCGCAACGCCTGCCGGGCCGAATAGCATCGCCCTGACGCAGGCGCTCACTACGCGTTCTCGACGTCCATGCAATTATCGCAGCATATCCGGCACCGGTATGTCCAGGTGGCGCACGCCCTGCGGGAAATGCCCGCGCCATGGCCCGTGTTCACTGACAGAAGCGTCGGCACAATGGCATCCGATCGCCCAGTTATGCTATACTCGGCCCATCGGAGGCAAGGAGTCCGCCACATGTTTCTGCTGATCGATTATCAGATGGGCAATCTGCGGTCCGTAGCCAAGGCATTGGAGAAGGTCGGGGCGACGGTGGCGGTGCGAACCTGCCCGCCTGACCACCTGCGCGACCTTGACGCAGTCATTCTGCCCGGGGTCGGCCATTTTGCCGCCGCCATGCACAATCTCCGCGCCGCCGGGTGGGTGGACTTTCTCGCGGCGGCCCGGGCGCAGGAAATCCCCTACCTCGGGCTCTGCCTTGGCCTGCAGGTGCTCTATGCCGCCAGCGCCGAAGCGCCAGGCGTGCCGGGTTTGGGCGTCATTGACGGCACCGTCGCCCGTTTTCCCGCAACAACTGCCACGGGCGACAAGCTCATCGTGCCGCATATGGGCTGGAATCAGGTGCAGCACGACGGCACCGACCCGATCTGGGCGGGCCTCGCCGCCGGCACCTCCTTCTACTTCGTTCATTCGTTCTATGCGCCGGTCGGACCGGCCGCCAGCGCCGCCTGCACCTACGGCGTGCCGTTTGCCGCTGCGGTGCGCCAGGGCTGCGTCCGCGGCTGCCAGTTCCACCCGGAAAAAAGCCAGGCCGCCGGCCTGCAACTGCTGGGCAATTTCGTGCGTGAGGTGCACCGCTCATGATCATCTTCCCCGCCGTCGACATTCTCGACGGCCAGGCCGTCCGCCTGAAACGCGGCGAATTCCAGGAGGTCCCAGTCTTCGACGCCGATCCGGTCAACGCCGCCCGCCGCTGGGTCGAGCAAGGCGCCACCTGGCTGCATCTGGTCGATCTCGCCGGCGCCAAGGATGGCAATCCCGTGCATCGCGAGGTCATCCTCGCCATCCGCCGTGAATTCCGCCAGGTGAAAATCGAGGTGGGCGGCGGCATCCGCACGCGCGCGACCATGCTGGCCTATCTTGACGCGGGTATCGACCGCATCATCTTCGGCACCAGCGCGCTCATGGACCAGAACCTGCTGCGCGCCGCCCTCGGCACCTATCCCGAAAGCATTGCCGTCTCGCTGGACGCGCGCAACGGGCTGGTCGCAGTCAAGGGCTGGACCTCGCTCTCCAAGCTCACCGTGGCCGACGCCGTCACGCAGCTCAAGGAGCTGGGCCTGCAGACGCTGATCTATACCGACATCGGCTGTGATGGCATGATGGCCGGCCCGAATCTTGACGGTTTGCGGGAAGTCGCCGGCTGGTTCGGCGGCGACCTGATCGCCTCGGGCGGAGTGACGACTCTGGACGACCTGCGCGCACTGGCCCGGCTGGGCGACTCCCGCGTGATCGGCGCCATCGTCGGACGCGCGTTGTACGAAAATGCCTTCACCCTGGCCGACGCGCTGACGGCCGCAGCGGGGCCCGCCTGATGCTCGCCCCGCGCATCATTCCCTGCCTTGACGTCGATGCCGGACGCGTGGTCAAGGGGGTGAAGTTCGTCGCCATCCGCGATGCGGGCGACCCCGTGGCGGTGGCGGCGGAGTACGACCGCCAGGGAGCGGACGAGCTGGTCTTTCTCGATATCACCGCCTCGCATGAGCAGCGCGGCATCATGTTCGACGTCGCGCGCACCGTGGCCGAGACCATTTTCCTCCCTTTCACCGTCGGCGGCGGGCTGCGCAGCACGGATGATATCCGGGCCATGCTCGCCGCCGGCGCGGACAAGGTCTCGCTCAACACCGCCGCGGTGCAGCGGCCGGACCTCATCAGCGAAGGCGCGGAACGTTTCGGCGCGCAATGCATTGTCGTCGCCATCGACGCCAAGCAGGTCGCGCCCGGGCGCTGGGAGGTTTTCATCCACGGCGGCCGCACCCCGGTCGGGAAGGACGCGGTGGCGTGGGCGCGCGAAGCGGAGGCGCGCGGGGCCGGCGAGATCCTGCTCACCTCGATGGACCGCGACGGCTGCAAGGACGGGTTTGATCTCGGGCTGACCCGCGCGGTCAGCGACGCGGTCGGCATCCCGGTCATCGCCTCGGGCGGTGCCGGCACGGTCGAGCATCTGCGCGCCGGCCTGCAGGAGGGGGGCGCCGCCGCCGTGCTCGCCGCCTCCATCTTCCATTACAGGGAAACCACCGTCGGCGAGGTCAAGCGTGCCCTGGCCGCGCAGGGCGTTCCAGTCCGGCTGTGACAACCCTGCCGACGACCAGCGGCAGTCCGGCCGCGCCTGCTTCGTCCGGACCGGTGGCCGATTGCCCCGCGGTCGGCGGCCACACCGCGCGCGCGCCGCGCGAGTCCCCGGCGCAACGGTAGGCCCATGGCGGCGATTGATCTGCTGCTCTCCTCCGCGACCGTCAACCACTACGGCTTGAACCGCGCCTTTGAACTGGCGCGCCAGCTGGGGCTGGACGGGATTGAGCTGTATGTCGACGAGCGGGCTGATACGCGCCAGCTCGACTATATCCGCCGGCTCATGGAGGACTGTTTCATCCGCGTGCCCGTGGTGCACGCCCCGCGCCCCGGCGCGCGCTACCCTGCCGCCGACGGCACCTGGGACCTGCGCCTGCAGTTCGCGCGCGACCTGGCCGCGGCACTGGGGGCCGGACTGGTGGTCACCCATCCCCCCCAGTATGACGAGGCGGCCGGCGATCCGGCCGGCCTGCAGTTTGCCGCGGGGGTGCCGGTGGCAATCGAACTGATGTCGCGCCAGACCCGTTCGTTCTGCGGTTTTACCTTCACCCGCAGGCGCTGGCGCCGGGGGTTGCCGCGCGACTGGTCCGCACTGCCGGCGGTCGTGTTCGACACCACCCACGTCGGCAGCTGGAGCCCTGATCTGGTCACCGCCTGGCGCGAGCAGGCGCCGCGAGTCAAACACATTCATCTGTCGAACCTCGACGGTCGCGCGTGGCACCTGCCGCCGCAGCTCGGCCGGTTGCCGCTGCGCGAGTTTCTTGCCGCCGTGGTCGATACCCGCTACCGCGGCACCATATCGCTCGAGCTCGCGCCGCACACCATCGGCGGCTACGAGCTCACCCGCGTGGCCGCCACCCTGGCCGAAAGCGTCACCTTTGTCCGCACCGCGCTGGTGCAGGCCTTCGCCGCGCGCCAGCGGTCGCGAGCCGAATCCGGCGGCGGGCGATAGCATGTTCCGTTGGTTCTTGCTGTTCGCCGCCGTGCTGGCGGCCGGCTGTTCCGGCGGGCCGGTCGCGCGAACCGACCGTGTAGCGACGGCCGCGCCCGTTCCCGACGGCCCGGTGATGGCCGACGATGCCGCGCTGGCCCGCGCCGCCGGGCAGTTGCTCATCGTCGGTTTCCGCGGCACGCAGCTGCCGCCCGATCATCATCTTTGGCGCGATATCCGCGACTATGGCCTGGGCGGTGTCGTCCTCTACGAATACGATGTGCCCGGTGAGACCCGGCCGCGCAATATCACCGCGCCGGCGCAGGTGCGCACCCTGACCGCCGCCCTGCAGGCGGCGGCCGCCGCCGCGGGTCAGCCGCCGCTGATCGTCGCCGTCGACCAGGAGGGGGGGCGGGTCAATCGCCTCCGGGAGGCGTACGGCTTCCCGCCCAGCGTCTCCGCCCGGCACCTGGGCGAACTGGATGACGCCGACACTACCGCGTACTGGTCGGGACTCACCGCGCGCGCGCTGCAGGATGCCGGCATCACCCTCAATTTCGCACCGGTGGTCGATCTGAACGTCAATTCCACCTCGCCCGCGATCGGCGCCCTTGCACGCAGTTTCAGCGCCGACCCGGCCGTGGTCGTCCGCCATGCCGCCGTCGTCATCCGCGAGCACCATCGCGCCGGGGTGCGGGTCGCCCTGAAGCATTTTCCCGGCCACGGCAGCGCCACCGCCGATTCCCACCTCGGGCTTACCGATATCTCCGCGACCTGGACGGAGCGTGAGCTCGCCCCCTTCCGCGCGCTCCCCGCGGCCGATGCGATCATGTCCGCGCATGTGTACAATGCCGCGCTCGATCCCGACTGGCCCGCCACGCTGTCGCCGCGCATCATCGGCGGCCTGCTGCGCCGCGACGGGCAGTGGGACAAGGCGGTCATCTCCGACGACATGATGATGGGCGCCATCACCCGCCAGTACGGGCGCGCCGAGGCGGTCGCCCGGGCGCTCAACGCCGGATGCGACCTGCTGATCTTTTCCAACAATGCCCCCGCCGGGTACGAACCCGGGATTGTGCCGGAAGTGGTCGGCATCATCCGCGCGCATCTTGCCAGCGGCCTGGTCAGCCGCGAGCGCCTGCGTGACGCACTGCGCCATGCCGCCGCGCTGCGCCTGCCCGTCGCCGCACCCTGATCCCGACCTTCACCCCGCCGCTTGACGGATGCAGCCGCAGGTAGTATATTTGCCCCATCTTATATCGAGGAGCGTACCATGGGCGATCCGCTGGTCATCATCACCTGGATCTTCGTTGACTGGATCCTGATCGGATTCACCAGTTATGCCGCGCTCTGGCTGCGCTTCCTCGGCGAAATCCCCGAGTACAATTACATCGGCTGGAGCGCCATCCTGCTGGCGGTGCTGGTGGCCCACGCGCTCGGCTATTTTTCCGCCGGCCTCTATCGCACCACCCGCGAGGAAAGCTATCTGCGCCTGCTGGTGCGCCTGGTCAAGGGCAATGGCGCCGCCATCGCGCTGGCGATGGTCTTCGGTTTCTTTCTGCGCCGCAGCGAAGCGACCGCCTATCCCACCACCTGCTTCATCCTGCTCTTCCTGATCAATCTGCTGGCGGTCGGTGCGTTCCGCCTCATTGTCAAGCGAGCGGACGAGAACCATGACTGGATCAACCGCCGGGTCGAGAACGGGCTGTGGCATGTCAGCGAGATCATTCTTGTCCACCTCGCCATGCTTCTGGCCTACTGGGTGCGGTTCCGCTCGCTCACCTGGC
The DNA here is from genome assembly GCA_964517215.1 of uncultured bacterium. GTDB lineage: Bacteria > DAOPZR01 > DAOPZR01 > DAOPZR01 > DAOPZR01 > CAZFBR01. Next base: position 13,594 of record CAZFBR010000037.1, read on the forward strand.
CCGAACCCGATTTTGCGGATTATGCCGACCATCTGTGGCTGCCGCTGTCGCTGGCCTGGCTGATCGCCCTCATCACCACCAAAGTCACCGTCGTCAGCGACGACGACTGGTTCGGGCGCGTGCTCTGGCGCAGCGCCAAAGCCGCGGTCATCGCCACGATTCTCTTCCTGATGTATGCGTTTGTTGTCCGCGAAAACTACGGTGACATGCCCTCCACGGTCATTCTGCCGGGCAGTTTCTTTGCCGCCGTCTTTCTCGCGGTCTGGCAGCTCTGCCGCCGCCGCTACCACTGGCTGCTGGAAGTCGATATTTTCGCCGTTGATCCCGAAGATGAATGCTGGGACGACGCCCCGGCGGCAAGCCCCGCGCCCGCTGCGGAAAGCGCGCCGGCCTGCAGCTGCGGGTGCGGCTGCGACAAACACTGAGCGGTCCCCGCGGCCTGACCGCGGATGCTCTGCTCCGGCCTGCTCCATCATCCGCCTGATTTCCGCTCGCTGACGTCGCTGGCGCTGCTCTGCGCGCCGCTTGCCGCCCTGACGCTCTCCGGCCGCCGGCTCAGCGCGCGCCGGCACCTGCTTCTGGCGCTGCTCACTGCTGCCGGCCTGGTCAACGAGTGGCTGCTGCTGCTCGCTGCGGTCAGTGCCTGCCTGTTATGCTGGCGCCTGCCGCCACGCACGCCGGCCGCTGCCGGCTTCCCGGAGCCCGCCGCCGGGCAGGCCGCGGCTGCCGGAACCGGTTGTCCGGCCGGCGCCGGTCCCCGCCAGTGGCCGGCCCGCCTGCTGCTCGCGCTGCTGGTGGCCGCCATCGCCAATGCCTGGCTCAACGACGGCGGCGATGCCTGGTGGTGGCTGAATGAAGGGCGGGCGCTTGTCCAGCACGGCCTCGACGGCCGGGAATGGTTCACCGCCACCGTGCCGGCTGCCGTTGTGCCGCCGAACAACTGGCTCTCCGCCCTGCTCGCCTACCGGCTCTTTGCCGTCGGCGGCTGGCCGGCGCTGCGAATTGCCGGCGTGCTGTGCGTGTGCGTCCCGGCCTGGTGTGCGCTCCTGCGCTGGCCCCTGTCGTCGCGTCTGGTGCTGGCCACCGTATGCGGCTGGCTGCTGCTGCACGACGAGTTCGCGCTGCGTGCGATCATCACCGTCCTGCCGCTGCTGGCGCTCGCGCAATGGCTGACCGCGACGGCGCGCCGCCCGCTCCCCGCCGCCGCGGCCTATGCCCTGCTCGTCGCGCTGTGGGCCAACTGCCACCTTTCCTTTTTTATCGCCCTGCTCTTTCCCGCCGCCCGGCTGGTTGCCGCGCTCGCCGGCGGGCGGCGCCCCGACCGCACCGCGCTGGCCCTGCTGGTCGCCGGCGCCGCCGGCGCCTGCCTGCATCCCGCCGGCCCCGGCAGCTATCGCCTGCTGGCGGACATGCTCGCCACCCGCGGCACCGCCATCCTCGACATTTTCCAGCCGCCGGCGTTGACCACGGCGGCCTTTGTTCCGGCGCTGCTCTGGTGCGCCGCCGTCCTGGTCTGCCTGCGCCGCGCGGCGCCGGCCGACCGGCTCGTCGCCGCGCTGCTGCTCGTCGCCTTCCTCGGGGCCCGCCGCAATCTGCTCTTCCTCGTCCCGGCAACGCTGCCGCTGTTCGCGGCGGCCCCCCTGCCGCGCCGCGCGCCGCGCGCCGCGCTCACCCTCGCCGCGGTGCTCGTCGCCGTGCTGCTGCCGGCGCCGCACCCGCTCGGTCATCCCGCCGAGGATGCGGCCTATGCCTGGCTCGCCGCGCATGCGCCCGACGGCGTTCCCGTGCTCAACTATTACGCCTGCGGCGGGCGGCTGGGCTGGCACGCGTCGCCCCGCCGGCTGGTCTTCATCGACGGGCGCAACCACCTCTTCGAGCCGACGCGCGTCTGGCGCGACTATCTCGCCGTGCATTTTCTCCTGCCCGGCTGGGCGGAGATTCCCGCCCGCTACGGCTGCCGCTACGCGCTGTGGCCGTCGGCGCTGCCGACGGCGCAGGCGCTGCGCGCGCGCGGCTGGCGCGATCTCCCCGTCGCTGCCGGCGGGCTGGCGCTGCTCGCCGCACCGGAACCGGCCCCGGCCGGCGCGCCGTGAATTGTTTTGCGTGCAGCACCGCTCCCGTCGGAGAATGCCGCAATGCACGCTGCCGGCCACGATTTATTTTTGCCGTTCCGTCAGAAATATCTTGACAAGTTTGCAAAGTTGTGATAGAATTGAAAAATCGTAAGCAGCAAGTTATCGATCGAAAGGGGGTGGAACAACAATGGCTACGAAGAAGAAGGCAGCGAAGAAGGCAGTGAAGAAGGTCGCGAAGAAGGCAGTGAAGAAGGTCGCGAAGAAGGCGGTGAAGAAGGTCGCTAAAAAAAAAGCGAAAAAGTAATTCGCTCACAGCGATCGCGCGCAAAGGCCGCCGGGACGAAACGGAAACCGATATTCGCTGATCAGTGGACGGCGGATAAGGTTGATCTCCTTCGCAAGCAGTATCCCAACACTCCGAACCTGGTGGTGGCAAAAAAACTTGGTATGGAAGTCAGCAGCGTGGTTACCAAGGCCAGCTTACTCGGCTTGACGAAAACCAAATCGTTTGTGGCCGGGCTCAAAGCCCGCATGCGCAAGTAATATGGGAGGGAGTACAAAGGGGACGCTTCACTGGCGTCCCCTTTGATTTTTTATGGACGACCCTGATTTCTTTTCCACCCTCGCCGAAGAATGGCTGAATTGGGAGGGGCTGCCCGGGCTGGCGGTGATGCTTGCCGGCCTGGTGCTCGTCTTCTTCGTGCCGCTGCTGTTCCACCAGCGCGGACGCCAGGAGCAGGAAGTCGGGCGCGGCTTCGCCTTCCATTTCGGCGCGGAACTGATTGCCCTGATCGGTCTGCTCCTGCTCTTCTTCGGCCTGTCGTACTACGCCGACCTGCCCAGCCTCGTCGACTGACCCGTTCCGCCCCTATTTTTTGCTGATCCGCCACACCTGCGCCATGCGGTCCTGCGCCGGGGCGAAGCTGATGCCCCACACGCGCCCGCCGCGCCAGTGCGCCACCTGCCCGCTCAGCAGCTCCGTCGCCGCATACTCCTCCCGGTCATCGAACCCCCAGTCGTGCAGCGGCAGGTGCATGGTGGTCGTCTGCGGATGCTGATAATCCAGCGTCACCGCACACAGCACAATATTGCCGCGGTCGGGCGTCGCCTTGCAATAGGTCAGCACCCGGTCGTTGTCGTTGGGCACGAACCGCAGGTTGTCATATTCCTGCAGGGCGGGGTTTTCCCGCCGGATCGCGTTGATGCGGGCGATGACGTCCTTGATGTTCCCCGGCCGGTCCCAGTCCCACACCTTGAACTGGTATTTTTCCGAATCGAGGTATTCCTCCTTGCCCGGCACTTTGGGCGTGTTCTCGCACAGTTCGAAGCCGTTGTAGATGCCGTACACCGACGACAGCGTCGCCGCCAGGACGAGGCGCATGATGAAGGCGGGCCGCCCCCCCTCCTGCAGATGCACCGGCAGAATGTCCGGGGTGTTGGTGAAGAAGTTGCCGCGATAATACTCCGCCATCTCCGTCTGCGTCAGTTCGGTCAGGTACTCGATGAATTCCTGCTTGTGGTTGCGCCAGGTGAAATAGGTGTAGGACTGCGTGTAGCCCGCCTTGGCCAGCAGCTTCATCATCTTCGGTTTGGTGAACGCCTCGGAAAGGAAGATGACCTCGGGATGCTTCTCCTGGATGGCCGTGATCACCCAGTGCCAGAACGTCACCGGCTTGGTATGCGGGTTGTCGACGCGGAATATCTTCACCCCGTGCCTGATCCAGAACTCGAAAATGCGCTTCAGTTCCAGCCACAGCGTTTCCCAGTGCACCGAATAGAAATTGAACGGATAGATGTCCTCGTAGCGCTTGGGCGGGTTCTCCGCAAACTTGATCGTGCCGTCCGCCTCGCGGTAATACCATTCGGGGTGCTGCGGCACATAGGGATGATCCGGCGAGCAGGTGTGCGCGATGTCGATGGCGACCTCCATCCCGAACTTGTGGCATTCCGTCACGAACCGGTCGAAATCACGGATGGTGCCCAGCCCGGGCTCGATCGCATCGTGGCCGCCGCCCTGGAAGCGGTTGCCCACCGCGTAGGGGCAGCCGGGATCGCCCGGTTCCGCCTTCAGCGCGTTGTTCTTCCCCTTGCGGTTGGTCTGCCCGATGGGATGGATCGGGGTCAGGTAGACCACGTCGAAACCCAGGTGCTTGATCTCGGGCAGCCGCGCGATCATGTCGTCGAAGGTCGCGCTGGCGTTCGGATCGGTCCCCTGCGACCGCGGCCACATCTCGTACCACGCCGCGCAGCGCGCGCGCACCCGGTCCACCTTCACCCGGAGGATGCGGTCGTACTGCGTCACCACCTGCGGCAGTTTCGTCGGCCAGCCGGCAATGGTGTATTCGTAATAGCCGAGTTCATCGACGGTGAATTCCGCCCGGTGCCGGTCGTTGTCCACGAACACCATCGGCTCGCGCCGCCACTGCTTCGCCCCCGCCACCCGCCACAGCAGGTAGGCCTCAAAGGGCTCATGTCCCTCCTTGTAGATGTCCGCCTCGACGGTCACGGTGTCACCGACCTCGCGCTTGACCGGCCATTTGCCGCCGTCAAGCTCGGGGGCGACCCCCTCGATGATGACGCTCTGCGGCACCAGCTTGATTTTCTTCCCCGGCACGAACTTCGCCGGGCAGTTCGGGAATTTTTCCCTTTTCTTCGCCATGATCGTCGCTCCGTCAGTGCTGCGGCTGCAGGCGCTGATAGAGCGCCGCCACTTCGTTGGCCACTGCGGTCCAGCTGTACTTCGCCACCGCCCGCGCGCGGCCCGCCTTGCCCATCGCCGCGCGCTTGGCCGGATTGTCCAGCAGTTCATTGACCGCCCGCGCCAGGTCCGCGGAGAATTTCGCCGGGTCGCGCGGCTCGAACGGACTCGCGGTGAACTGGTCAAGCTTGACCAGCGTCCCCGTCTCGCCGTCCACCACCACCTCGGTAATACCGCCGACGGCGCTCGCCACCACCGCCGTCTCGCAGGCCATGGCCTCGAGGTTGATGATCCCAAACGGCTCGTAGATCGACGGGCAGACGAACACGGCGGCATGCGTGTAGAGTTCCTTCACCGTCGCCTTGTCCACCATCTCCTGGATCCAGATCACGCCCTCGCGCTGCGCCTGCACCCCGGCCACCGCCTCGCGCATCTCCTGCGCGATCTCCGGGGTGTCGGGCGCGCCCGCGGCCAGCACAACCTGCACCCCCGGGCGCAGGCCGGTGATCGCCCGCACCAGGTGGATGATTCCCTTCTGCCGCGCGATCCGCCCGACGAACAGGACGAACGGCCGGTCGGGGTCAATGCCGTATTTCGCAAACGAGTTTGTGGTGGTCACCGGCTGGTATTCATCGGTGTCGATCCCGTTGGGGATGATGACCACCTTCGCCGGGTCGACGCTGAACAGGCGCTCGACATCCGCCTTCATCCCCTGCGACACGGCAATGATCGCATCCGCCCGCTCGAGCGCGGTCTTTTCCACCCACGTCGACAGGTGATAGCCGCTCCCGAGCTGCTCCACCTTCCACGGGCGCAGCGGCTCCAGCGAATGGCAGGTGATGACCAGCGGGATCTGGTACATGATCTGCGTCATGATCCCGGCGAAATGCGCGTACCAGGTATGGCAGTGCACCACCTGCGCCTGCGCGTCCGTCGCATTGAACGCCAGCCCGCGGGCGAAGGTCGTCAGGGGCGACTTGAGTTTTTTGGGGCAGTGTGCGAATGCCGCCTCGTCGGCGGCATACCCCCTCACCACCGGATTGCCCCGGGGCACATCCTGGTCGCCGAAGCAGCGCACCTCGACGTCGATCAGTTTCGCCAGTTCACGCGTCAGGTACTCGACATGAACGCCGGCGCCGCCGTAATTGTAGGGTGGATATTCGTTGGTATAGATAAGCGCTTTCATTGCCGCCTCCCCCGCCATCCGTCGGAATGGCCGGGGTCATTGTAGCGTCAGCACCCGTCACTGTCAAGACCGGCGGATGCTGCCCGGTTTTCCGCGCCGCCGCGCGCTGCGGGAACAAGGGACAAGCGCTGCGGGTGCGTCATCCTGCCGGCAAGGGGATCGCGCATCGGGAACGCGGATTGACTGCATGGGCAACGGCGTCTGCGCCGGTGGCACAACGTCGCCACGTCGCGCATCGCGAGCGCCAACCGGCTGCACGTGCGCCATGGTAACCGCTGTGGGTCACGGTCTGTCGTCGTTCGTGTCCGCGCATGCGGACCCTCTGCCGGCAACCGCGTGCAGCGGAGCGGACAGCGACTGCGTTCCGGTCAGGTTCGCCGCGCCGGCAGCGCACCGACAACCGCCACCAGGTCAGTCCTGCGGGAGGCGTTTGGCGAGGTCGGCCTGCGCGACAGCGCCGCGCGCGCCGATGGCGGCGTAGAACTCGAACAGCTGCACCGCGTCGATAAAGGTGCGGCGCTTGGCGAGCTTGCCGAACTGGCCGGCCTTGCCCTTCCCCACCAGCCGCGTCTGAATGAGCATGATCTCG
>CAZFBR010000038.1:0-14189 GCA_964517215.1 uncultured bacterium
AAACCGAATAGCGTCGGGAACACAAGTGTGAACTTGTGCGTGGTCTGCGGTGTGCACCGCAGACGAAGGGCCGGGCTGGGTGTGTTGACGGACATGGTGTGCGTTTGCTGGCAAGGGTGGAAAACGAAAGGAAAAGGTGGAACCATGGATACGTATGACTTGCAGGACGAGTTGGCGGCATACGATTGGCGGGCGAAACTGAAACTGCCACAGAAGGCGACTGCTGAGCAACAACGGAAGGCGTTGCTTGACGCGGAGGGGGCTGTCGCAGAACGGGAAAGGGAACCACTACTGTACGAGACGACGGCGGAATGGCGGCACCTGTTTATGCTCACCGCTGAGGAAATTCTGAGGCGCCATTTGCAGAACGGCGGAGGTTTCATACCGCGCCATGTGCTGACGCTGATGGTCTATGCGGTATGGGAGGGCATCGAAATTCCCGCCGACGATGAGGCGGCATGGCAGCTGGCGCGCAGGAGGGTGCGCGAGGAGTGGAAACGGATCGCGTCGTTTCTGCAACAAAAGGATGTGGTGGAGCGTATAAATACTCTGGACGACCTACGGTAAAGGAGGACGTGTATGAAAAATCGGGCGGTGCTGTATCTGCGGAAATCAAGCGAAAATGACGAGCGGCAGGTTCTGTCGCTGGACGCGCAGGAAGAGGCGTGCCGCATGAAGGCGCAGCAGGAGAACCTGACCATCGTCAGCGTCTATCGCGAGGCGAAAAGCGCCAAGGTGATCGGCGGGCGGCCGCTCTTCGACGAGGCGATGCGGCGGTTCGAGCGGGGCGAGGCGGATGTGATTGTCGCCTACGACCCGAATCGGCTGGCGCGCAACGAGAATGACTGGCATACGGTCATTCTCAAACTGCGGCAGAACACGATCCAGATGGCGCATTTCTGCACCTTCAGTTTCACCAAGAACGCGTCGGGCTACAAGCAGTTGAATGACCACTTCACCGACGCGGTCTATTATTCGGAGTCGCTGAGCGAGGTGATCAGGCGCGGCAACATGCAATGTTTCAAGAACGGGCGGCGCCCCGGCGGCTGTCCGCCCGTCGGCTATATCACGGTCAACAAGGAGACGCTGCCGCACCCGCAGAATTTCCGCAAGCTGCAACGGCTGTTCGCGTATTACCTGAGTTTCCGCCATACGGTGAAGGAAACCAAGAAATACGGTGACAATGTGCTGGGACTGCGGCGGGATGGCGGCACGAAGTACACGCTGTCAAACTACCACAAGTTGCTGGTCAACCCGTTCTACGCGGGCATCCTGCTGCCGCCGCGCTCGGCGGCGGCGGATACGCTGCCGAGCATCGGCAGGCACAAGGCGGTCATCACAGTCGAGGAACATCGGCGGATCAAGGAGCACCTGCGCGGGCGGCTTACCTGCGGCAATCGCCATCCTGGCGAGCATCACCTGTTCAAGTTCGATTTCATGAAGTGCGCGTGCGGCGGCACAATCAAGGCGGGCTACTCGCGGCGGAAACTGCTCAGCGGCGAAGTGCGGCGGCACGAATATTATTTCTGTGTCGCGTGCGGGATGAGCTGGAAGGCGGACAAGCCGATGCGGGCCTGCGCGGGACACCGCAGGCAGGCGCACCCGCCGCGCGCGGCGCTGGCGGACATGTTCCTGCGCGACGTGATCAGGCCGCTGCGGCTGGCCCCGGAGGCGGCCGCTTATCGGCGCGCGCTCGCCAAGCAGAAGGACGCGCAGCGCACGGAACAGCAGGAGAAGACGCGGGCCACGCTGACCAGCCGCCTGACCATGATCGCGCGGCAGCGTCAACGCGCCTATGAGGTTTTGTTGGACAATTGCGCGACAAAGGAGCTGTTCGAGAGCAAGTGCGCGGAGTGGGATCGGGAGAAGGCGGAAATAGAGCAGGAACTGCGCGAACTCGACCGCGACACCGCCGCGATCCGCAGGGAGGTGGCGAAAACGTTGAACCTTGCGGAACACATTGAGAAAATGTGGGTTGCGGGCGATTTTTCACGCAAACGCGAGATCGTCAAGCTGATTGCGTTGAACCTGCAGGTTGACACCACAACTATCTGCGCTGACTACAATAAGCCGTTCGGGAAACTGGCCGAAACGGCGAAAATGAAAAATGGTGGAGGCGCGGGGAGTTGAACCCCGGTCCGGCCCGCATTCGGTAATGGTCACTACGCGCGTATCCACGATTTGGTTACACCATCCGGCGTCCGTGGCGACTCCGGCTGGCTGAGCCCGACTTGGTACAGCCGCGCAGGTGTCAGGCGAACCCTTGCGACCGAGTCATATTGCGGCCGTGTTCCCCTTTGGCTATGACTGGGCCTCCGGGCACGGTAGCAGCGCTAGGCTGCTAAAGCCAATTCGTCGTTGGCGAGTAAAACTAGTACCGTCGTTTAACGAGTCTACGGTGAACTCGGCGCGCGACCCACTACCTCCTGGCGTCCGTCGAATCCCGGAACGCCCCCATGACGGTATTATACCACACTTTGCCGGCAGATTCCGCAATCAGTTGAACCTGCCAGTGTTTTCAGCTACTTATGGGGACGGGTTGACGGCACGGCATGGTGGTGGTACGATACATGGTTGCAGGCAAGGCGGCAGAGGAACGGGCGATGGAAGGCAGCAGCGGCAGGCGCTACAATCGTGAAAAACTGATTCTGCGGGCGGCCGTGCGCCTGCCGAACGGCATGAATTATGCCGGCGTGGTGAGCGATGTCTCCGTGGTCGGCATTTGCCTGTATCTGGACCACGAACTGCCGGTCGGCACGGCCGGCAAAGTGCAGATTGCCGACATGAAGTTCGCCGCGGACGGCACAGTCGTGCGCGTAGTGCGCAAGAAGGACGTCTACGAAGTGGCGCTGCAGTTCGACGGCGAGCAGCAGGGGATCACGGGTAAAATCCTTGAGTACAAGGTCCGCCGGCGGGCGCAGCGGTAGCGCGGCCGGACGGGATACGCAGGCAATGACCGAGTCCAAGGTGCGGCGCGAGCGCAACCGGTCGCGCACGCTGCGGCTGTTCCTCATCGCGGTATTCGCCTTGAGCGCGGCCTTTGCGATGATGGATGCGACCTTCAACAATTTCGTCAACGAGCGCTTCACCCTGAGCGGCGGCGAACGGTCATTCCTTGAACTGCCGCGCGAGCTGCCGGGGGTGCTGGCGATTTTCGTCGCGGCGCTGCTGGGGTTCCTCTGCAGCCGCCGGCTGGCGGCGGCGGCGATGGTGTTCGCGGGCGCCGGGGCGCTGCTCATCGGGCTGGCGGCGCCGACCTACGGCGTTACGGTATGCTGGCTGTTCGTCTACAGCATCGGCTTTCACCTCTTTGCGCCGCTGCTCTCCACGATCGGCATGGGCCTGGCGGTGGAGGGGAAGGACGGGCAGCGGCTCGGGCAGCTCAACTCGGTGCGCAACGCCGCGGCGATTGCGGGCAGCTTCCTCATCTGGCTCGGGTTCAGTCACCTCGGGTTCTCGTTTCCCCTGTCGTTCCTGCTGATCGCCGGCTGCTTCATCCTGGCGGCGTGGCTGCTGCGGCAGCTCCCGCCCGACCCCGCGCCCGCCCCGGACAATTATTTCCGGCCGCGGCGCGAGTACGCGGTGTTTTACCTGCTCGCCATCCTCTTCGGTGCGCGCAAGCAGATCTTCATCACCTTCGCCCCGTGGGTGCTGGTGACGGTATTCAGCCAGCCGACGCAGATGATGGGGACGCTGCTGACCATCGGCGGGATTATCGGCATTGTGTTCCAGCCGGTGCTCGGCCGGGCGGTGGACCGCTTTGGCGAACGGGTGGTGCTTGCGGGTGAAGCGCTGCTGCTGATCGGGGTCTGCACCGGCTACGGCTTCGCGCGGTTCGCCCTGACGGAGCAGGCGGCGCTGTACCTGACCTGCGCCATGTTCCTCGCCGACCAGATGCTGATGTCGGTGGGCATGGCGCGTTCGACCTACATCAAGAAGATCGCGGTCACGCCCGGTGACATCCAGTCGGCGCAGACGCTGTCGACGAGCATCGACCATGTCTTTTCCATTGCCGTGGCGCTGCTGGGCGGCCTGATCTGGAACCGGTACGGCTACCAGTATGTGTTCCTGCTGGGCGCGCTGATCGCCGCAGTCAATTTCCTGGTGGCGCTGCAGGTGCGGGTGCCGGTGCGCGTCAGCACTGCCGGAGCGCGGCCATGAGCGATATACTGAGCATCGGGCGGCCGACCCGGGACGAGCTGGATCTGGCGGTGGCCTGGGCCAATGCGGAAGGATGGAACCTCGGTACGCATGACGCTGCGGTCTATCATGCGCACGGCGCTGAGGGGTTCCTCGTGGCGCGCCGGGACGGCACGCCGGTCGGATTTGTTTTTGCCGTGGTATTTCCGGGCGGGCTGGCGGCCAGCGGGGTGTTCATTGTGAGCCCGGCGGAGCGCAACGGCGAGATCGGGCGGCGGCTCGGCCGGGCGGCGCAGGCGCATTTCCGCGACTGGAATGTGGCCATCGCTGCGGTGCCCGGCAAGGAGCATATCTATCAGCGGGTCGGGTTCACGGTTTCCCATCTGATTACCCGCCGCTGCGGGCGTGCGGTGGCGGGCGCCGGCAGGCCCGGGCCGGCGATTGTCGTGCCGTGCGCGGAACTGCCGCTGGCGGCAATTGCCGCGTACGACCGGAGCTGCTTCCCGGACGACCGGAGCAAACTGCTGCGCCTGTGGCTGGCGCAGCCCGGGGCGGTGGCGCTGGCGGCGGTCGACGGCGGGCGGGTTGTCGGTTACGGAGTGGCCCGCGAGGCGCCGGCGGGGCACCGGCTGGAACCGCTGTATGCGGACAACGGCGCGGTGGCGGAGCAGCTGCTGCAGGCGCTCAGCGCGCGCCTGCCGGCGGGTGGTGCGTATTATATCGATGTGCCGGAAAACAATGACGCAGCTATCGCCCTGGCGCGGGCGCATGACTGGCAGCCGCAGTTCACGATGACGCGGATGTACAGCCGGGCGGTCCCGGCGGCGGCGCGCGGGCATATCTTCGGGGAATTCCTCTGATGGCGGCGCGCCCGCGGGTGCTGCTGGCATCGGTCTTTGCGCCGTTCGGCGTCGACGACGAATTTGGGCGCAAGGAAAACGTCCTTGAGCTGTACCACAACCAGGTGACGCGCGCGCAGGGGCTGTTCTCGTACCGCTTCCATCACCACAGCTTCGGCCTGCACCTGATTGCGGCCAATATCGATGCGGCGGTCACCATCCTCGACTTCCCGACGCTGGCGCAGTTCGTGCGCGAATTGCGCCATGCGTACGATTATGTCGGGATCAGTTTTATCGTTCCCAATTTCGCCAAGGCGCAGGCCATGGCGGCGGCGGTGCGGCGGCATGCCCCGCGCAGCGTCATCATCCTGGGCGGGCACGGCACCAGCATCCCCGACCTGGCCGCGCGGATCGAGCATGACCATATCTGCCGCGGCGAGGGGATCGGGTTCATGCGCCGGCTGCTGGGCGAAAATCCGGACCGGCCGTTCCGCCATCCGCTGCTGCCCAACTATTTCAACGGGCGGGTTATGGGCATACCGGTGGCGCAGAATTGCGGCACCCTGGTGACGGGGGTGGGGTGTGCGAACATGTGCCACTTCTGCGCCACCGCGCACTACTTCCGGGGCTATTACCCGCTGGTGCCGACGGGGCGCGATCTGTTCGCCATTTGCCGGGCCTACGAGGAGCGGATGGGCTACACGGACTTCTTCGTGCATGACGAAAATTTTCTCAAGCAGCGGGGGCGGGCGGATGAGCTGCTGCAGCTGATGGAGGAGGCCGGCGCGACCTACCGGTTTCGCATTTTCAGTTCAGCTGAAACCCTGCTGGCGCTGCCGGACCTTGATTACCTCTGCCGGCTGGGGGTGACGTTTCTCTGGCTGGGAGTGGAATCGCAATACGGCGATTTTGCCAAGAACCGGGACGTCGATTTTCCGCACCTGATCGGCGAACTGCGCCGGCGCGGCATCAGCGTGCTGACCTCGGCGATCATGTTCACCGATGATCATGACCGGACCACGCTGCGCCGTGACCTTGACCGGACCATTGCTCTGGGCGCGGATTTCGTCCAGTTCATGGAATTGTGCCCGTTCCCCGGGACGCAGCTGTACGAGGATTATGCCCGCACCGGCCGGCTGCTGGCCGATATCCCGTGGGAGGAGCAGCACGGTCAGGACAAGATCTGGTTCCGGCATCCGGTGTTTTCGCGGGAGGAAACGGCAACCCTGCTGACGGCGGCGTTTCGCGAGGAGTACAAACGGAACGGGGCGTCGCTGTTGCGGGCGACGCTGACCATGCTGACCGGATATGCGTATCTGCGGGAGCATGCCGACCCGCGCCTGCGGGCGCGGGCGGCGGTGCTGCGGCGGCAGCTGGAACGGATGCGCCCGCTGGTGCCGGTGGCCGGCTGGTTTGCCGCTACTGACGCTGACCGGAGATTGCTGGCGGAGATTCGCGCCCGCTACCGTCGGGATATCGGGCCGCTGCCGATGACGGATGTGGTTCTGGCTGGTGCGGCCGGGGTGCTTGCCGCGTATGAACGCCTGCGCCTGGCGTTGGGCCTCTCCGTGCGCCAGCCCGGGGTGACGCGCACCACGACCGCAACGGCATATCCGGTTGCTGTGGCAGAGGCCGGCGCGGCCGGATCCTGACCCGAAGGCGGGTATGCCGGAAAAACCGGTGAACCCAAGCGGTGGATCCGGTACTATCAGGCATCCATTTGACGGAAAGGCACGCATGGTGATACGATATGCTTGGCACAGCTAAGGGTTGGTTTGGTGGACGGCAGCGGACAACCCCGGACAAGCAAATGATGGCGTGCGCCCGGCAGGGCGGAAGTTTGCCGGCGGTGGCGCTGATGATGCCGGCGGCTGACGGGCCGGCACAGGCGAAGCTGCTGCGGGCCGGATTGGCCGGCGAACAGGGCGGCGGGATTGCTGGGGAAATGGAACTTAATCGGGACAATACAGAACCGCAGGCGTTTCCCGGCAGCAGCGTTCGGCACGAAGGTGACGCTGACAGTCAAGAGGATGGTGCGATCACCGTCGGCCGGCCGACCCGCGCAGAAATGGATATTGCGGCGTCCTGGGCGGACATCGAGGGGTGGAACGTCGGCCTGCATGACGTCGAGCTGTACCACGAATACGGCACGGAAGGTTTTCTCGTCGCCCGCCAGGGCGGAAGGCCGGTTGGGTTCATATTCTCCATTTTCTTTCCGGACAAAACCGCGGCCTGCGGGGTTTTTATCGTCGAGAAGAACCGGCGGAACGGGAGTATCGGGCGGGTCCTCGGCCGGGCGGTGCTCAAACTGCATTACGGTTGGAACGTCGCCACCATGGCGGTGGCGGACAAGGTGCATGCCTACAGCACGTTTGGTTATCAGGCAGCGTACCCAATCAAACGGTATGAAGGTTTAGCCAGCGGCCGGCCGGCCCCGGCCGGCCCGGCGCAGCTGGTGCCGCTGACGTCGCCGACAGATCTGCCGCTGGCGGCTATTGCCGCATACGACCGGCATTGTTTTCCCGCCGACCGCACGCGGTTGCTGCGGTTGTGGTGCTCCCAGCCGGGGACGGTGACCATGGCGGCGATGGTGGACGGGGTGCTGGCCGGGTATGGCGTCAGCCGAATCGGCCAGCAGGGCTGTTGCATCGAGCCGCTCTTCGCTGATAACCGGGCGATTGCCGAACAGCTGCTGCACGGCTTGCTGGCGCAGGCGCCGGCCGGCACGCCTTACATCATCGACATTGCGTGCAACAACCCCCAGGCCTGTGCCATGGTCGCGGCTCACGGCTGGAAGTTCCGTTTTGCCACCATGCGCATGTACAGCCGGTACATCCCGGCAATCGACAGCTGGCGCGTGTACGGCGATTTTCTCTGAACGCAGTTCCCCCGATAATTTGCAGCCGGCTGCACGGTATGGTACAAAGTGGCGGGGTGCCGGCCGGCACAATGGGGGAGCGAATGGCGATGCCATCGCGCATACTGGCGTGAATAATTCGAACTGGTGGTGTGGTCTGCGGCTGCGGGGTGTGGTGTGCTGGCCCGCTGCTGCCCGGCCGTGGGATATTGTGCAATCATGAACGGCGTGATGATGGGCGGACTGGCGGGCGGGTTGGGCCTGCTGCTGTTGGGGCAATACTACCTGACTGCAGGCACCGAAGGGGCCGCGGGCATGTTTCGTCGCGCGGGCTGGCCGCGCCTCGCCCGGCAGCGGGGCGGTGTGCTGCTGGCGGGGATGCTCTTTGGTCTGCTGCAGCAATCGGCGCCGGCGGCAATTGCGGCGCAACTGGGCTATCTGGTGAGCGGTGTGCTGGCGCCCGGACTGGCGCTGGCGGGTCTGACGGCCGCGCCCGCCGGTGCGGCGCTGGTCTGTATGCTGTTCATTGTCCCGCTGGGCGACCAGGCCTGGCTGCTGGCCGGCCTCGCGGTGATGCTGTTCATGGCGCTGCGCAGCAGCCGGTTCCGGCATCTGGCGCGGATCCTGCTGGGGGTGGCGCTGGCGCTGGCGGCGGCGGCACTACTGACGGAAAGCTGGTCGGGCGTGGCGGCCGACGGTTTGGCGGCATTCAGCGCCAATAATCCTGGCGGACTGGGTCGCTGCCTGCTGGCGGGCGTTTTTGGCGCGCTGCTGTTTCGCTCGACGCTGGTGGTATTCGTTTTGACCGCCACGTTTTGGTCGGCGGGCGGCATCGGCTTTGCCGGCGCGACCATGGTGCTGCTCGGTGAATTGGCGGGGAGTGCGCTGGCCGGCTGGCTGGCGCTGCCGGCGGATATGCCGGCGGTGCGACGGCTGGCGCTCGCGCAACTCGCGGTGGTCATGCTGACCGTGCTGCCGCTGGTGCTGCTACTGGCGCCGGGGGTGGCTGCACTGGCGGAACTCAATCGCCAATGGTATGCGCCGCTGACGCTGACGCCTGCGGCGCTGGCGCCGCTGGGTATGGCGAATCTGGCGCTGGTGCTGCTGCTGCCGCGCCTGCTGGCGGCGGCGGCGGGTTTGGTTCTGTCACCGCTGGCGGGCTTGGGTTTGGCGAAGACGGAGGTCCTGCAGCCGGTGCGTCTGACCGGCGCGGTCATGGCCGCGCCGGAGAGTGCGATGGATTTCATTGCGCATGAACTGGCGCGCCAGGCGGGCCGGCTGCCGGAATATCTCGAACAGGCCCGGCAGGCGCTCGCGGGCACCGGCACGGGCGAAGCCGCGCTGACGGCGCTGGAACGCGAGCTGCAGGGCCAGACGGCACGCATAGAAGAGGGACTCTCCGGCATGACCAACCGCGACCTGTCGCCGGAAAGCGCCCGCCGGCTGATCAATCTGGCGCATCGCCAGCAGGCGCTGGTGAGCGTGGCCGGGCAGGTGCGGCAGTTCGCCGGGATCGCCGCGCGCCGCGAATTTTCAGCAGCAGTTGCGGATACCATGGAGAATTTCCTCGAAGCACTCGACGCCCTGCTGTTGACCATGGTCGAGGCGACGCAGCGGCCGCAGGTCGGCGAGATCGGCATGCTGCTGAGTGCGACGGAGAACCGCGGCGCCACCCTGGAAAAACTGCGCAGTGTGTACCTGACGGGTGAACGGACCATGGAACTGGCCGATCGCACCGCCCTGCTCGGGACCATCAATCATTTCGAGATTTGCGCCTGGTCGCTGCACCGCTACGGCGAACTGCTCTTCGCCGCCGAAACCGACTGATTGCCGGCCGGCGGCGGCTGTTTTGTTACGTCCGTGACGATGAGTGCGCTGCGTTGAGCCGCGCCAGCGGCGAAGCGCAACAGCGCGAAGTTGGCCGAGTGTCTCCTGATTTCATTGCTAACTTTCCCTTCCATCTGCCAACGCGTAGCGATGATCGCACTGTATCACCTGCCAGGGCCACCGTCGAAGTGGACCAATTGCGAGGACACACGCCAATCAAACCCAGTGTGACAGATGATCAGGGGAGGCGCGCCAGATCCATTTTCAAGCCACTGACCGTTGTGGTTTCGCTCTGAATATTGACCAGATAGAGAAATCGCTCGCCCTGATCAAGTGCTATGGTTGTCACCGGCGTCATTAGCACGGGGAGCTTCCTCACTTCCCGGCCATCTGCCCAATCGACGACCCGAATCAAGGAAGCACCCAAGAGCCGCGAATTATTAATTGCTTCGTGATCAAAGGCAAAAACCCGGCCGCGACGTTTGGCTAAAATCCCATACGAGTGCGCATGCCACCCGAGCTGTGTGCGGAAGAGGCGTTTCCCCTGATCTGTGTATTTCTCAATGGTGAGCGGGCCGCATTCCGCCCAAATGATCCCCACATACCGATTATCACCGATTACCTGTGGCGTTCCCGACAGTATGGTGCTGTGTGATCCATCTGAATGTAAACTCACCGCCTGCGAACCGCCAGAGGGGATGAAAGAACCGCTTGGCAGAATAATCCTGGCCTGTCGAGATTCGCCTGTTCCGGAATACTCGACCGCAGCTGAGCAAGAAGAGTCGCCGCTCCAGGTTGCGATTCGTTCGCCGACCCGGAAGGCGTCAAAGGAATTGTACTGATATTTCTCCATCGGCGGAATCAAGAGCATCGTGTCATATCGCTCAAGACGCTGGATCTGTAACCTGGAGAGCTGCTCATAATAGTACGTGGACCGATCCGGGCGCGGGCTTGAGGTTACCTCGACGGAGGCTTGGCGCGAGGGCGACCGTAACGGCCAGCCCACCCAGTCGTGCAGAACATAGCCGAGAGTAACGAGCAGAATAATGCCTGCCGTGACGGCGAAGCGAGGGGAGATGGCATGGGCTGCGGCCATGGCAGGACTCGCAGGGGAGGCAGGAGCCGAATCAGGCATCGATTTCCTCGGTCGATTCATCGTGTGCGGCGGATCAGCGCGGCGACCTGCCGCCACAGTGCTTCCTCGCCGTTTCGCGTGACCTGATCGTCGATGATGTCAAACACGGTTTTGCCTGCGGCATTGCGGATGGCAGGATCGGCGCCATGCGTGACCATGAAGGCGACAATCTTATGGGTATCTGGTGTCGGGGCGATATCACACGCTTCAAGATACGCCATCAGCGGCGAGTTGCCGTCCGCGTCTTTGGCGTTTATATGGGCTCCGCGCGCGATCAGCAGTTCGATCATGGAAAACGGATCACTGCGCCTGGCCCGGTTGGCACTCGCCGCGACCAACGCCCAACGTAGCGGGGTGACGCCATGCTTATCGACGACATTAAGATCGGCGCCATGATCGAGTAGGTAACTGACCACCTCCAGATGGCCCAGCATAACCGCCGGCATCAAGGCAGTGGCGTTATCCCCATTGCGGCTATTGACATCTACACCGTGCTCCACCAGAAGAGTGACAACCGGGAGGTTATCGGCCTCAGCGGCCACATGGAGCGGGGTGTTTCCGAAATTGATATTCCGCGAGTAGCCACGGTTGGGATCGGCGCCGTGTTGCAGCAGATATCGGATAGTTTCGCTATCGCTTCGCGAGGTCGCCAATAGCAACGCCGTGGCGCCGGCTTCATCCGGTTGATTGATATCGGCACCCCATTCGATTAACATTTCCAGGGCCGGTTGGTTGCCACTTGCGATTGCGACCCGGAGGGGTGTTTCCCCGAGGGAACCCTGGGAATTTGCACTGGCGCCACCAAGGAGCGCGAGGCGGATTCCGAGCGGATTGTTGTTCTTGACGCAAATCAGCAGGACTTCAGTGCGGAGGAATATCCAACCGGCAAGGCCGCAAATTGCCAACGCAGCGAAAATAACCAAGAGGGACCATTGGCCGCTGATTTGTCTCTTGTACCAAGGAATCGGAAATGACATCGGGTCAACACCCTTTTACTGGATTAAGAATCATATTGGACAATTCGCCCCGGGTTTGTTGCCGCTGCCGCATCTGATCACAGTTCCATGTTGTTATCATGTTTGCCTCGTCGCCGTAAGGCCAACGATTAGCGCTCTGCGGGCGCTGATTCTGTCGCGCCCGCAGCAGCGCAAAGTTCTGCACCCATTTTTGCCTCATTCTTAAGTTCTGTTAGGACATTCCCTTTTCCCACTGTTGTATTTCCTACAATTATATCAAACGATATGCCAGGTTTTATTTCACAGTTGCTTGGCCCTAATTGGTTATATAGTGTAACTGTCACTTGGGATATTTTGTTCCATTTTCCCGTGAAATTCATGAAGCGCACAGGAATTGGAATAGCATGGCCCCAAAAAAGGAAACCCGGAGAATACCCCTCGCCGCGAGGAGTATCATCTTCGCCAACCCCCTTCCCGATAAAAAAGTGTAACTTCCGCATCAAAGCTATATGCCATCTTATACTATTTCCGCAGAACGTTGTTATCATATGGATACATATAGTAAAAATTATACCGCAATCATTGGAACAAGTCAATGTGGGTGTCAAAACAGTGTCACAGAAAGATGAAACCATAACGGACTGCTGGAATATGTGTTATCCCGGCGGCGAAATAGTGTGGTAAGGAGGCGAAATCGCGCTGACCCTGATAGGCACGTCGTAATACGCTTCTTATACGAAAGGGGGGAGTAACTCGGGCTCGATTCTCAATTATCGGATAATGGATGATACAGGTAGTGGACAGGCGTCGTCTCAGGGCGTGGCGGTCAGCCGGCGTTCGGGTCGGGGGCGAGGCGGCCGTCCTCAAGGCGGATGATGCGGTCGGCAATATCCAGAATGCGGTTGTCGTGGGTGACCAGCATGATGGCGCAGTCCTGCTGGCGGGCGAGGGTCTGCATCAGATCGACGACATCGCGGCCCGACTGCTTGTCGAGCGAGGCGGTCGGTTCGTCGGCGAGCAGGATGCGCGGCCGGCCGGCGAGGGCGCGGGCGATGGCGACGCGCTGCCGCTGGCCGCCCGAGAGCTGGCCCGGGCGGTGATGCCGGCGTTCGGCCAGGCCGACGGCGCCAAGGATCTCGTGGGCGCGTTCGCGCGCGGCGGCGCGGGTCATATCGGCGTCAAGCGACAGCGCCAGCTCGATATTGAGCGACGCGCTGAGCGCGGGGAGCAGGTTGTGCTGCTGGAAGATGAACCCGATATGGCGGCGCACGCCGCGCAGCTGGCGTTCGCTCGCGGCGTTGATTTCCGTGCCGAGGATCTTCAAGCTGCCCGACTGCACGGAGCGCAGCGCGCCCACCAGGGTGAGCAGGGTGGTCTTGCCCGAACCCGACGGCCCGGTCATGATGACGATTTCTCCCTGGGCGATGGAGGCGGTAACCTCGTGCAGGATCTGCGTGCGCAGCTCGCCGCTGCCGAACCAGTGGCTGACCCCGCGAATGGCAATGGCGGGCGGACGCGCGCTCATCAGAAAATGTCCGCCGGATCGGTGGTCCGGACCTTCTGCACAGCCAGCGCGCCGGAGACCCCGCACATGATGAGGGTGACGGAAAGCACGAGCAGGGCGCGGCCGGAGGTCAGGTAGAGCTGCAACCCCGTGGCCACCCGCGCCTGATGATAGAGCCAGAGCGTGATCAGCAGGCCGGGCAGATACCCGAGCACGGCCAGGTACAGCGACTGGCGCAGGACGACGCCGACCAGATAGCTGCTGGAAAAGCCGATCGCCTTGAGCGTGGCGTATTCGGGGAGGTGGTCGGTGACGTCGGCGAAGAGGATCTGATAGACGATCACCAGCCCGACGAAGAGCCCCATGAAGACGCCGAAATTGAAGATGTAGCCGATCGGCGCGAGGGTGCTCCACGAATCGCGCTCGAAGTCGATCAGCTCGCGGTGGGTCAGCACGCGCAGGGTGCCGGGGAGCAGCGTCGTCAGGCGGGCGCGCACCGCCCCGACGTCCGCGTCGGGCGCCAGCTGGATGATGCCGACGTCGATGAGGTTCGGGTCGCGCAGCGGGTTCAGGTAATGGAAGCCCGCGACGCTGGTGAAGGCGTTGCCCGAGGCGATGAACGAGCCGCCCATGCTGAACAGCCCGCCGATGTGCACGGCCCGGTCGTTGATCTCGATGCGCGGCTGCTCGCCGCGGGCCAGCATCGGCAGCACCGGACCGTAGCGGTCCTTCGACAGCCGGTCGTACACAATATAATCGGTCCGGGTCAGCAGGGCCGGCAGCCCCTGAAAGTCGGGCCGGGCGAAGACCTGCATTTCCGACGGCAGGCCGATGGTGAACACCGGCTGGAAATGGCCGCTGTCGAGGTTCTTCCACACCATCTGGTCGCAA
Organism: uncultured bacterium; assembly: GCA_964517215.1. Lineage (GTDB taxonomy): Bacteria > DAOPZR01 > DAOPZR01 > DAOPZR01 > DAOPZR01 > CAZFBR01. The sequence continues at coordinate 14,150 of CAZFBR010000038.1, forward strand.
TAGAGCGGCGCCACAGCAGCAACGTCAGGCAGGCCGCGCA
>CAZFBR010000038.1:14199-20043 GCA_964517215.1 uncultured bacterium
TGACCACGGAGGATTTGAGCGAGAAAGACTTTACGCACGCGGTGGAGCTGCTGCAGGGGAAAGCGGCTGCGGGAGAGGATATACTGGTAGTCGGTGCTGACGATGAACAGGTCGCCGCGCAGCGCCTCGAAGAGCGCGGTGACACTGTCGTAGAGCGAGGCCTTGAACCCGAGCTGCATGAAGATGAGCACGACGGCGAAGGTGATGCCGATCAGGGCCACGGCCAGGCGCGTCTTCTTGTGGCAGGTCTGATACCAGGCGAGGGGAATGCGGAACGCCATGGGTCAGGGCTGGAAATTGATATCGACGACGAGATTCGAATAGTTGGCGGCGGTGGCGCTGTCGTCCAGCCGCACCCGCACCTCAACGATGCGATAATCGACCGGCGCGGCGGCCTGCTGCGCCAGCGCGTCGGGCCGGCTGACCTGCTGGCCGATGGCAACGATGGCGCCGGTGAGTGGCGCGGGGAGGGCGGCGCTGGTGATGGTGGCCGCCTGGCCCGTCCGCAGCAGGCGCACTTCGCTTTCCGCAACTTCGGCGACTGCCTCCATGCTGCTCAGGTTGCCGAGCAGGATAATGCCGCGCGGCCCGATCTGCTCCCCGGGTTTGGCCAGCACGTCAATGACGGAACCGGCGACGGGCGCCGTCACCTCGCTGGCGCGCAGATCCTCCCGCGCCTGGTCGAGGGTGGCGCGGGCGCGGGCCAGATTGGCGGTCGCCTGCTTCGCCTCGCTGCCGGTGCCTGCGGTCTGCTGGTTGAGGGTGGCGCGGGCGCGGTCGAGCGCGGCGGCGGCGTTGTCCGCGCGCGCGCGCGCGGCGTCAACGTCGGCATCCGCACTGTACCCGATACGGCGCAGTTCCTGCTGCCGGGCGTATTCGCTGGCGGCGTATTCGGCATCATGCTGCAGCTGGGCGACGGTGGCCTGGGTGGCCGCCAGCCCGACCGGCCCGTGATTGATTTGGGCCAGCCGCAGCTGCTCGGCGGCCAGTGCCACCTGCTGTTCCGCCTGGACGACCTGGGCGGCGAACCGCTCCTGACAGTCGAGCACCGCCACGACCTGACCGGCGGCAACGGTATCGCCGGCTTTGACCAGCAGACGGGCGACACTGGCCGAAGCCACGCCGGTCAGTGCGCCCGGCCCGACGCTGATCAGGCCGCCCGCAGGTTCCAGCCGCCCGCGCGCGCCAATGCCGCGTGCCGCGCCGGTATCAGCCGCCGCCGCGGCCAACTGCTGTGCGCGCATGGCGGCGGCAATCAGCTCGGGCTGGTCGGACGGGGTTGGCATGATCGCGAGCGACAGGGCGAGCAGCAGCAGCACCACCCCGGCCACCGCCAATTGCATGACACGAATACCCACAGGTTTCACGCGCAGTTCCCCTCCCCGGGAAGTATCGGTGGATAGTGTAGCGTATGATCCACTGGATTGTCAATTTCCCCGCGGGCAAGACGCGGGAAGGACGCACGCGTCACGAGGGTTTTGCGCGGGAAATGGCGCGGCATGCGGCACGCAGTGAAACCACACGGCGCGGGTTTCTTGGGCATGGGGTCGGGTGAACAACGGACGGCGGCTGACAGTGTCCGGTGGCCGGCCTACAGGCCGCGCATAAACCAGGGGCGGAGGGCGGTCTTTCCGGCGAGTGCGGCGTCAAGCTGCGCCAGCAGCGCGGCCCGATCGGTGGGGAGCCGGCCGGCAAGCGCGAGATGGTTCGAGGCATGGTCGCAGCGGAACACCGTCCGGCGCAGAACCAGCCCGGCAAGGATGGCGCGCGCCTCGCGCAGCATCCCCGTCGCGTCGAGTTCGCGAAACGCGCCGCCCCGTGCCGCCTCGGCCAGCGGCGTTCCCGGAATGAGCATGAGCGAGAGGAAGGAAAGGTAATGCGGCTGCATGGCATTGAGCGCCGTGATGGTGCCCGCGACATGGTCCGCGCTCCGCGCAGCGCCGCCCAGCCCGAGCAGCACAATCACTGACGAGCGGATCCCCGCGGCGGCCGCGCGCTGCACGCCGGCGGTCATGGCGGCGACGGTGGCGCGCTTGCGGCAGGCAGTGAGAATATCCTGACAGCCGCTTTCCAGGCCAAGGTAGACGAGTGACAGTCCGTGCGCGGCCAGCGCTTGCAGTTCGGCGTCGCTGCGTTCGGCGAGATTGTTGCCGGTGGCGTAGCTGGCGACGCGCGACAGGCGCGGGAACGCCTCCCGCAGCGCCGTGAGGACGGGGAGCAGGCGGGGGTTGCTGACCGCGAGCGCATCGCCGTCGAGCAGAAATACCCGCCGCGTCTCCGGCCAGCGCCGGGCGTGGCAGGCAATATCCGCGCGCACTGTTTCCGGCGGCATGACGGCAAAGGGCTTGTCCGCATAGGCGCCGCAGAAGGTGCAGGCATTGGCGGAGCAGCCCGTGGTGACCTGCAGCAGCATGCTGTCGGCTTCCGCGGGCGGGCGGATAATCGGTTCGATCAGCGGCATGGTTATGCGGACAGATAGACCAGTGCGGGGATGATGACCAGCAGCACGCCGGCGGTGACAATGGCGGCGTTTTTCAGATTGGTGCGATCAACAATGAGGAAGCGCCATTCGGCGAGGAGATAGGCGGCGGCAACGAACGGCAGGATGGGAATGCCGGCGATGGGGAGCAGCCAGAGCGCGAGAAAGGCGGCGGCGCAGCCGCCGGCGAACGCGGCGGCGGTGCGCCACAGCGGCCGGTCGAAGTTGACCGCCGCGGCGAGGAAGAGCGCGGCAAAGACGAAGTCGGCGATCCCGATGAGCCCGCGGATGCGTTCAGTCCCGAGCACCGGCCAATAGAGCAGGAAATGCGACAGCAATTGCGGCTGCGCCATGATCTTTTTGGTTGGGCCGAAGAACACACTGTAACTGTCAACGGTTCCCGCGGCGATCAGGACGGGGAGCAGATAGCCCGGGCGGCGCAGCAGGTTGCCGACGAGCAGGCCAAGGCCGCCCGCGAGGGCGAGTCCGCCGCAGTTGAGCAGCAGATGCGCCGGCCACGGCGCCCCGGTACGCATCGGCAGGGCGACCAGCGCCCCGCCAACCGCCACGGCGAGCACCAGTTGCCAGCAGGGCGGGCGGCGACGGGCGGCGGCGACCAAAACGGCAACCGTGGCAAGGAGCATGACTGCGTAGGTGGTGAACATGCACATACTTATGAGCGGAGCACGCAAGGCTGACGGTTCCGGCGGCAGCGTAATGACCTGCTGCAACGCGACAAACAATACGAACGCGGCCAGCCAGCCAAGCAAGGCAATCAGCATGGACGGCATTGTACGGCGGCTGACGGGGAAAGTCAACGGCGTCCGCCACGTGCGCTTGCAGACAGATACAATGGGCGGGTCATAATTCAGCAATTGGCACGGTGAATGGCGGCGGGGACTGTATCGGCAATTGCGGTTGCGTGTTGACACTATCGTGCCGGCTTGTTACGCTTGCCCGGCCGGTTGACGGTGGCCATGGCAGCCGGCATCAGGCAAATTATCGGCGCAGTTCGCGAAAGGAGCTGGCATGGAAATCCTTGAATTGGTGATTACGGTGGTGGGGGCGCTTATCGGCGGGTTTGTGGTGCTCGCGGTGTCGTACGGGATGCTGCGCCTGATCATCGGCTGGACCTACAGCATCCCGCAGCAGGGGCAGGCGCTGGTGCGCACGGGGGTGGGCGGGATCCGCATTTCGTTCGACAGCGGCATCTTTGTCTTTCCCGTCATCCACCGGCTGGAGGTGATGGACATCGGGGTCAAGCGGGTGGAGATCCACCGCGAGGGCTCCACGGGCCTCATCTGCAAGGACAACCTGCGCGCGGACATCAAGGTGACCTTCTACGTGCGGGTGGACAGCAAGTCGCCCGAGCATGTCAAGGCGGTGGCGCAGATCCTCGGTTGCGTGCGCGCCTCGGACCCGCAGGTGCTGGCCGAGCTGTTCGAGCCGAAGTTCTCCGACGCGCTGAAGACCGCGGGCCGCGATTTCAATTTCGAGGACCTGCTCAACAAGCGCGCGGCCTTCCGCGACGCGATCAAGACCCATGTCGGCACCGACCTCAACGGGTACGTGCTGGACGACGCGGCGATCGACATCCTTGAGCAGACCAAGGTGGACAAGCTCGACCCGAACAACATCCTCGATTCCGAGGGGATCAAGCTGATCACCGAGCGCACGGCGACGCAGGCCATCCTCACCAACGAGCGCAACCGCGACAAGGAGCGCGAAATCAACAAGAAGAACGTCGAAACGCGCGAAATTGTGCTCGAGCAGAACAAGCAGCTGGCCGAGGCGGAGCAGAAGCAGCAGCGCGAAGTGGCGTCGATCAAGGCGCGGGAAGAGGCGGAGACGATCAAGTTCCAGCAGGAGCAGCGGCTGCGCCACGAGAAGGCGCGGATCGCCACCGACGAGGAAATCGCGGTGAGCGAGGAAAACAAGAACCGGCAGATCATCGTCGCCGCGCGCAATCGCGAGCGGACGGACGCGGTCGAGAAGGTGCGGGTGGAGAAGGATCGCCAGCTCGAGGACGTCGAGCGCGACAAGGTGGTGTCGCTCGCCTCGATCGAAAAGACCAAGGTCGTCGAGACCGAGCAGAAGAACATCCAGGAGGTCATTCGCGCGCGGGTGGCGGTGCAGAAGGATGTGGTGGCGGAGGAGCAGCGGATCAAGGACACCGAGGCGTTCGCCACCGCGGACCGCGAGAAGAAGGTCGTGCTGACCATGGCCGAAGCGGAGGCGGAGCAGGCGGTGGTCAAGCAGGTCAAGGCGGCGGAGGCGGCGAAGAAGGCGGCGGAGCTGAAGGCGGACCAGGACCTGCTGGTCGCGCTCAAGGCGGCGGAGGCGGCGCGCCAGGCGGCGACGCTGCTGGCGGAGAAGCGGGTCACCGAGGCGGCGGGTGAGCAGGACGCCGCGGTGAAGATCGCCACGGGCAAGAAGGCGCTGGCGGAGGGGATCACCGCGGAACAGGCGGCGGCCGGACTGGCGGAGGCGAACGTCATCAGCGCGAAGGCGGCGGCGCTGCAAAAGCAGGGCGAGACCGAGGCGAGCGTCGCCCAGCTGAAATTCCAGGCCGAGGCGGACGGCATTACCAAGAAGGCCGAGGCGATGAAACTGTTCCACGAGGCGGGGCGGCAGCACGAGGAATTCAAGCTGCGCCTCGGGGTGGAGAAGGACGTCACGCTGGCGGACATTGCGGTGCGCAAGGAGATTGCGGCGAGCCAGGCGCAGGTGCTGGGCGGGGCGCTGAGCAACGCCCGGGTGGACATCGTCGGCGGCGAGACGCAGTTCTTCAACAGCATCGTCAATGCGGTCACGGGCGGCAAGGCGGTGGACCGGGCGGTGGAGAACAGCCGCGTGCTGAGCGATGTGCGCGCGACGTTCCTGACCGGCGACGCGGCGCAGTTCGGCGCCCGGCTGAAGGAGTTGGCCGGGCAGCTCAACGTGTCGTCCGCGGATGTGAAGAACCTTACTGTCGCCGCGGCGCTGGCAAAGCTGGCGGGGCTGGCGACGGGCGCGGACGCGAAGCGGCTGGTGCGCGACCTGCTGGCGCAGGCAAAAGAGAGCGGTATCGACGGACAATTGGCCGGTGAACTGCTGGACGGGAAGCAGTCGTGACCGGGCACTGTCGGGCATGACGGTGCCGCATGGCTGAAAGCGCGCCCGCGGCGGCCGTCCCGGCCACGGGGCTGGAGGCGGGGACCTACGAGATCCTGCGGCAGCGGCTGAACGCGCAGGCGGAGCTGCTGCGCGAACGGCTGACCGCGTTGGACGAGTCGTGGCGCGCGGTGTTCGGTGCGGTGTTTTTTGCGCTGCTCGGCACCGAGTGCATCACCACGGCGAACAACTGCGTGTTGCGTGACATGATC
>CAZFBR010000039.1:0-20007 GCA_964517215.1 uncultured bacterium
GGTAATGCCGCTCAGCACGCCCGACGCCTGCTGCACCGAATCCGCACCGGCGAATTTCGCGAATTTCTCCGCCATGGCGCTCTGGTTGCGCGCGAGGATCTGCCCGATAAGGTCGCTGGTTCCCTTGACGATGTTGTCGGCAAAGGGGACCGCCACTTCGCCCACGGTGTAATAGACCGCCATCTCGCGGCCGGCCGGCAGTTCGCGGAAGAGCTGCAGCTTCTGCGTCACCTCGCCCGGGCAGAGCTGGTAGATCATGTAGGCCATGCCCAGCCCCTTGACCGCCGCGTCCGTCGCCTGCTCGCTGTCCGACTCGAAGGTGCTCTCCTGCTTCGCCCCGCCGCCGAACAGCGCGAAGATATTCTTCACCCCGGCGAACCCCGCAATCAGCTGGTCGCTGGTGTCGAGCGCTTCCGCCACCCACAGCGCCTTGCCGACATGCTCCGCCGCCGCCAGCTGCTGCGCCTTCGCCAGCACATCCGCCCCGGCGCCCGGGGCCACCCGCTGCAGCGCCCCGTTCGCGTCGCGATAGTACCCGAACGGCGGGACAAACGGCAGCGCGGAGAACATCGTGGTCAGCAGCTTCACCGTTACATCACTTTCCTGATAGCCCGCCAGCAGCTGCTCGACTGTCTTTGCCATGATCTTCTCCCGATCTGTCGTTATGCGGCCGTCCGGCCGGCACAGATTACATCATGTTCAGCGTGCAACGTCAACGGTATCCGTCCGCACGCCCGCCTGCCGGCGACGGTCAAGCTCCGCCAGCACATAGCGGCATGCGGCGGGCGTATCCGCGGGAATATCACGGAAGCACGCACCAGGATCACGCGCCGGTGCCGGTGGCGCCCCCGCCACGGCCCGTTCAAGCTGCGGGCGGGCCGGTTCGCCGATGCTGCATAGCGCGGCAGACGCCCGCCCCGCTTCCGCTTCGGCCAGACGGGCGATCAACAGCGGCACCATTCGGGTGTCCGGCGGGCAAAACGCAAACGCAAAGGCCTGCTCATGCCCGGTTACCCGCAACCGTTTTTCCGGTATGGTCTCAATGACAACCGTCCAGCCGGCACTATCCGTTCCGGTGGCCAAATCAAGTTCCGTTGTCGCATCGAGGATACACCGTACCCGGGTGTCGGTACCAGCCATTCCCTCCCAGCCGTGGCTGTACCAATAGAGCCGGCTGATATCCGCACCTGCCGGGATTGCACGCAGCACGCGATAAGCCGGCGACGGTGGCGGGAGCGGGGTCAGCCGCACGTCGATATACGACACCAGCGCCGTACAAGCAACGGTCAACGCCAGGGCCAGCAGCAACCAGGTCGGCCGGCTGGGAATGGTCATGCGTACCTACTCGGTGCGGCTGGTGATCTCCACGAGATGATAGCCGAAATTGGTCTTCACCGGGCCGTGCACCACGCCCACCGCCTCACCAAAGACGACCTTGTCGAATTCCGGGACCATCATCCCCGGGGCAAAGGTGCCCAGCGCCCCGCCTTCCGCACCCGACGGGCAGAGCGAATGCTCCGCCGCCATCGCGGCAAAATCCGCACCGTCAGCGATCTTCTTTTTCAAATCAGTGCATTCCTGTTCCGTTTTCACCAGAATGTGCCGCGCGCTTGCCGTCTTTGCCATGACAATCCTTCTCCTCGTTCGGCCATTCACTCCTGCCGCAGTAAAGGAGCTTACCACGCGTTACCTGCGGCGTCAATTACCGCCATTCACAACTTTTCGAGGAGCAGGTAACCGGTCGGCGCTTCCGACCACCATGGCCGAAACCAACGGGGCTTGATCGGCCAGGAGCACATGACCGAAAGCGCGCTTGCCCAGCGGCGCGTCCACGGGCGGGTTTCCCACCAATATCGGCAACGCAGCGGACGGCATTCACCGTAGAATCCCGCCGCGACACAGCGCGTGCCGGCGGGGAGCAGTGCCATCATCCCGGCAAACGAATACGACCGCTGGCAGGCAATACTTTCCCCCTTTTTGGGCACTTCGTCGGGATCAAGATAATTGACCTTGAACGGAATAACCTCGTGCCGCGCAAACTCCGCAGTATACTGATAGCCGAAATGACCGGGCATTTCCATGAAAAACTGGCTGTCGCGATCGCTCACCTCGGTGGTCACCAGCGCCCGTCCGCCCGGCTTGAGCACCCGCGCGATCTCCGCCATCATCTGCCTGTCATATCCCGCCGGCACATGCTCGATGGAGGAAATGAACGTGACGAAATCCATGCTCCCGTCCGCTGCCGGCAGGTGCCGCGCGTCCAGCACGGCGAAATGCAGGGTGCGGCCCAGCAGGGCGGCGAACGGCGTTTGCCGCAGGTCCTCCTGCTGCCGCAGGAATATCGTATCGTAGTCGCTCTGAATCACCGTATGGCCGTGGCTGGCCAGGTACAGCGGAAAGATGCTGAACCCGGAGCCGATGTCCAAAACACGCGCCTGCGACCGCTGGAAGATCATGTCCAGCGCCAGTGCGTATTCGAAATGGCGGGTATACCCGTAGACAAACCGCTGGTTATCCGCCCAGCGGCTGGCAAAGGCATCCAATTTGAGAACATTACGCTTCACACACAGCAATTGCCGTAAGGTCAGGCTCGGGACATGGTTGGTCATTGCGGTTCGGTCGCCTTTCACCAGCCATGGTATCGCCTGCCGGCCGCCGCGTCAAATCAACTGCTATGCTATACTCCCGTCCGGGAGGTGGCACATGCTGCTGCTGTCGTGGAACGTCAACGGCCTGCGCGCCGTGCACAAGAAGGGGTTCGTCGACTGGGTCGGGACGGCCAGCCCCGATATCCTCTGCCTGCAGGAAACCAAGGCGAGCGAAGACCAGCTCCCGGCCGACCTGCGCCCGCTCGCCGGCTACCATACCCATTACGCCGCCGCGGAGAAAAAGGGGTACAGCGGGGTCGCGCTCTACAGCCGGCAGCAGCCCGTCGGCGTCAGTGCGGGGCTGGGCGACCCGGCCTTCGACCGCGAGGGGCGTACCCTCATTGCCGATTACGGCGAGTACCTCGTCGCCAGCGTCTACTTCCCCAACGGCAAGGGGTCGCCGGAACGCCTGCAGTACAAGCTGGCCTTCTACGACGCGTTCCTCGACCGGATGGAACATGCGCGGCGGCGCGGCAAGCACATCATCTTCTGCGGCGACGTCAATACCGCGCACCGGCCCATCGACCTCGCCCGCCCGAAGGAAAACGAGACCGTCTCCGGATTCCTGCCGGCAGAGCGGGCGTGGCTCGACCGGGTCATCGCCGCGGGGTATTGCGACACGCTGCGCGCGCTCGACGATCGCCCGCAGCTCTATTCATGGTGGGACCTCAAGAGCGGAGCGCGCGCCCGCAATGTCGGCTGGCGCATCGACTACTTCTTTATCGACGCCGGCCTGCGCCACAAGCTCAAACGCGCCTTTATCATGCCCGAGGTGCAGGGGTCGGATCATTGCCCGGTCGGCATCGAGCTCGCCCGCTGAGCCGGCCGGCGTGTTCAGGCATACGTCAACTGGCATGGTATCATCAGCCATGCGTCTGCTGATCGTTCGTCATCCCGCACTCGTCGTCTTCATCGTGGCGCTGCTGCTCCGGTTCGCCTATGTGCCGCTGGCGGTGAATCTCCCGTTCAATGACATGGGCTGTTTCTGGTACGACGGACTGGCCATCGCCAGCGGTGCCGGTATGGGCGAGAGTCTCAACTATCCGCTCTATTCCTACTTTCTTGCCGGCCTGATCCGCCTGTTCGGACCGCTCCCCGCCGCCGTGCATGCGGTGCAGGCCGTGCTCGGTGCCGGCATTCCCCTGCTTGCTTTTCTGCTCGGCAGCCGCATACATAATGTGCGGGCCGGCTGGTTTGCCGGTGCCGCTACCGCCCTGTTCCCCGATCTGATTTTCTACTGTGCCATCGAACTGCCGGAGACCATCTACCTGCTGCTGTTGCTGACCGCCGCGCTGAATGCCGCCCTCCTCCTGGCGGGCACCCGCAGCTGGTGGCCGGTGGCGGCACTCGGAGCGGTGCTGGGACTCGCGCAGCTGGCTCGGCCGTTCGGCCTGCATTATCTCGTCGCCCTGACGCTGCTCCTGGTCCTCTATCGCCGCCGAATCCCGTCCGTCTGGGCGAAACTGGCGCTCATGTTCGGCCTGGCGCTGCTGGTCGGATTGCCGTGGGCGATGCGTCAGTATTACCGTTATGGGGTCTTTTCGTTCACCTCGACGAAAGCCGGCTACTTTCTCTATGGCGCCACGGTTGATGTTCCCGGCCATGACGGACTCCTCGCCTCATTTCCCGAAGAGCTGCGCCGCGACCCGACCGTCGGTCCGCTGGCAATGCGCCTGCAACCGTCAATGCCGCCCGGCGCCAGTGTGCTCGGGCATCCCCTGCTCAATGCCCCCCTCGAACGTTTGGCCAAAGCCCGGATCGCCGCTCATCCGGGAACCTACGCCCGCCATTGTATTGAACGGGTGTTTTTCTTCTTTTTCCGCAATGGCGACTGGTTTCTGGAACTCTATCCGACTTTCGGCCTGGCCCGCGGCTGGTGGTACGATACGCTGATCTACGGGGTGTTGTTGCTTGGCGCCGTGGGCATGATCCGTGCCTGCCGGCAACCCGCTGCTCTGCCGCTCGTCGCGCTCATCGTGCTGTCGGCGATGGCTACGGCCGCAACCGTCTACGTCACACGGTACCGCCTCCCCGTCATGCCGCCCATGCTCATCTTTGCCGCCGTCACCCTCGCCGATTATTCCCGGCTTGCCCGCTGGTCCGCCGCGCTTTTCGCCATCATGCTGTTCACGCGCCTGCTGCAGTATCCCGGTCTTGCCGATGAACGCTACAACAGCGCCCGTTTCTTCCTGCTCTTTAACGACCGCACCAACGCGTCACGCAATCTGGACGCCATCAGCGATCCGCATTTCCGGCACCGCGGCAGCGCGCTCCTGCTCCGCTACGACACCTGGATCCGCGAGAACCAGTAGCGCACGATTCGCCGGCTGTCCCGGCAGTTGCTGCCGGAGCGTGCCGCGTCGCCGTCAGCGCCGCAGCACGTCCGCCAGTGTGCGGTAGAAATCGCGCAGGGAGAACGGCTTGAACAGGTAGTTGTCGAACTTCGACGTGCTGAGCTTTTCCACAACCGCAGTGGTGGCGAACGCGGTAATGGCGATACAGGGCGCCGTGTTCCCCGCGGCCAGCAGTTCGTCGAGGATGACAAATCCGTCGCGGTCCGGCAGGGCGATATCGAGAATCACCAGGTCCGGATGCAATGCGCGGAATTTCGGCAGCGCTTCCGCACCGGAGATGCACCAGTGGCAATCGCCGTTAACCTCACTGACCAGCATGTTGATCATCTCCAGGGTGGCGCTGTCGTCCTCGACCACCAGCACCTTCTTGCCGGCCAGATCCAGTTCCTGCGGCAGCGGCGCTCCGCGCAGCGTCACCCCGCCGGACTTCGGCCGGCGACTGGCCCGGAAGGTCAGGGTAAAGGTGCTCCCCTGCCCGGCACCGGCGCTGGCGGCGGTGATCGAGCCGGCCTGCAGTTCCATCAGGTTGCGCGCCAGATCAAGGCCAAGACCGACCCCGCCGAACTGGCGGGTTCGCGAGCTGTCGAGCTGGCGGAAGCGCTCGAAGATCACCTGCAGGTTCTCCGGCGCGATCCCGATCCCCTCGTCCCGGACCGCCAGCAGGACCACGTCATGCTGCTGCTGCAGCGTCACGTCAATGGCCGTGTCGTTGGGACTGAATTTGATCGCATTGGTCAGCACATTCCACAGCACCTGAATGCTGCGGTTGGCGTCCGCTTCGACCAGGCAGGGCGCCGTGCGCGGCGGCAGCTGCAGGCGCAGATTGCGCTGCCAGGCCAGCGGCTGCACCGTGTCGCTGCAGGCGGTGATCACCTCATGCAAATCGATCGACTGAATGTTCATGGCGATGCGCCCGGCGGAAAGCTGGGCGAGGTCCATCAGGTCCTCGATCAGGTAGACCAGCCGGGAAGCGGCGTTGGTGATGCGCCGCACGATCTCCTTGCGGGCGGGCGTCAGGTCCGGCGCCGCCAGCAGCATTTCACTGTAGCCGACGATGGGCGCCAGCGGCGTCCGCAGTTCATGGGACATGTTGTTGAGAAAATCGACTTTGAGTCGGTTGCTCTGCTCCAGCTCCACCGCGTAGCGGCGCAGCTGCTCCTGCGCCTCCTGCTGCTGATGCCGGTAATGCCAGTTTTCAATGGCCAGCGTCGCCTGATTGGCGAAAAAGCCGAGGATTTCGACGGTATTCTGGGTGAGGAAGTTTGTTTCCGCCTCGTCGGTGGCCACCGTCAGCGCGCCCCAGACCTTGTCCCGCCCGCAGAGCGGCAACATGACGAATTGGTGCGAATACTCCTTGTGCGCATGCTGCGCGTCGAACCGCACATTGTATTCGGGATCGCCGGTGCGGTCGGCGACCAGGATTGCGCGGCGTTCCAGCACGCAGCGCGCGGCCACGGCGCGCATGGACAGTCCCGCCGCCGGCGCCAGCGGGATGCGCAGGGTCGCGTAATAATGCTGCGGCAGCCCGAATCCGCAGGCATGGACCAGCGTCTGCTCCTGTTCATCAACGCGCAGCAGCCCGATGCGGGTATAGCCCCAGATATCCCGGATGGCATGGACGATGGCCTGATAAATGTCCGCGAGCGCGGTGCAGGAGAGCATGTCGCGCACGACCCGGGTGATGCTGGCAAACGCCTCCGGATCGATCAGCACCGCCGCCTTTTCCACCCGGCTCACCAGCGCCAGCTGCGCCCGATACGTGGCCAGCTCCTTGTCGAGATAGGAGATGCGATCGCGCAGATACTGCTCGCGGTCCGGGAGCGCGCTTTCCCCGCCCTGACCCTGCGCCGGCAGCCCGTTCATCCCGTCACTCGCCATGCAGCCGGCAGTATTCCAGCGCGCGCTGCAGCGACAGGAAATCGGCATTTTCGACCAGTCCGGACGAGCCGCCGGTCAGGTCGAGGTCGCAGCCCTCCCGCCAGAAGGCAGCGGCCGGAGTGGCGCCAAAGGCGCAGCCCAGTGCGGCAATGTCCTCGAAATCGAGCAGCAGGTCGCCGGTCACATCACCCACGCGCAGCACCCGCGTATCGCACAGCACATAATGGCCGGCATCGTCGTAGACATAGAGCGCATAATAATAACGCGCACCCTCCGTCATGCCGGAATCAGTGCCCACGGTGCAGCTGTCGGCAAATATGGAAACGTCGGTGCGCGTGGCGACGCCGTCGTTGTACGCGCCGGCATAGGTGTCCGCCCGGCGCAGCAGGCGCAGTCCGAAATAGTCCGCGTCGGCGGGTCGGGTCCAGGTGAAGCGCGCGCCGCCCGCCAGCGAGCGGACACTGATCCCGCCGAACGCCGCCGGCGGCTGCGTATCCGCCACCACAAACCAGGCGGTGTCGCCGGCCGTCACGTCACTGTCGCTGCCGTTGGCCAGCGTCGACAGGGTGCGCGGGTCGTACCCCGCAACGTATGCGGTCAGGGTGATGGTCTCCGCCCGCGTCCACAGCGGCACGCTAACGTAATAGGTCAGCGTATCCGTTCCGGCCGCCGGAATAACCGACGGATTGCCGGCGGCGCGCACGATGACGAAACTGTCCGTAACCCGGACGCCCTGCTTCCAGGCAATCAGCGTGTCGCCGGTCAGCATGGCGATGGTATCGCCGGCATTGGCAACCGCCACCCGCACGATCATGCTGTCGGCCTGGGCGCGCAGCATCACACTGTCGGTCTCATTCCGCGTCATAGCCGAGACATTCAGCATTGCCGGCGTGCCGATGACAATCGTGAGCGTGTCGCTGTACCAGGAGCGGTTGTAATAATATGTGCCGTTGCTCAGATGGCGGTCCCAGCTCTGCACCCGCAGGTAATAGACCTGACCGTTGACCACCCCGGTATCGACGTAGCTGCGGTTGCTGTTGAAACCCTTCGCATACCCCTGCCAGTCGGGCGTGTCCGCCACCGGGCCGCGAAACACATAGTAGCGATAAATGCTGTTGGCCAGCGGCCGGCCATCCTCGTCCAGCGTCGGCTCGCTCCAGACCACCGTGCAGGAATTGTTGCCCACGATCACGGTAAAACTGTCGGGCGCGGCAGGGGCGATGGTATCCGCACCCGGTTCGGTATCGGCGTTAACGGTACGGTAGGGCATGGTGAGCACCGTGCCGCCGGCCGGGCAGCGCGCGTAACTGTCAATGGTCGTGCGGTTGGTGCTGTACCAGTAGTTGTACCGGCAGTCGTGACGGTTGGCCGTCTGATTGAGCACCCGCGAGTCGGCATTCGTAGCCGTGGCCTTGAAATTGCACTGCAGAACGGTATCCGCCGCCGCGCTCCCGGCAAAGACCACGCCATACCCCGCATTGCCGGTGAAATCACATTGCGTGACGATATTGCCGGACGACGATGCCAGCACCAACCCGTCGCCGCCGTTGGCGGTCATGACACCCGCAGTGATCCTGCCCGCATCCGAGCCGCCGGCCAAAGTCACGCCGGCGCCGCCGGCGCCGCGTGCCGTCACCCGTTCGAGCTGCAGGCGCGGTGCGTTGGTGGCGACGATCCCGCGCCCCGCACCGGTCACCGTCAGATTGCGCAATCCTGCGCCCGCTGCCGACACGGTCACCGCCGTGCGTGCTGCCGCGCTGCTCTCACCGCCGTCGATGATCGTGGCGGTCATTCCCTCGCCCAGCAGCACCACGCCGTCGGTATCCAGCGCCACCGTCTCGCTGTAGGTACCCGCCATGACATACACCGAATCGCCCGGCGTCAGCAGCGAGCGGCCGGTGGTCGTGGCGCTGCCGCGGCATACCTGCCCGAGATACCGCTTCGCCTGCAGTACGGAGAGACCGCTGTTGCCGGTGTCGCCGGTCGTCGCCACAAACCAGCGATTGGGCCCGGTCGTATCGGTGACCTCCGCCGCGCCCAGCCAGAGCGCGACATCAAGCGTGCCGCCGCTGGTCGTCGCCCGCGCCGCCGGGTCGGCGGCAACAATGCTTTCCGCGCCGCCGTAGCGGTCGTAGGTCGTATAGCGTTCGGCCCGCACCGCACTGACGCTGCCCGTCGTCCCGCCCGCCGCATCCGCCACGCGCAGAAAGAGCGTGTCCTGATCGCCGAGCGCCGGCAGCAGCGCGGTGGCATCGCAGGTGATGAACGCGCCGCTCAGCGCCACACTGCCGGCCAGCGCCAGCGCGACCTCATGGGTGGCCGACGACGCTGCTGTGTCGTCAGCGGCAGCAGTCAGGGTCAGTTCCTCGCGACTGCCGTGCGTCAGGTTGGCCGTCAGCAGCAGCCGGGGATTGTAGGCAACCGTATCGGTGAAATAGTAAACCGTGCCGAAACAGCGCTGCATGGCCGCATAGGAGATATGATAGAACCCGTCGGCCGGCGATACGTCCCCGGTAAACCCGGTGTCCCACTGGTTGGCGATGACGAACGCGCCGCGCCGCGACTCGCCTTCTTCGGTATATGGCCCGAAATTGTCGTCGTACCCGACCACGGTATTGCCGTGGTTCGGGCCTGCCGCCGTGTCGTATACCCCGACTTTCCACAGATCGGTATCGGCCAGCACCGCGTAATTATTGGCATCGACGCGGACCGCCGCGCAATTACCACCCGCCACCAGCGTCTTGAGCGCCGTAATGCCGCTCTCCGTGGCCACCGACAGGGTGACCATGCCCGCGCCCGAACCGCGATAGAGCGGCGCCTCGCGCCAGGCCAGTTCCTCCGGCCATGCGGTTGAGGTGGCGTCATCGTACGGCATCGTCTGCCAGGAGGCACAGCCGACCGCATCGATAACCTCGACGGCATTGCCGTACCAGGAGCCGCCGTCCGTGCCGCCGTTGATGAGGTGATAGAGAAAATCCGGGCTCATGATGTAATGCTGATATGCACCGGTTGGCGCACCGCCCTGCCAGCGGCAGGCCGACAGGTCCCAGTCATGCTCCTTCGCTTCCTGAAAGGTCTTGCAGTAATAGCCGATGGCAAACGTGACGCAGGCGCCTTCGTTCCCCTGGTCGCCGATCGGCGGGAACCATTTGGTGGCGGCATTGTTGTGTGAATCGGGCAGCACCTGCGTCGTCACCCCGGCCGGCCGGATGGCCGTCGCCAGCAGCGTCCGGCCGCGTGACGCTTCCCATTCCGCTGCCGTGGGCGGCCGCAGCCCGGTTCCGTGCCCGTCGACCACGACATTGTAATTGCGTCCCGGCTCCGCCGTTCCGACCGACGACCGCAGTGCCGCGAACTCCGCATCGGTCATCAGGCGCACATCCGCCACCGCCCCGCCCGCCAGCGGCACTGTCTGCAGTTCAGGCACTGCCGGCGCCGGGGTTTGCAGCACCGCCAGCGCGTCCGGCAGCCCGCACCCGGTGGCGTCATCGCGTCCGGCAGCACCGAGGTCGGTCGCTGAAGCCAGCAGGCGGGCGGTGACGCTCTCACTGGTATCATCGGGAAAACGCGTGGCCGCCAGTGCCGCCGCCGCACTGACCAGGGGCGCGGCAAATGACGTGCCGGCGGCACGCTGCCAGCCGCCGCCGATAAGGGTCACCGGCACCGCCACGCCCGGCGCAGCGCAGTCGATGGCCGGGCCATAATTGGAAAATGACGCCGGCTGCAGGGATTGGTCGAGCGCCGCCACGCCGATAACCCCGTCGCACGCCGCCGGGTAGAGCGGGTCACCGGCATGGTCATTGCCGGCTGCGGCCACAATCACGCAGCCGCGCGCGACCGCATAATCGACCGCCTCCTGCAGCATCACCGACGGACTGTACCCGCCGACGCTGAGATTGATGACCCGCGCCCCCCGGTCGGCCGACCAGACAATTGCGTCGGCAATATCGGCGTAGGTGCCGTAGCCGTCGGCGGCGATCACCTTGACGGGCAGCAGGCGGCAGCCGGGCGCCGCGCCGGCAATCGCCACGCCGTTGTCCGCCAGGGCGGCGATCACCCCGGCCACCATGGTGCCGTGGCCGTGGTCGTCGGCCGGATTATCGTCGTCGTTGACAAAATCGTATCCGGGCAGGCATTGGCCGGCAAACTCGGAGAGCGTGCAATCCAGTCCGCTGTCCAGCACCGCCACCGTCACCTCACCGCGGGTCAGCGGCCAGGCGTCGGCAAAATGCATGGCTGCGATGCCCCACTGCTCCGCCCGTGCCGGGTCCGTCGCCAGTGGCACCGTCAGCAGGTTCTCCTCCGCTTGGGCTACCTCGGGCGCGGCGCGCAGTGCCGCCAGCACATCGGTCAGGGTGGCGTTGGCTTGCAGGTGCAGCCGCGCATGCCGCCGCCCCGCTGATCGTCCGGGCTGCAAGCCCAGCCGCGCCAGCAGCGCCGTCCGCTGCGCCGGCGTTACTTCAGTGCGGAAGCGGATCACCACTTCGTCGGCCACCGCCTGTACCGGGCGACCGTGCGCCGTGGTCAGGCGCGCGGTGCGGCGCGGCGCCGCTTCGGCGGTGCCGGCGGCGGTGAACAACCAAACCAGGAGCACCGCCGCCAGGCAAATGCCGCGGCGGCTCCGCTCCATGCGGTCAGGAACCCGCCTGCAGCTGCCGGACAAACGGCACATCTGCCGGCGAGAATTCGTAATTCGCCATCTGCTCCGGCGTCACCCACGCCAGCGCGGAATGCACCAGCGTTTGCGGCTCACCCGAAATGGTAGCATGGTAGGCAATCAGCCGGATGCTGCCGTGGCCGTAATGGTAGATGCTCTCACCGAAGAAACCGCCGATGGTGGAACCAACCCCGAACTCCTCCATCAGCTCGCGCGCCAGACATGCTTCCGGTGTTTCCGCCGTCTCCTGTTTGCCGCCGGGAAATTCCCACTGGCCCGCATTCTTATCCTGCGGCGCGCGCTGGGCGATCATGTAGCGCCCCTGCCCGTCCGCGATCAATGCCGCTGTCACTGTTTTCATCGTCCGCCTCCCAAAGCAATCGTACCTCCGTCAGCGAACGTTGTCAAAACCGCTGCGCGGCACAACTCCTGCACTCCTGACGCCGTGCGTACGACCAGCCACCGGCAACCACACCGCGGCGCGGCGCGCAAACCCGGTTGCCGTTCATGCCCGTCCGCGGCATGCCGTAAGCGGCGCCCCCGCCGCGTCAGGGACGAGTCGGGCCCAGTACGCCGTGGTCATCCCGGCGCAGCGGATATTCCTGCCGCGGCAGCGGCGCACCGGATGCGTCGACTATGCGCTCGCCGTACGGCCAGTCCGGCGGACAGATCGCGACATAACGGGCATAGCCCCCGGTTCCGCCCTTGGGTTTGGCAAAACCGATGGTGATTAGGGCACCCGCCTCGGGAACCCGGTCAAGGTTGGCCACACCCTCCGCCTGACAATACTGGTGATGCAGCAGCCAGTATTCCCCTTCCCGCTTGGGCGTATCGTCAGTATCAAGCGGTTCGTGGCCGTGAAACAGGATCTGCCGGTCCAGATGCAGGAATTGCAGCGCGGCCAGGGTTATCCCCGGAAACGGCGACCGGGCAAAGCGCTCCGTTTCATTCCAGCGTTTGTGCCAATCCGAGCGAATCATCACCACCGCGCCCGCGGGAATCGTGCCATGCCGACGCTCCCATTCCCGAATGTCCGCCACCGTGCAGTGATAGCCCGAATCCTGCAATACCTGCCGGTGGATATCAATCACCACCAGCGGCCGTACAGCCATGGTCGGCGGCAGGTCGCTGATTGTCGCGCCGAATTCGTCCCAGTGCGCCGGCGGATCCAACTGCGTACCGTACTGATCGGTCGGCAGCACATACGCCGTCGCCGCGAAGCCGTGCTGCGCATACGTGAACTCCTGCCCGCCGGCAGCAAAACCCGGAACAGCGGCGCCGGCGCGAGCCGGCAGAAACTGCGCCGTGCCGAATCCCGGCCAGACGGGTATGTCCGGGGTGAACGCATGGGTCAAGTCGACATAGCGGCATTCACGCAGCAGCGTCGTGTAGATTTGCCAGAGGGCCAGCGGCTCGCGCGGCGGCGCCAACGCCAGCGTCGGCGAAGTCAGCAGGGTCAACAGGGTCAGCAGCAGCAGGATTCGTTGCATCGTCCTTCTCCTCAATCCGCCGGGAAATGTCTTCCGGCACCGGGGGCGGCGGGCGATATCCGGCCGGCCGCACGGTTGCCGGTCGCGGCGCAGACCGGCATGCCGGTGCCGCCAACCACCACCCACGCAGCGTACCACCCCGCGCATCAGTCGTCAACGAACGGCGGGTGCACCGCAGTTGCGCCGCCAGTATCTGTTTAGTATACTTTTTGTGACAACCATCGAGGGGGGCACAAGATGGGCATCACCCCGAAACTGAAAGAGAAACTTGACCGTGCGGTTGACTATCTGAAGGCGCGCGGCTGCACACGGGTGTTGTTCGGCTCGTTTGCAGAAGGCCGCGCCCACGATAATTCCGACATTGATCTGGCGATAATCGGCCTGCCCGATTCTGAATTTTACCGAACGGTGGCGCAGCTGCCGACGCTGTTGGTACGTGAGGTTGACTTGGTCGATCTCAACGACGTGACGCCGTATTTCCGCAAATGGGTCGAGACCGGCGGTGTGGTCCTGTATGCGGCTTGACCGATGCCGGGACGAGTCCGGGTGGAACTGGAACTGATTGCGCGAGAATTGACGCAGCACGAACCTCTGCTGCGGAAGATTCGTCTGGCGGTTCCGGACCGCTTCGAGGCCGATAATGCCCATATTCACTAATATTGTTTATCGTATATTATATAATAATATTTGCTTGATATTATGCATATTGTATCTTTTTTTGATGTATTGCATCTCACGCGGATGCATCGGGTACATAAGTAGCGAATATGCGCTCGTGCTGTTTTACCTTTCCCCTCTCATAATCCCTCTATTTATCGGATATCAATTTGCTGTTTATGTGACGTCTTTGTTGCGCAGGTTATCCAGACGAACAGCAAAGTGAGCGGGGGCAGGGTTGGCAGGGCGTCATTGTTCCATGTTTTCACTTGATACCGGTTGCGCAATTTGCCGGTTCGAGATATAATCCGCATATGGGACGCAAGCGACTGGGTGAGATCCTCATCGAGCTGGGGTACCTGACCAGCGAGCAGCTTGATGATGCCATGCTGGAGCAGCAGCGTCAGGGCGAGGCCGCACCCCTGATCGGCAACATCCTGCGGGCCAAGGGCTACGTCAATACCGCAAAACTCAACCGGGCCATGCAATGCGAACTGCGCCAGGTGATTGATGAGGATGCCACCGACCGCTTCACCCGCCAGATTGCCCGGCTGGCCCACGACCATATCAGCCGCTGCCCGCACGGGCTCAGTCACGAGGGGTTCATCGCCATCGTCAATCGCATGGATTACTGCAAGCAGCGCATCGACAATCTGCTCGCCTCGCAGGAGCGCCTCCGCCACATGCAGCAGCTCCCGCCCATCGTCGAACAGCTGAGCCGCAACGAGGCCAGCATCGCCGATTTCCGCGCCAAGCTCGCCGACCTCTACAACGACATCTGCTCCTACCAGCCCGACGCTGAATCGGGTCCGCCGGCACTCCCCTGCGCGCCATGAGCCGGCGCGTTCTTCTGCCGGTCGCGGTTGTCCTCTGCCTGCTGCTGCCGGCCTGCGGCGGTGCGCCGCAGGCAGCCGCCCCGCCCGTCGGGGCGCCGGCCCTCGATCCGCTGGCCCGGCCCGTTCAGCGCGATCTGGCGAAGCCGGAGGAATTCCTCTATTCCGCCGGCGGCAGCGACTATACCGTCACCAAACTGGCCGACTACTCCCTCTGCGGCATCGTTGTCTCCGTGGAGAACTATTACATCGACGCCGGGGCCGCGCTGGCCCCGGTCGATATTGCCACGGTCTTCGGCCAGCTCGCCGCCAACGACCTGTGGCGCAAGATCAGCTGGTCGCAGCATACCCGCTGGTACTGGTGGTCGTACCAGTATGCCGACATCCCCGGCGGCAATCCGTTCATCGTCAGCAATTCTTCCAACAACCATATCATTCCGGCCACCCCGCAGCTCAAGGCCGCCGCCCGCGCCCTGCAACCGGGCGCGGTGATCCAGCTCACCGGATCACTGGTCAGCATCGCGGAGAGCGGCAGGCCCGACGGGTTCCACTGGCAGTCGTCCGTCACCCGGGACGACACCGGCGACGGGTCCTGCGAGCTCATCTGGCTTGACGAGCTGCGCTGCGGCCAGCAGGTCTGGCGCTGATATGCCCGCCGCCATCGCGCAGCTGAACCTCGGTGCGCTCCTGCACGCCAACGGCACCCTGTTTGACGTCCGTTCGCTGATTGCCATGCTCGCGGTCATTCAACTGGTCTTCCTGCTCTTCATCGTTTTCATTCCCGCACGCTTCGATTACAACTGCATGATGCGCGAGATTCGCCGCATGGTGCTGTTCGGTTTGCTGGGCATTACCGGCTACCTGATCAAGGGCGCCGGCTGGACGCTGCTCGACACCTTCCTCGCCAATCTCGCCCTGTACGGTTCCTATACCCACGCCGGCCGCGCCGCGCGCCGTTTCCGCGGCCTCCCGCTCACTACCCGGCTCGATCTGCTGCTGGTGGTGGTCTTTGCCCTGCCGCTCTTTTACTTTACGCTCATCAGCCCCGATTACCGGATCCGAACGCTGGGCAACACCACCCTGCAATTCATCCTCATCGTCCGCCTCTCCGCGGTCCTGCTGCTCCCCTCCGACCGGCCCTACCCGCGCCAGCTCGTGCGCTTTATCTGCGGCCTGCTCCTGCTGGATGTCGGCGGCCGCCTCTTCATCTCCACCCCGTTCGTCATCCTCACCCAGCCGGCCAACGGCATTATCACCCAGGCGGATCCGCTCACCCAGCTGTGGGTGCTCTACTCCGGCAGCATCTATCCGATCATGAGCTTGGGCATGATCTGGCTGCTCTTCGACCGGCTGACCCGACAGCTGGGCGAAAGCGAGGCATTCCTGCGCGAGGTGACCGAACATGCGCCCGGCCTGCTCTTTGCCGCCCGACAGGCCGCCGGAGGCCGGCATGAAATCATCTGGACCAACCGCGATCCGGGCGCGTTGTTCGCCCCCGATCCGGAGCCCGCCGGCGAGCATCACGCCCTGACCGCCTTCCATCCTGACGACCGGGCGCGCGCCGCCGCCCTGTTTGCCCAGTCCTCCGGCGAACGGCATCCGCTCACCCTCGACGTGCGTTTGCGCATGCGCGACGGCAACTACCGCTGGCATCATCTCGCCGCCAGCATGCACACCGGCGGCAACGGCCAGCCCACCTGGTACGGCTCGCTGACCGACATTGACCGGCTGTACACCGCCAGCGAACAGCTGCGGGCGGCCAGCGAGGTCCTCACTGCGCAGAATCGGGAGCTGCACAACCTGGTCGACTACAAAACCCGGCTGATGGCCATTATTGCCCACGATCTGCGCAATCCGTTCGCCGTTATCATGATGGCCGCGGATCATTTCAGCAACTCGCTTGATATCCTGCCCCCGGACAAGCAGCGCAAGCTGGGCACTGCCCTGCTCATGGCGGCCACCCGGGTGCATACCCTGCTCGAAAACCTCATGGCCTGGAGCCGCCGCCACGACCTGCCGTACAAGCCGGTGCGTCTCACCCTGGCCCCGTTCTGCCGCAAGGCCGCCGGCTACGCCGTCCCTTCGGCGCAAACCAAAAACATCGCACTGACCTACGCGGTCGGGCCGCAGCTCTGCGTCACCGCCGATCAGCGCATGCTGGAAGCTATCCTGCGCAATCTGATCGGCAACGCCGTAAAATACACACCCGAGGGCGGACACGTCAGCGTTACGGCCACGCCGCAGGGCGAACGCATCACACTTGCCGTTACCGATACTGGCGGCGGCATTGATCCGCAACTGCTCATCCTGCTGCCGGAAGCGGATACCCTGCCCAGCATCCCCGGCACCGCGGGCGAGCAGGGTTCCGGGCTCGGTCTGGTGATCGCCCGCGACTTTGCCGCCCGTCATGGTTCCCGCTTGATCTTCACCGGCACGCCGGACGGCGGCACCTGCTGCACTGTCACCCTGCCCGCCTGACTTTTCCGCGACGACATGCCCCACCTGTCGCGGATGACCGTGTCCGCCTGGCCACCCCCGGCGGCCGGCGTTTCACCCCTGCAACAGACGGGCCGGGCCAGCGGAGCGAGGGCCGGCAGCAGCAGGCAGCCCGCCCGGTCCGACAAGAACAACCGCCCGCGACCCAGGGTTGTCGGTCGCGGGCGGCTGCCCTGCTCTTCGTTTGGCTGGCGGAAATGCCATCCGCCGTGCTGCACTACCGCTTTACCGCCGGTGATCAGGCGGTCGCATTGAGCGTGCTGAACAATTCGTCGCTGTAACTGCCGCTGCCGTACGCCGCCAATGCGTTGGCGTTTGCCGACAGATTGGCGATGAGCTCGTCGATATTGAGCTGGCCCGACGCATCGCTGCTCTCCGTCAGAATCCCGGCGATGTACTCCTCGATGGATACGGTGCCGTCGCCATTGGTGTCCAGCGGGTCCGTGCCCGATGAATCATCGTCATCCTTGCCGCCGCCGCCCGCACCACCCATGCCGCCCGGTCCGCCCGTTCCGCCCGGCGGCGGGGGGGGCGGCGGGGGGGCCGCCATTTCCTCTTTCGTCACGGTCCCGTCACTGTCAGTGTCGTTCATCGTGAAGAACGCATCGACCCCCGGCGTTTCACCGGTCTCCTCCTGCAGTGCCGCGTCAAAGGCAGTAAACTCCTCCTGGTCGATCGCCCCGTCACTGTTGGTATCGATTTTGGCAAACATTTCATCGAGGGCCTTCGACTGCGTCTGCTGCATTTGCGGATACTGCGTGGCGAGCATGCTCGTGTAGCTGCTGATGCCGCTTGTCATTGTCTGTCACCACCTTTCCCGTCAGTTTTATCCCGCACTCCGGCGGGATGCCGGGCTGTTTGCCAGCCCTGCTTACGGTACTATCGGCGCATGACTTTAGTTTTTGCTTAGTGTTGTCGCACTTGTTTCGGCCGGCAGCCAGAATTCGACAATCAGACCACCGGTCTCGCCGTTGCGGGCAGTTGCGTCGCCGCCATGGAAGCGTGCGATCGCCCGGACAATGCTGAGCCCGAGGCCAACCCCCTCGCGGTTCGAATGCGCCGATTCGACTTTGTAAAAACGGTCGAACAGATGCGGCAACGAATCGGCCGGCACCCCCGGTCCGTTGTCCGCCACACTGACGCAGGCGCGACCGTGCTCCAGCCGCGTGGCAATGGTGATCCGCGCCTGATCGCCGCCATAGCGTTGGGCATTGACCAGCAGATTGCGCATAAGCTGCTCCAGCAGGGGTCGGTACGCCACCACGGTCAGGGGGCTGCTGCCGGCAAACGTCACGGGCAGCGCGGCAAACGCCGGTTCGACCGCCAGTTCCCGCAGGAGTTCATTGAGCGACAGCGATTCCGGCGACATTTCCACCTTGCCGCGGTCGAGCCGCGCCAGCAGCAGCAGCCCGCCCAGCATGTGCTCCATGTACTTGATGTCCTCCTCCAAACTGCCCAGCAGCTCACCGTATTCCCCGGGCGTGCGCGTCCGGCGCCGGGCGATCTGCACCTGATTCTTGATCGCCGCCAGCGGGGTGCGCAGCTCATGCGCCGCATCGGAAGTAAACTGGCGCAGCTGCGCATGCGCTTCCTCGATGCGGCCGAGCAGTCCGTTGACGGTCAGCACCAGCTCCGCCACCTCGTCGTTGGTGTCGGGCACCGCCATGCGCCGCCCCGGTTCGCTCCCCGACATGGTGCGCGCCTCGGCAATGGTGCGACGCAGCGGGCGCAGGCCCAGCCGGACGATAACATAGCTGCCAAGGATGACAATCATGAGAAACACCGGGATCGCCATTTCCAGCATGCGCTGCATCTGCATGATCCCGTCGTCGGCGGTGTCAAACGGCTCGCCGACAAACGCCGTGAAGCCGCGCCCGCCGCGCCTGTAGTTCAGGGCGACAAACCGGTAATTCTCCTTCCGGTCCGCATGGTAATTGAAAAATGCCGCCGCGGTCACGCAGACGCCGGCGCTGTCCAGTTGCATGCCGCCCGCCGGCACCGGCAACGGCATGAGTTTCATCGGCCGGCGCTCCGGATCGGCGGGCGGGCCGGCGTGAAACGGCAGCAATTCCCTGATCCAGCGCACCGGACTCGGCCCGGGTCCCGGTCCGGGGTGTTCCGCCATGGTCTGGCCGGCGCGCAACTGCATGGCCGCCAGACGCGAAGCGGTAAGCAGCGGCAGCATCGACGTCTGCGGCGCCGCGACCACCATCCCGCTGTCGTCAACCACAATCAGCTGCACGCGCGCGCCATCGCGGCCAAGCGGCGTCGGGCGGGCCGGCTCCGCCAGCCCGTTTTCAAGGATCAGCATGGCCCGGGTCAGCAGCAGATCATCCAGCACCTTGCTCATGATGCCGCGGCTGTGTTCAAAGGTGAACAGGTGGAAGCTGAGCTGCAGAACGATGGTCAGTCCGCCAAACCAGAGCAGCAGGCGGGTGCGGATGCGCAATTTCATCCGGCGGTTTTGTCCTTGAGCGTGTAGCCGAACCCGCGCACGGTGTGAATCAGCGGGGCCAGCCCCGCCCGGTCAATCTTCTTGCGCAACGTGTGAATGTACACTTCCAGCACATTGCTGTCGCTGTCGAAATTCATGTCCCAGACATGCTCGACGATCATCTGACGGGTCACCACACTGCCGGCGCAGCTCATCAGGTATTCGAGCAGCCGGTATTCGAGCGCGCTCAGTTTCACCGGTTCGCCCGCCCGCTGCACCGCATGCGCCTGGGGGTCAAGCGTCAGGTCGGCCACGGTGAGCAGGGGATGTGCGCGCTGCCGGCTGCGGCGCAGCAGCGAACGCATGCGCGCCAGCAGCTCATCCATGTCGAACGGCTTGGTCAGGTAATCGTCCGCCCCGAGATTAAGTCCGGCGATCTTGTCGGTGAGGGTGTCGTTGGCGGTCAGCATCAGCACGGGCATCTCTTTGCCTGCCGCGCGCCATTTCCGGCACAGGGTCATGCCGTTTTTGACCGGCAGGCGGATGTCGAGCATTATCAG
>CAZFBR010000040.1:0-19666 GCA_964517215.1 uncultured bacterium
CGCTGCTCTCCGGATCGGGATAGAGGCGCAAACGGTCATCCGCAGCGGCGCGTGCGGCGGCGAGCACCGCGGGCGCGGGCGGGTACGGGTTCTCGTTGGTGTTCAGCTTGACATAGCTGCGGTCCTGCGGCTGCTCGCCGGGCACATACGGCTGCAGCCGGTGCAGCGACTCACTCCACAAGGTACTCATGGCCAGTTTTCTCCACGCCGGGCACGATGACCCCGCGATTATCGCCCGCTGCCCGGTGCAAGGGGAGGGGATGCCGCCGACCAGGAATAATCTCCTGACGCGGCGCTGTGTCCGCTTATCGGCGGAGCAATGCAATGCGGTAGCATACACCACGCGGGCGGACTTGTAAAACGCGGGTGGCGGTGTTACGATGCGGACGGGAGAAGACCAGCTGATGCGCGATACGTGGCTGACAATCTGCAGTTGTGCCGTGCTGCTGGCACTGCTGGTGCTGGTGCTGGGCGCCCGCTTGCTGCCATTGCTGCTGCTGGTCCCCCTGGGGTACGCGGTATGGCGGCTGCTCTGGCGTGCACCGGCAGCGGCCCGCCCGCAACCGCTGACCGGCCTGCTGCTGGCGCCGCCGCTGGGGCTGGCCGCCTGCCTGCTGCTCAATCTCATCCTTGATTTTTCCGGCGCAAGTTTCATTCGTTTCCTGCTGCCGGCGTGCGTGCTGGCGGCGTACGGTGCGGTCATGCTGCTGCGCGACCTTGTTGCAGCGGAAACGGCGCTGCGGCGCTGCTGGCGTGCGGCCTGGCCGGCGGCGATTACCGGCATGGCGGCGGTGCTGCTGCTGGCCGGGTTGCTTACCGCCACCCCCAACCGGTTCATGGGCGGGGCTGATGACGGCGGCTATACCTCAACCATCTATTCATTCTATGAGCGCGGCGGCCTCACCGTCGAGCTGCCGCTGCTGACGGAACTGGCGGGCGTGGTCGAGCCGCGGCGGCTCATGCCCATTTCATATACACAGGCTGACCATCCCGGTCGCGCGGTCCCCATCCATCCGCTCGGCTTCCCGCTCATGGCGGCGCCGCTCTATGAAATCGCCCGGCAGCTTATTGCCCCGCTCGATGCCGTGATGCTGCCGTACCAGTTCTGCGGGCTGTGGGCGCTGGTCCTGGTCATGGCGGTGGCGCGCGAAGTGCACGGGTGGCGCATGGCCATGGTCGTCGGGCTGCTGCTGGCGGTCAACTGGCTGCAGGTCTGGCTGGCGCGGTCGGCGTTCGGCGAGATGCCATTGCAGCTGTTCGGCATGGCGGTGCTCTGGCTGCTGCTGCGCGCGCGGCGGCATGACGATTTGCGCTGGCTGCCGGCCGCGGTATTGCTCGCGGCGGTGGCGGCAACGGTCAAGCTGGAAGGCGCATTCTGGCTGCTGCCGCTGGCGCTGGTGATGCTCGCCCATCCCGGCAGCAGCGGGCGGCGCGTGCGGGTGGTACTGTGGCTGGCGACCGCGCCGGCGCTGCTGTGGCTCTGGTACGTGCTGGCGCACGACGGGTTCGCCGCGCGCTATATGCTGACGAATTTCGGCCCGCTGGTCGGGGTGGCGCCATGATGGCCGCCCGGCGCTGGCTGGCGCTGACGGCCGTCGGAGCGGCGGCGGCCATGCTCGTTGGCCTGGCGGCCAGCGGCATGTACCGCGAGCTCACGCTGCTGCGCTGGTCGGGGATGGCGCTGTTCCTTGCGCCGCTGCTGCCGGTGCTGACGCTGGCGGCGTGGGGCTGGCTGCGGTACGGGCTGCCGGCACGCGGCCGGTACGGGCTTGCGCTGCTCCTGGCGACGCTGCTGCTGGCACTGGCGGCGCAGGGGCTGTTCGATGCCGGGCGGACGGAACCCAATATCTCGCGCCGCATCGTCCCGGTGGTGCTGCCGCTGCTGCTGATGCTGGCTGCCGGCGGCCTGACCCGCCAATCAGGCCGGCTTGCGCGGGCATTGCTGGCGGTTGCGGTGCTCGCGTCCGTGCTGGCCGCCGGCGTTGCGCTGGGGCCGTTCCACCGGTACAGCAATTACGCATCGCTCAATCAGCCGGTGGCGGAACTGGCCGGGATGGTGCCGGAGACGGCGGTGCTGCTGCTCGACTTTCCGGCCGGCCTGTATGACACGCCGCTGGCCTTGCGGCATCATCGCCACATCGTCAACGTCGAGGGGATGGACACCGCGGCCTTCACCCGCCTGCTGGCGGCGCCCGCACTGCGGCAACGGCCATGTTACGCGGTGGTGAGCGCCTATCCCGGGACAGCCCGACCGGTGGGCACCCTGGCCGGGCAGATTCGCAGCGCCGGCGTGCGCTGGCGTTATGCCGGCATGGTCGATTTCCGCTGGGAGGACATCAGCAACGGCACAAACATGCCGCGGCATCGCGACGCCATGCACACCACCCAGCATGTCATTGAACTGCTGCCGTCACTGCTGCCGGTTGCGGCGGCGCCCGCAGCGGACGACCACCGGCCGGCACCATGACGCATCGCTGCACGGTCGTGCGGCACTTTTTGTACCGTTAATTCGCCGGCGCGGCGGCACACCGCCATCATGACGCAGCCGGCGGCAGCGGGATGCGACTAAATCTTTGCCGCCAATGTCCGATAAGACAAGGATAGACCCGCACCAGCAGGATACTGCCCGGAGACGGCGGCAGACGCGGTTGACAGGCAGGGACGGGTACGTTAAACTTCGTGCGGGAGCAGTCGGAGGGGAAACGGCAATGCCGGCACCATTGGTGCGCTACACAACCGAGCAGGTCTTTGCCCGTCATCAGGGGGGCAAAATCGAGGTATGCAGCCGGGTGCCGTGCGCCTCGCCGCTCGACCTGACTCTGGCCTATACGCCCGGGGTGGCGGATGCCTGCCGTGCCATTGCGGCCGATCCGGCCAAAGCCCGCGACTACACTACGCTCGACAACATGGTGGCGGTACTCACCAACGGCACGGCCATTCTCGGCCTCGGCGATATCGGCCCGCTGGCGGGCCATCCGGTGATGGAAGGCAAATGCCTGCTGTTCAAGCTGCTCGCGGGGGTGGATGCGTTTCCCCTGTCGATCCAAGAAAAGGATACGGAAAAACTGATCGACATCATCAAGGCGGTTTCGGTCAGTTTCGGCGGGCTGAACCTTGAGGACATCGCGGCGCCGGCCTGCTTCACCGTCGAGCAGCGGCTGGATGCGGAAACGGACCTGCCGGTGTTTCACGACGATCAGCACGGCACGGCGGTGGTGGTGCTGGCGGCGCTGCTCAACGCGCTGCGCATCGTCGGCAAGGGCCTCGGCGAACTGAAAATCGTCATCAGCGGGGCGGGCGCGGCGGCGATTGCCACCGCCAAACTGCTGCATGCCGCGGGCGCGCGGCATCTGGTGCTGTGCGATACGCGCGGCGCCATTTATCCCGGGCGCGTGGCGGGGATGAACCCGTACAAGGACGACATCGCCCCGTGGAACCGGGACAACTGCCGCGGTTCGCTGGCCGACGCGCTGGCGGGCGCCGATGTGTTCCTCGGCCTGTCGGTGGCGAAGCAATGCGGGACCGCGGAACTGCAGCGGATGCGGCGCGACGCCATTGTCTTCGCCATGGCCAATCCCGTGCCGGAAGTGATGCCCGAAGAGGCGCAGGCGGCGGGCGTGCGCATCATCGCCAGCGGGCGCTCGGACTATGCCAACCAGATCAACAACGTGCTCGGATTCCCGGGCATATTCCGCGGCGCGCTTTCCGTGCGCGCCCGGCAGGTGACCCTGAACATGAAACTGGCGGCGGCGCGCGCCATTGCGGCGCAGATCGGCGACGACGGCTTGCGCGAGGACAACATTATCGTGTCGCCGCTGCACGACGGGGTGTTCCCGGCGGTGGCGGCGGCGGTGGCGGATGCGGCGGCGGCGGACGGGGTGGCGCGACGCCCCCGGACCGGTGCGGACGTGGCGGCGGAGACGCGGGCGCGGGTCGCGGCGGCGCGGGCGCGGCAGCCCTATGCGGCGGGAGCGTGACGGTATGACACGAAGAGGCATCTGGCTGACCCTGCTGGCGCTGCTGCTGGCGGCGCCGGCGTCGGCGGAACTGATGAGCCGGGCGGAACGCGAGTACAACACCGCCTCGGGTCTTTACAACCGCGGCGACTATGCGGCGGCGATCCAGCAGGCGGACCGCTACCAGCGGGCGTATCCCGACGACGCGCGCCAGCCCGACGCCTGGTACCTCAAGGGCGAGGCGCTGTACCGGCTGGGGCTGTATGCGGACGCGCTGACCGCGTACCGGCGGCTGGCGGAACTCTATCCGCAGCACAGCCTGTACGACGACGCGCTGTACGGCATCGCCTGGTCGCTGCAGAAGCTCGACCAGCCGGGCGAAGCCGCCGGCTACTGGGACAAGCTGCGCGGGATGGCCGACAGCGACCATGCGGACGAGGCGCTGTTCCGCCTCGGCGACTGCGCGCTGCTGCGGGGCGACTACCCGGCGGCGGAGAAGCTGTACAAGGAATTCCTGAACAGCCGGATGCACAGCCCGCTGGCGGACGAGGTGCGCTACTGGCTGGCGATCACCTACCAGAAGCGGAACAACATCGACGCCTTCCTCCGCACCATGCAGCATATCGGCGACGGCGATGACACGTTCAGCGACGAGGCGCTGTATGCGCTGGGCGCGTATCACGCGCAGCAGCGCCAGCTGGACAAGGCGAAGGAGTACTACCAGCGCATCCTCACCCGCCACCCCGAGAGCGAAGGCGCGGGGCGCGCCCTGCTGGCCATGGCCACGGTGGCGTTCAACGAGGGGCGCAACAGCGAGGGGCGCGACCGGCTGGAACAGCTGTACCGCAAGATCAAGGACCCGCTGGCGGCGCGCGGCGGCTACTATCTCGGCCAGTATTACGAGCGCAGCGGCGATACCGCGGCGGCGCGGCGGACGTACGAGGAGATCATCGACCGTTTCCCGCCGACGGAGGAATGGCGGGCACGGACCATTCTCGCGCTGGGTGATCTGCTGCTGGTCGCGCGCGAGTATGAGGCGGCGCGCACCTGCTACCGCAGCTCGGTGTCGCTGCCGGACTGGCCGGTGGAAAAGCCGCTGCTGAGCATCGCCCGCAGCTACCTGCAGGAGGGGAACGCCGCCGAGGCCCGGCTGCGTTTCGAGCGGATCATCAGCGGGTATGCCGGCACAGACGCGGCGCGCCAGGCCGCGGCGGCGCTGGCGCAGCTGGACGCCGACGCCGGCAATTGGGCGGCGGTGAGTGAGCGGCTGCTGGCCCTCGCGCCGGCGCGGCTCGCCCCGGAGGAAAGCTATCTGCTGGCCCGGAGCTATTACGAGCAGGGCCGGCTGGAATTCGCGCGTGAGGCGTTCGCCCTGCTGGCGCAGGACACCGCCGGCGACTATGTCGAACCGTCGCTCTACTGGCTGGCCGCGACGCGGCATGCCGGCCGCGAATTCACCGAGGCGGAGGAGCAATACAAGAACTATCTGCGCCGCTATCCGCGCGGCGCCTTCCGCGGTGATGTGCAGTGCGGACTCGGCGAGCTGTACCTCAACCTGGGCAAGCCCGCGGAGGCGCGCGCGGCGTTCGCGCTGGTCGGCGACACGGAGGCGCAGGTGCTGCGCGAACGCGCCCGCTACGGGCTGGCGCGCGTGCTGTATGACGAGCAGAAATACCGCGAAGGGATCACCGGGTTCCTGCAGTTCCTGTCGGCGTGGCCGGACAGCCGTTACAAGGCCGAGGCCATGTACTACCTGGCCGCATGCTATTTCCAGATCGGGGAGTACGGCAAGGCGGCGGAATA
The DNA here is from genome assembly GCA_964517215.1 of uncultured bacterium. GTDB lineage: Bacteria > DAOPZR01 > DAOPZR01 > DAOPZR01 > DAOPZR01 > CAZFBR01. The sequence goes on from CAZFBR010000040.1 coordinate 5,760, forward strand.
CAGCAAGCTGGTGGCGGACCAGTACCGCACCTTGCGGGTCGCCGACGACGCGTTCCTGCTGTACGGCAAGTCCCTGTATTATCAAAAAAAAAATGACGCCGCGATCGACGCGTTCAACCGGCTGATTATCACCGCCCCGCGCAGCGAGCTGCTGGCGCAGGCGCGGTTCTATCTCGCCAAGGCCAACCTGATGTCCGGGCGGCTCGACGCGGCGCGCGGGCTGTGCGCGCAGCTGCTGGCGCAGCGCCCGCCGTTTGCCGACCAGGTCGCCTACCTGCGCGGGCAGATCCTGATGGCCCAGGGCCGGGAGGAGGAAGCGCTGCCGGATTTTTTGCGGGCGCAGAACTCGCCGGACCGGCTGCTGCGCGTCATGGCGCAGGCCAAGCGCGGGCAGTGCCTGCACAACCTGCACCGCTACAACGAGGCGGTTGAGGCGCTGCTGGCGTCGCTGGGGAACGGGGTCGACGGGGTTGCCGCGGGCCGGATCCGGCTGCTGCTCGGCAAATGCCAGTACAAGCTCGAACATTATCCCGAAGCGAACGCCGCCCTGCAGGCGGCAACCGGGCTGCTGGCGGGGTCCGAGCAGGCGGACGCATGGAACTGGCTGGCGATTGTGCGCTTCCGCATGAGCGATTTTGCCGGTGCGGCGACGGCGGCGCAGGCGTATCTCGCCATGCCCGCGGACCTGACCGAAAACCGGGCGGCCGCGCTCTACCTGCAGGGGGACGCGCAGTACAATCTCAAACTATATCGCGAGGCGATCGCCAGCTACGAGCTGCTGATCAGCGCGCACAGCGGCAGCACGCTGGCGGAGCATGCGCGCATGGCCATTGCCGAGGCCAGCGTCAAGCTTAACGAATACGACCGGGCCATGCGCGAATGGGAGCAGCTCGCGGCCAACGGCGACGATAAGCTGGCGCGCGAGGCGCGCCTGAACATTGCCCGGCGCTTCTTCGAACTGGGCGATTTCGGCGCCGCGCGCGAATCGTTTGCCCGCCTGCAGCAGCTCTATCCCGACCATCCCAGCGCCGATGTGATTGCCTACTATCAGGGCCGGCTGGCCCTGCAGGCGAACCAGTCGGCGGAGGCGCAGGCGCTGCTGGCGGCGATGATGGACAGCTACCCGCGCTCCGCGCTGCAGGCCGATGCCGGATACTATTTCGGGCTGGCGGCGCTGGCCACCAGGGATTACGCCGCCGCGCAGCGCGGGTTCGCGCAGGCGGTGGAGCAGGGGGCGGGGCGTTTCGACGATGCGGGCCGGCTCGGGCTGGCCCAGGCGCTGCATTGCCAGCAGCAGTATGCGGCGGCGCGCGAGCAGCTGCGCCCCCTGATCGTTGCGGGCAATCCCGACGTGGCGCCGCAGGCGCTGTACCTGACGGCGCTGACCTATGAGGAAGAGAAGAACTACAACGAAGCGGCCGCGGCGGCCGACCGGCTGACGCAGGGCTACAGCGGGCAATGGCGCGACCTGGGTGATGCGGTCTATGCGCGCGCGCTTTACCTGGCGGAACGCGATGCCGACCTGCTGCAGAAACGCACGATGCTGGCCAGCCGCGCCACGGGTGCGGCCGGGGTCGAGGTGCTGACCATGCTGGCCCGCGCGGAGGCGCGCAGCGGGGCGGCGGAACGCAGTGTGGAGTACTGGCAGCAGGCGGCGCAGCTGGCCATCGAGCCGGAGCAGCGTGCGGTGCTCTTCTATAATCTGGCGCAGCAGGAATACAAGAACGGCGCGTTCGCCCGGGCGCTGGAGCATGCGCGGGTGGCGGCCGGTGTGCCGGCCGCCGTCGATGAAGACCGCTGGTACCTGATGGCGCTCGCCAGCTACCGGCTTGACGACCTGGCCGGCCTGACCCAGGCGGCGGCAGGGTATGGCCGGACCTACGCCGGGGGCAAATACCGCGGCGAACTCGGCTACCTCGCCGGGGTGCTGTACGACCGCACCGGCGACCCGCAGGCGGCGGTGCGGGTGCTGGACGAGCAACTGGCCGACAATCCCGCGCATGAGCTCAAGGGGCGCCTGCTGGCGGCGCTGGGCCGCGCCTGTTTCCACGCGCAGAAATTCGCCCGCGCCCGCCAGGCGCTGGAGCAGGCCAGCCAGATGAATCCGGAGGGGATGGCCGGCCAGCTGGCGCTGCTGCGCGGCGCGGTGGCGATGGCCGAGGAGAAGCACAACGAGGCCCTGCCGCTGCTCGAGGAAGCGCTGCGGCTGGGCGCGGATAACGTCAGCGAGGTCTACTACCGGCTGGGCGCGGTGCAGTACCAGCGCCGCGATTATGCCGCCAGCCGGCAATGGCTGAAGAGACTCGACGATGCGGCCCTGACCCGCCTGGGCGTGCTGGCCGAGGGCGAGTTCATGCGCGGCCGGATGGCGGTGGATGCCGGCAGCTGGCAGGAGGCGGTCAACTGCCTGACCCGGGCGCTGGGCGGCGGTAGCGCAGCGGCGGCGTTCGCGCCCGATGCGCGCTTCTTGCGCGGCGAGGCGCTGGCCAAACTGGGCCGGCACGACGAGGCGATTGCCGACTGGGAGCAGGTGGTGGACATGGTGGCGGACCAGCTCGCCATCAAGGCGCAGCTGGCCATTGCCGGCGACCATTATGCCCGCCGCCAGTTCGCCGACGCGCGCACCGCGTATGCCAAGGTGCTGCTCGTCTATGCCAACCGTGAATATCACGACGATGCGCTGCTGGGCATGGCCCAGTGTGATCGCGAACTGAACGATCCGGCCGGTGCGAAAAAGCAGCTCGATGAGCTGCTGCGGGACTATGCCGACGGCGATCGGGCGCCGGAAGCGCGGACGATGCGGGGGCAATTGCCATGAAAATCATCGGTCTCTTTGCCGTATTGCTGGCGCTGGCGGTGCCGGCGGCAGCGGCGCCGGAGGCGCAGGCGCCGGACAACAGTCAGGAGATGAATATCGAAATTGTGACGGTGTACGGCACGGACAGCAGCACGCAGCCGCTGGCGGCATTTGACGATGTGGTCCTGCCGGACGATGCCGCCAAGTTGCTGCGCGCCCCCGACCGCGACCTGCTGCGGCTGGCCCCGGGCCGGCTGACTCCGGTCCGGTTGCTGCGGTTCCCGGAAGCGCCCGAGTACGACAATCCCGAAACGCTCAGCGGCAAGCTGGTCATGCCGGTGTTTCCCGAGCGCAATACGCTGCGCAATATCCTGATCATGATGTTCATGGGACGGAACTGATGCGGCGGCAGCCAGCGACGGGCAAGGAGGCCCAGCCATGGAAGCAAACGTAGCGTTACCCCCGACGTTCCGGCGGCGGCAGTACAACTGGACGCCGTTATCGTTCGGCTATTCGCTGGCGCTGCATGTGCTGATGGTGGCGCTGCTCGGCACCCTGTGGGTGCAGGGCGGCATGCCGGCGCCGGCAGGCGGCATGCAGGCGATTGCCATCGGGTTGTTTGCCCTGGGGCAACCCGGCGGCGGTGCGGCATCCGCGGCAACGACGCTGCGTGATCCGAACGGCAGCGCCGCCCCGAGCGCCACGCGCATGGGCGACCAGCCCGCGCCGCAGCAGCAGGCATCCGCGCGCACGAGCGAGTCGGCCGGCCCGCCGATCATCGACATTGACAATCCGCTGTCCCCGTTCGCCCTGGCCGGGGGGAACCGGCAGCAGGACGCGCTGGGCACACGGCAGCAGCAGCTGGGCGAGCGCCAGTCCGGCGGCGGCGTGGCGACGGGAACAACGCTGGGCACCGGGGGCAACCTGCCGGTGCGCGATGCACCGGCCGTCGGCAATGTCGGCGGCAGCGGCAGCGGTCCCGGCAGCGTCCCGAATTTCGTTCCCGGGAACGTGCCGACTGATATCACCGGCTACGTTGGCCGCGGCCAGCGCAACGGGCTTCCGGGCCAGGGCGGCGGCATCGGCACCGGCCGCATTACCAATGCCACGCGGCGCCTGCTGGAGAGCCCGCTGCCGCCGGTGCCGCGGGAACTGGAGCAGGCGGGGGTGCATCCGGAAATCAGTTACAAGGTGCTGATCAATCCCGCCGGCAGCATTGCCGAGGTGAGCGTGTACAAGCGCTCGGGCTGGCCGTCGCTCGACAATGAAGTGGCCACCTATATCCGGCGCTGGCGGTACGAGGCGATTCTGGGCGCGAATGAATGGCGCATTATCAAGGTCAATTACGCGCTGCAGTGAACCCCGACGCAGTTCGTGACCGGTGTGTTGTCCGGCCGGGGACGCATCGCGGCCGAGAGGAGCGGGTGTGGCGCGCATTCTGATTATCACCCATAACGATTTTGACGGCATCTTTTCCGGGGCCATGCTGCTGGCGGGACTGCGCGAGCGCCGGGCGTCGGTGGAAGTGGCCATTGCCACGCCGCGCCGGCTGGCCCGGGCGCTGACCGAGCTGCTGGGCGGATTCAGCTTTCCCGATGAAGTGTATATTGTCGATCTGGCGCTCAATGCGGACCAGGAAGCGCAGGTGGCGCGTGTGCTCAACCAGCTGCGCGAACGCGGTCGGAAGGTGTTCTGGTACGACCATCACCGCTGGGACCGCGAGGTGCGCGACCGCACCGGATATGTCTGCGATGTGCTGCGGGTGGACCAGGGGATGAAGACCGCGGCCCAGCTCATCCGCGATGAAGTGTTCCCCGAGCATCCGCACGTCGCCAAGCTGTTCCGCCTGCTCTACCATCAGGCGCCCGAAGCGGATACCGACTGGTCGCGCGAATGGCTGGCCTATCTCGAGCGGGCGGTCGAGCGGCGCGACCCGGGCGCGGTGCGCAAGGCGATCTACCGGCTCGCCTATCACGACCGTCCGGGCGGCATGGCGGCGCTGGGCGGCTGGCTGCACCGCTTCGGCCGCCGTGCTGTCGCGGTGGCGGATCTGCCGCACCGGATGGAGCGGACCGCCTGCGGCCGCCCGCTGCTGGTGGCCGACCTGCGCGGCACGAACCTCAACATCAATGCGGTCTACCGCCAGCTGATCGAGCATTACCGGCCGGGGATCTATATCGCCGTGCTGGAGAACAGCGTACTGCAATGCGGGCGCGGCGAGGACGAGAGTTTTTCGCTGGAACCGCTGCTGCTGGAAAGCCATGCCGGGCGGCTGCGGTTTTCCGTCAAGGGGCATCGCTATGTGGGCGCAGTCACCCTGCGCCTGTCGCTGGCCAGCATCCTGCGCCAGGTCGTCTCCCGCGGCTACCCCGACGAAGTCGAGCAGTTCATTACCCTGATCAAGGAGCGCTACTGATGGCGGCGATCACGTTGGTGGCGCTGGACATGGACGGCACGCTGTTCGATTCGCGCGAAATGGTCGCGGGCTGCTACTGCCGCGCCCTCGCCGAACTGCGACTCCCTTGGCCGCCGCCGCCGCTCACGGCCATCCTGCCGCATATCGGCAAGCCCATCCCGCAGATCATGCAGGCGGTTTTCCCGCAGGCGACGGCGACCCAGCAGCAGGCGATCGCGCAGACCGCGCTCGGGCAGATTGTGGCGGGCATCCACCGGTGCGAAGGGACGCTGTACGCCGGGGTGCCGGCGACCCTCGCGGCGCTGGCGCGCACGTACCGGCTGGCGATTGTCTCGAATGCGCGGCCGCCCTACCTGGCGGCGATTCTCGACACCTACGGGCTGCGCGGGCATATCGGGCATGTCGGTTCGCTGGCCGATGCGCCGCCGGGCGGGGACAAGCGCGACATCCTGCGGCAGGCGCTGGCGTCTACCGGCACGGCGGCCGCGGCGACGGTGATGGTGGGCGACCGTGCCGCCGATTATGAGGCGGCGCAGGCGCTTGGGGTCAGGTTTGTCGCCTGCCGCTACGGGCACGGCACGCCCGACGAATGGCCGGGGGCTGCGGCGGTGATCGAGCGCATCGGCGACCTCCCGGCGGCACTGGCGGCACTGGCCGGCCATGCCTGAACTGCCGCCGCTGGTCGACAGTCACGCGCATCTCGCCATGCCGGAATTCGACCATGACCGGGACGCGGTGCGCGAGCGGTTCCGGGCGGCGGGTGGCGCGCTGCTGATCCATGCCAGCGACGACCTGCCGGCGGCGCGGGCGGCGCGCGAGCTGGCGCAGCGTTACGGCGACTGGTTTGTCGCCGGCGTCCATCCGCATCAGGCGCGCGCGCTGACGGCGGCGGAGCGCGATGAACTGGCGGCGCTGTGCGCCGATCCGCGCTGCGCGGCGCTGGGCGAGATCGGGCTCGATTACCATTATGACACCCAACCGCGCGCCGTGCAGCGCGCGCTGTATGACGAACAGCTGCGTTTCGCGGCGGACCGCGGACTGCCGGTGGTGCTGCACGCGCGCGAGGCGGACGATGATATCATTGCGGGGGCGCAGCCGTATCTGACGGCACTCCCCCCGGGCATCCTGCACTGCTGGTCCGGCTCGACAACGCTGCGCGCCGCGTTCCTGCCGCACGGCTGGCTGTTCTCCGTGGCCGGCCCGCTGACCTATCCGCGGGCGCAGGCGCTGCGCGCGGCGGCGCGTGACCTTCCCGCCGACCGGCTGCTCACGGAAACCGATGCGCCGTATCTTGCCCCGCAGCGGCAGCGCGGCCGGCGCAATGAGCCGGCCCTGGTGGCGGAGCTGCTGCCGGTCCTGGCGGAAGTGCGCGGCGAACCGGTGGCGGCGCTGGCGGCGGCGATCCTTGCCAATGCGCAGCGGTTCTGCGCGCGGAGGCGGGCGCAGTGATGCGGGCGGTGCTCCTGGCGGCCGGCCTGCTGCTGGCATGCATGCCGGCGGCGGCCCTGGCCGGACCGACGGTGCTGATCCTCAATTCATACCACCCGGGCTATCCGTTCAGCGACGACGAACAGCAGGCGATTCAGTCGACGCTGGCGGACTCGCGGCCGGACGTGACGACGCTGATTGAGTACCTTGACACCAAGCACTATCCGCATGAAAGCCATTACGCGCACCTGGCCGCATTGCTGGGTCACAAACTGGAACGGCATGCGCTGCAGCTGGTGGTGGCGCTGGACGATCCGGCGCTGGCGTTTGTGCATGCCTACCGGCAGCAGCTGTTTGCCGGGGTGCCGGTCGTTTTTGCCGGGATCAATGCCTACGAGCCGGCCCTGCTGCAGGGCGACACCATGATGACCGGGGTGGCCGAAGAACTGGATGTGCCCGGCACCCTGCAGCTGATCAACCGGCTGCAGCCGGAGATCACGGAAGTAATGGTGGTCAACGACGCGAGCCGCACCGGGCAGAACATTCGCCAGCGGCTGCTGGCGCTGCCGCGGGAGAAGCTCGCGGGCCTGCAGGTGCGGTTTGCTTCGGATACGAGCCTGCTGCAGGCGGCGCAGGAGCTGGCGGCGGTGACGAAGGAGCGGCGTGCAGTCGGTTTGCTGCTGTCGTATGCCGCCGATGCCGACGGCATTGCCTACAATACGCCGGAGGTGGTGCAGATCCTGGCGATGAGCAGCCACGCCCCGCTGTATGCGGTGCACGACAACCGGCTCGGGCACGGGGTGGTGGGCGGCATGCTCTTCAGCGGCACACAGCACGGCCGGCGTGCGGCGGAACTTGCCCTGCAGGTGCTGGCCGGCGTTCCGGCCGGGAACCTGCCCGTGGACACGACGGCGACGACGCTGCCGATGTTCGACGACGCGGTGCTGCGCCGCTGGGGGCTCGATGCGGCCAAACTGCCGGCGGAAACCGCGCTGATCAACCGTCCGCAGACGCTGTGGCAAAGCTATCGGCGCGTCCTGCTGACCGAGGTGGCGGTGATTGCCGAGCTGCTGGACCTGATCGGCATGCTGCTGATCAGCATTGCCCGGCGGCGGCGTGCGGAACAGGAACTGCGCTCGCTCGACCAGATGAAGAGCAATCTGCTGGCGAACGTCTCGCACGAGCTGCGCACCCCACTGGTGGCGATCCGCGGGTACAATGAGCTGATTGCCGAGGGAATGTCCGGCGCGGTCACCCCGCTCCAGCGCGAGCAGCTGCTGGTCGTGATCCGCAATATCGACCGCCTGCTCGGCCTGATCGACAACCTGCTGAATTTCGCCAAGCTTGAAGTCGGCACCATGCGGCTGAACTGCGCGCCCTGCGAGCTGCGCGAATTGGTGCGTGATGCGGTCAATACCGCCGAACCCAAGGCCCGGCGGGCGCAAGTGGCGCTGCGCACCGTGCTGCCGGACGATGCGGTGATGCTCACCGCCGATGCCGATCGGATCAGCCAGGTCTGCAACAACCTGATCGACAACGCGATCAAGTTCACCCCGCCCTCCGGGACGATCACCCTGACGGTCAGGCGGGAACGGCGGCAGGCGGTGCTGCAGGTGCAGGATACCGGCATGGGCATCCCGGAAGAGGCGCACACGCGGATATTCGAGCGGTTCTACCAGGTTGATTGCGGCCCCACCCGCCGGCGCGGCGGCACCGGGATCGGCCTGGCTATTGTCAGGGAAATTGTCCGGCTGCATCATGGTTCGATCAAGGTGAGCAGCGCGCCGGGCAAAGGCACGCTGTTTACGGTGGTACTGCCATACCAGCCGCAGCGCTGAAGAGTGACGCGGCGTGCGTTTTTTGTCCCGGTGTTGCAACCCTGACCATGGCAACCGGCGAAGCCCGGCGGTCTGCGCGCGGAACGGTGAGTATGCGGGATGTCGACCGTGTGACAATATGCCGGTATTTAGTGGGATAAACGGGCTATACTCGGGCGGCTGATTGGCTTGCTGCACGCATCGCAACAACCCTTCATGCGGTGCGTGAAACACTGCCGGGGTGGTGCTTGACAGCGTCGTGCGACAATGTTACGCTCCCTCCGTTGCGGCATCATCTATCTCATCATTCAAGGATTTGGTTCAATGCTGAACGAATCAGAGTTATGGACGGAGTGCCGTCGCTCGTTTGCTGCGGGCGATTACTCGGAGGCCTGGCTGTTGCTCCAGGAATTTACGTGCCATTATCCGCGCCGTGCCGATGCTCATGCACTGGCGGGCCAGATTGCGGTGATGCGCCGGCAATGGCGGCAGGCGGTGCTGGCGTTCCGCAAGGCCGCGCGGGCGGGGCGCAGTACCGAGGCGGCGCTGATGCTCCCGCTGGCGGCCGCGGAGCTGCAGGCGGACATGGTGACTGCGGCATACCAGCGGCTGCTTGACTGCCAACCGGCGGCAGACGCCGAACCGGTACGGTTCGGCGAGCAGGACCATGCGCCGCTGGCGTGGCGTGATGAGCTGCTGGCGGCCGCGCGGGAGCGGCTGCATCACGACAACCAGCTCCTGACGCGGTTTTTGCAGCACGGCGAGCGCTACCGCGAGGTGCATCGCCCCGAGCGGTCCATCCACTGCTATCGCACCTATCTCGAATTTGCGCCCGATTCGTTCGAGGCCTATTACGGTCTGGGCGAGGCGCTGAGCGCCTGCCATCAGGACCGGGCGGCGCTGGACGCCTATCAGCGTGCGGTGGCGACGGCGCCGGAGGAGATCGCGCCGCGCAAGAAGCTCGGGTTCGCGTATATCCGGCTGGGCGAACGCGAGAAGGCGGCGGAAGTGTGGCGCGGCCTGGTCAACCAGCATCCGGGCGAGCGGTTCGTGGCGCACTATCTTGAGGCACTGACGGCGGACCGGTTGCTGCCGCATCCCGGAGAGCGGCTGTGAGCGTCATCCGCGTCGCCATCGTCGGGGTCGGCAACTGCGCCTCGGCGCTGGTGCAGGGCATCGCGTACTACCGGAAGCAGCCGCAGGCGCCCGGGCTGGATTTCCCCGTGCTGGGCGGGTACCGGCCGGGCGACATCAAATTCGTCGCCGCGTTCGACATTGACAAGCGCAAGGTGACGAAGGACCTGTCGCAGGCGGTGTTCGCGCCGCCCAACTGTGCGCTGCAGCTCGTGGACAAGCTGCCGTTCATGAATGTGCGGGTGGAACGCGGATTCCTGCTCGACGGCGTGGCGCGGCATATGCTCAACTACCCCGACCGGCAGACGTTTGTGGTCGATGAGTTTCTCGACGATTTCTGTTCCGACGAGGAGCGTGATGCGGCGCATGCGCGCATTGTCGCCACCCTCCGGCGGACGCGGGCGAAGGTGCTGCTCAATTATCTGCCGGTGGGGAGCCAGCAGGCCACGGAATTTTACGCCCAATGCGCGCTCGATGCGGGGTGCGCCCTGGTGAACTGCATGCCGGTATTCATCGTTTCCGATCCGGTGTGGGAGAAGCGCTTCGCGGCGCGCGGGCTCCCCTGCGTGGGCGATGACGTGAAATCGCAGCTGGGCGCGACGGTGCTGCATCGCACCCTGGCGCGGCTGTTCTGCCAGCGCGGGATCACCCCGCAGCACACCTACCAGCTCAATACCGGCGGCAATACCGATTTCCTCAACATGCTCAACCGCGACCGGCTGGCGAGCAAGCGCATTTCCAAGACCGAGGCGGTGCAGGCCGAACTGACCCGGCGCATGGCGGACGACGACATCCACATCGGCCCGAGCGACTGGGTCCCGTGGCAGAAGGACAACAAGGTCTGTTTCCTGCGGCTCGAAGGCGCGGGCTTTGCCGGGGCGCCGATCGAACTGGAGGCGCGGCTGTCGGTGCAGGATTCGCCCAACAGCGCGGGCATGGTGATTGACGCCATCCGCTGCTGCCAGCTGGCGTTCGACCGCGGGGTGGCCGGGGCGCTGATCGCCCCGTCGGCGCTGTGCATGAAGCATCCGCCCCGGCAGCTGCCGGACGGCGAGGCGCATGCCATTGTCACGCGCCTGGCGGCGGCACCGGCGCCGCGACGGGTGCGGAAGGGGAAGAGGTCATGAGCGACGGCAGGAAACTGGTCTACATCGTTGATGATGAGGCGGATATCCGCGACCTGCTGGCCCGCGCCCTGGAAAGCTCGGGTTTTGCCGTGGCGACCATCAGCAGCGGCATCGAAATGATGAAGCGCCTGCGCGAGCAGACGCCCGACCTGATTCTGCTCGATATCATGATGTCCTGGGTAAGCGGGCTTGAACTCTGCCAGACCCTGAAAAAAGAGGAACTGTTCCGCTGCATTCCCGTGGTGATCATCACCGCGCATCACCGTTCCGAGATTGAGGAAAAGATCAAGGCGTGCGGCGCCGACGACTGCCTCTACAAGCCGTTCAAGATCGCCGATCTGCTGGCGATGGCCCGCAAGTACACCGCCACCGCTGAATCCTCGCCCGCCGGCAACTGACCCGCCGACCCGCTGTCCGGCTGCTTTGCCGCGAAAGCGGCCGGTGTTGCGGTCGGGCAATATCGTAGCAGTTCAGGTTGCAGCGCTGTGCGCGGGTGCCCATGGGCTATTCAGCGCGCGCGACCAACAAAACACCCGCCCGGTTGCCCGGGCGGGCGTTGTCTAATTGGTCTGCACGCCTTCGTAAAGTTTGCCGCTTATTGCAGCGACGCCGTCATTCATCTGTTTTTCGCTGACGGCATTCTCGAACATCTCCTTAATCTGCGGTCCGAGCGCGACAAAGACCGCGATAACAATGATCGCGATCAGGCCGATGATCAGGCCGTATTCCACCATGCCCTGCCCGCGTTCGTCCTGCATAAATGAGTGAACCATTTCGGTCACCTCCTTTCGGGTCGTTTGCGGATGACGCGCCGCGTCGCGATTCTGCACTTCCGGCACCTCCTTTGGCTGGCGCGGCGGACGAGCGTGGTCAGCGCTGAAGTCGAACCGCGTCAATCACCTGTATTCGACACCGGGTTATAAAGCAGCCGGCATGCCGGAAACACGGTAATCTGCGAATGTGCGGCAACCGACTGGCAGACAGGACAATAGACGGAACGACTGCAGGTTGTTGCGGCGGGAGACTGGTAAGTGTGCTTAACAAAAACGGTGGCGGGTGGTAACCGCGCTTGTCAGGACTGGTCGCGGATGGGAATCTGATAGCGGGCGAGTTTATCGCGCATAGCGAGCCGGCTGAGTCCGGCGCGACGCGCGGCCTCGCTGATGTTGCCATCGCAGGCGCTGATGAGCATGGCCAGATACCGCTGTTCGAATGCGGCGACGACCTGATGCCGGGCTGTCTTGAACGGTACCGCACAGTCGATCGCCACCGGTGCGGCTGTTGCCGGCGCTGCCGGGGCAAGGCCGAGCGCGGTGGCGGTGAGATCACCCGGCGGGGCGAGCACCAGCGCACGTTCAAGGCAATTGAACAGTTCACGCACATTCCCCGGCCAGCGCCAGGCCAGCAGGGCGGTGCGCGCCTCGGCGGTCAAGGCGGTTGCCGGTCGGCGATAGCGATGCGCCAGACCGCGCAGGCAATGGTCGGCGAGGAGCAGAATATCATTGCCGCGTTCGCGCAGCGGCGGGAGCGTCAGGTTTACCACATTGAGCCGGTAGAAGAGGTCGGCGCGAAACGAGCCGCCCGCCACTGCGGCGGCAAGGTCGCGGTTGGTGGCGGCAAGGAAACGGACATCGACGGTCAACTGGCGGGTGCCGCCCACGCGGCGGAATGAACGGTCCTCCAGCACGCGCAGCAGGCGCGCCTGCAGGGACGGGCTCATTTCGCCGATTTCGTCGAGGAAGATGGCGCCGCCGTCAGCGAGTTCCAGCAGCCCGGGCTTGTCCTCGCTCGCCCCGGTAAAGGCGCCGCGGACATGCCCGAACAGCTCGCTCTCCAGCAGGTGCTCGGGGAGCGCGGCGCAGTTGACGGCGACCAACGGCGATGCGGCGCGCGGTCCGGCGCGGTGCAGCAGATTGGCCACCACCTCCTTGCCCGTGCCGCTTTCACCGGTGATGAGCACCGTGGCGTCGCTCGCCGCCGCACGCGCGGCGGCGGCGCGGAGCGCGGCGATGGCCGGGCAATCGCCGATCAGCGGTGCTCCTTCGCCGGCGGTGCGCCGGTAGAGCGCCAGAGTGCGATCCTCGCGGCGGCGGTCGAGCGCGCGCGCGACCAGCAGCATGACCTCGCTGTTGACCAGCGGCTTGGTCAGGTAATCAAAGGCGCCCGCTTTCATGACCTCGACCGCGGTGGCGATGGTGGCGAAGCCGGTGATGACGATGGCAATGGTGCCGGGCGACAGTTCCGGAAGCGCCTGCACCAGTTCCAGCCCGGAGCGGCCGGGCATCTTGAGGTCGGTGAGCAGCAGGTCAAACTGTCCGCCGGTGAGCGCGGCGTGTGCGGCGTCGCCGTCGGCAACGGCGGTCACGGCATGGCCCGCGTCGCGCAGGCAGCGGGCGAGTGTTTCGCGCAGCAGCGCCTCGTCCTCGGCGATCAAGATGCGGTGTTCAGGCATGGGCATGCTCCGGGACGGGCGGCAGGAGCACCGTGGCAATGGTGCCCCGGCCCGCGTGTGAAGCGAGGGACAGGGTGCCGCCCAGCTCGTGCAGCAGATGGCGGGTGATGGTCAGTCCAAGGCCGGTGCCCTGACCCGCGGGCTTGGTGGTAAAGAACGGCTCGCCCGCCTGTTCGAGCACCTCCGGCGGCATGCCGCAGCCGGTGTCGCAAATGCTGCACCCGATTTTGCCGTCGGCTGCGGCTGAGACGAGGCTGATGCTGCCGCCCGCCGGAGTGGCGTCGGCGGCATTGAGCAGCAGATTGGTGAGCACCTGGCGCAGCGCATCGGGCCGGGCCAGCACCGTGGTCGCCGGCAGGGCAGCAGTGAGGGTCAGCTGCCGCTGCGCCATGGCCGGTCGGTGCAGGGTGACCAGTTCGCTGACCAGCGCGTGCAGCTCGACCGGCGTCGGGGCGGGGCGATCGCCGGTGTCGCGGGCGAATTGCAGCAGCGGGCGGATAATGCGTCCCGCCCGTTCGACTTCATCGAGCACCGGCTGCAATTGCGCGACGGTGGGCGGCTGCGGCGCGGCCATGAGATACTGAATGTAGCTGGAAATGCCGGTCAGCGGTTTGTTGAGTTCGTGTGCTAATTTCGTCGCCAACCGGCCGGTGGCGGCCAGCCGCTGCTCTGCCGCCGCCTGGCGCAGTGCGCGCAGCTCATGTTTTTGGGTGGTTTGCAGAATCTGGGCGATGCG
>CAZFBR010000041.1:0-19660 GCA_964517215.1 uncultured bacterium
TTGCCGGAGATCGCCCCGCCGTCCTCCAGCACGATACTGCCGATGAAGCTCTGCTGGCCGGAATCAACGCGCACATTCTGCAGGATCGCGCGGCGATAGCCCGCCTGGCTGATTTCCAGCGTGTAATAGCCGGCCGGCACACTCACGGTGAAGGTCCCGGTCGCATTGGCCTGTTCAACCCGATAGAATGTGCTCACCGACTGCGAGGTCGCCTTGATCATGGCGCCGGCAATGCCGGTATCAAGCGACATTACCCGCCCGGTGACGCTTTCCGAAACCGGCCGCAGGAAAAACTGGACATTGGTATCGCCCGGCAGCACGCCGCTGATCGCCTCCTGGGCAAAGGCCGGGGCGGAGGCGGTGAGGCCGTACTTGAGGCCGGCGAGGTCGGGGATGCCCATGAAGGTAAAGGCCCCGTCCGGGCCGGGCGTGGCAGTCAGCACCTGCCCTTCCATCCCGGCCAGAAGCGGCACGGCATCCACCTGCACCAAGTTGGACATCGCGATGCCGTTGGCCGCGTTGCGCACGGTCCCGCGAATGCAGCGGGCCGGCGAGAGGCGGAAGCTGACTGAGGCGGTCGTCCCGGTATCCAGCTGCACGCGCTGGGTCTTGGGCACATAGCCGCGCGCGGTGGCGTCGGCGGTGACACTGTAATTGCCCGCCGCCAGGTTGCCAATCTCGAACGCGCCGTTGGCATCCGTCACCACCGTGCGCGTGGTGCCGTAGAGCTCGTCACGCACGGTCACGGTCAGGTCGTACACCGGGATCTCGACGGTATTGGTCACCTGCCCGCGCAGGGTTGCGCTGCCGGCAACGGCCAGCGTGAAGTTGACGCCGGTGCGGTCCTTCTTCGATGCGGTCAGGGTAACGTCCTGGCTGAGCGACTGATACCCGTCGGCGCGAATTTCAACGATGTAGGTCACCGTGTCGCCGGCGGGGATCGGCAGCCCCCACAGCGTGTACTTGAGGTCGCCGTTGGCGAGTTGGAGCAGGTCGCTTTCCGGGTTGATCGGCTTCCCCGCATTCAGCGCCGAATTGGCCAGATGTGCGGTGATGCGCGGATAGCGGTCGATTTCGCCGTCGTAGTCATAGGCGATCAGACCGGGCCCGGTGTCCGGGCGGTCGATGATTCCGGAGACAATGCCGAAGGTGTCCGTGGTTGCCGGAAAGATGATGCCGGACGGCTTCTGCGCGTCCTCGGTCGAATCGAGCGTCTCGATCCTGATGTTCCTGCAGACCAGCGTCCGCTGGTCGGAGAGGCGGGTCAGGGTGACTTCGTAGGTGCCAATGGCGTCGACCGTGATAAGGCAGCGGGTATCCACGCCGCTGTGCGGCGGGATGACCGCCGTATCGGAGAGCCAGATGCGGTCGGGGAACGCCGGCGAGGTGGCAATTGCCTGCACGGTATCGTTGAGCACATTGACGTGGATATAGGCGCGCGCGACGCGGGTGTCGGCCACCGGCAGGTTGAAGGTGTAGGTGTCCACCGCCACGGTGATCATGCCGCCGCTGAACGCGCGGATGCAGCTGTCCCCGCTCGCCGGACCGGTCGCCACCAGCGCCGCATAGAAACCGCTGGTGTCGCTCGGCACAATGCGGTCCGGCAGTTCGTCGGTGAAACACTGCACCAGATGCACGGTGATCCCCACGCTGTCATGCGCCGAGATGACGGTGGCGAGCGAATCGTTCCCGCTGCTGGTGGCGATGATGAAGGTGTCGCCCGGCGTCACCTTCGGCTGCCCCTCTGCGACCGCGAGCACCATGAGCGTGATATTCTCGTCGGCGCCGGAGTTCGCCCCGTAGAATGACGCGGCGGTCACCCCGCTCACGGTATTGCCGGCAAGATCGAGCGCGGTGGTGCAGGAGACGGTGTACTGCTGGCCGTCAACCATGGGCGACACTTCCAGCCCCACCTGCATTGAACTGCCCCGGTAATGCGCGCCATGCACCGTGAGGCCGGCAATGGCAAACCGGTTCGGGTCAACCGACTCATAGCGGATCGGCTCGCTGAAATAAACCACCACTTCGCCGCCGCCGCTCCCCCCGCGATAGGCCGCCGCGCCGGTCACCTGCGGATTCACACTGTCATTGCCGCCGAAGGTGAAATCGACGTAGGTGTCGGGCATGCTGTTGCCGGCCCAGTCCTGCAGGCCGCGCACGGTCAGCCGGTAGGCCGCCATGCTGTTGATCGCCTGCTGCGGTTCGATCCGGACGGACGACTGGCTGGCGCCCGCGGCATAGACCACGCGGGCAAGCTGCTGCGGCACGCCGGCCATGGTCAGGGTATAATGCGATTGCTCGGCCGCCGACGGCGCCAGCGGTTCGCTAAACGTCACGGTCACCCCGTAGAAACCGCTGTCGCTAACCCCGGTGATCCGCGGATACTGATCGTCGGCGAAGCGCGCGCTCATCAGCATCGGCGGGAGCTGCAGGCACTGCGTTGCCGTCACGACAAACGTGTCCGGTTCGCCCATGTCGCCAATCATGCCGCGCATGATCGTCTGGCCGTTATTGGTCAGCACCCCCAGCACGGAAAAGCTGTCGGTGGGGAAGATATTGGGGAGCAGATATCCGCCGGTGGCATCCGTGACCGCCAGGGCATAATCGGGATTATACTGGCCCGGCAGATCCGGCCGGTCGGCCAGCACCATCGCCCCGGCGATCGGATTGCCGAATTCGTCAAACACCATCCCGGCGGCATACCCGCGGCCGGTGCTCAGGGTCTCCGACTCATCGAGGTAGCAGGTCAGCGAGCCGGGCGCGGGGAGCGACTGCCCCTCGCGCAGCACCACCTGCGCCCCGTAGGATGGCGCGTAGGCCATGAGCGTGTCGTTCATCAGCAGCGGCATGATCGGCGCATAGCCGTGCTTCTGCGCCGCCAGCTGATAGGTATCGCCGAAGGTCAGATCGACCGAAAAATAGCCGTCGTCGTCGGTCAGCACCTGCACCGGAACCGGTCCGCTTGATGATCGGATCCAGATCTGCGCGTCCGGAATAGCGATTGAGGTCCCGCGCACACAGGCATAGCCATCGACCGTCATTATTTTGGTTATTGGGACAAAATAGGCCTCGCTCAAGCTCCAGGCCAGCGGATTGCCGGCCGGGACCTGCGCCTGCCCGCCTGCGCTCACCGCGCTGATCCGGTAATAGAAACCGCGCAGGTTGTCGATGTAACTGCCCGGAATGGTGGCGCGATACAGGCCGGACTGATAGGTGTCCGCCGTCATGGCCACCGTGACAAAACCGCTGTTGTCGCCGTACTGCAGGGTCACGCTGCTGACGCCGCCGGGCGCCTGCACGTTCGCGGTCAGCGGCACATCCATGCCCGGCACCGCCGAGTAGATGCGCGCGTGCGCAATTTTCGGCGCGGTCATGCCGCTGCTGATCATGAATGAACGCCAGCCGGTGCGCGAGCGGGCGCCGGCGCCGCTCACCGCCTCGATCGCCCAGTAATAGATGCGGCCGGGATACAGCTTGGGTGCACTGGTGTCCGACGGATAGGCCTTGCTGGTCCCGGTGCAGCCGGCAAAGATCGTCTGCAGCCCCTTGTCCGTGGCGATATACAGATTGTAGGCGGTGGCCGTGGCCACCGCGTTCCAGGTAAAGGTCGGGGTATAGGTGTAGAGCACGCCCTGCGCCGCGGTTTGCGGCTGGATGCGCGTATCCGTGGTGGTGAAGGCCTTGTCGAGCAGCGCGATTGCCGCCGGCGCACCGGCGCTGGTATTGCCCGCCAGATCAACCGCCACCAGCGCATAGGTGTATGCGCCCGTATCCGTCAGGTAATCGGCATAAACCGCGGTATCGCCGGTAATGACCGGCCGCGCATATTCCGTCAGGGTCATGGTATCGCCGGTCTGCCGCCGGCGGATATGATAACGTTCCGCGTCGGCATCCTTCCGCCACTGCAGTTCCACGGCATGGCTGTCGCTGAACGCCGGCACCAGCGGGGTGGCCTGCCAGACCGGGGCGGCCGGGGCGGTATTGTCCGTGGCAAAGTTCAGGTTGCAGGCGGCGGAGTCGGCCGTGACCGTCACCTGGTAGAGCAGCGACTGGTAGCCGTCCGCATAGCCGATCAGGTTGTAGGTCCCGTCAGGAACACCGACGAACCGGAATGCGCGCGGCGTGGCGGCGAGCAGCGACTCCATGGACGCCACCGCCTGGAACGTGCTGTCGGCGCGGGTGAAGACCACCGCGGCCATGTCATCGCCGGCCAGGGCAATCGAGTCGCCACCGCACTGCAGCTGGCCGGTGATGGTGCGGCCGTTGGCGGGGAGGACGAAGTTCTTGCCCGTCACCGTGGCGCCGGCGCTCACCGCCACCGACGTCAGCGGATTCATCAGGGCGACAATGGCCATCGTCTCTTCGCCGGCATCGCGGCGGGGCGATTCGGCGTAGGCGATGGGATAAATGTCGTAGCTGCCGGTCGTCAGATTGGCAATGGTATAGGCGCCACCCGCCGCCACCGCACCTTCGCCGGCGGGGTCGAGCTGGTCATTGAACAAGTTCTCCGCACTGAGTTTCGTGCCGGCGGGGAACGCGACCGCCATGACCGCGCCGGTGAAGCCCGCGGTCGTCGTGTCGATCGTCCCGCTGACGCTGCCGCCGCGCGGCACGCGCAGGTTGATGACGCTGTTGCCGTCGCTCACCCGCTGGTCTTCAAGGCGGTACTTGCCGTACATGACGTCCCCGTCAAATTCCGCCGCATTCACCGTCACCCGGTAGCGGCCGGGGGGGAGGTTGAGATAATAGACCCCGTAGGGGTTGGTGGTGACGCTGTTGTCGTACTGGTCGGAATTGAATTCCAGGCTGCAGTTGCCCAGCGGCGCGCCGGTGGCGGAATCCGTCACCAGCCCGGAGACCGCGACCCCCTCTTCCAGAACTATGCCGATATACGGCGGCAACGCCCACGTCGCCACGATGTCGTTCAGCCAGCAGTTGGCATAGCGGCTCGACCCGCCCTCGTAGGTGTTGGCCGTCAGCGCATACGCCACATTGCGCTGCAGCTTTTCCAGGGTAAACTCGCCGTTGGCATTGGTCTGCGTCTCCGACATGGAGAGCCACGTGCCGTATGCGCCGAGGTTCTCCCGGTAGATATTCGCGGTCACCCAGGTCGACGGGATGGGGCTGCCGTCGGCGGTGGTGACCCGCCCGCGGATTCTTCCCAGATTGATCGCATCCAGAGTCAGCGGCACGGACTGCACCCCATTGGCGACAATCGGGTCGGAAAGCACCGTGCCGCGCAGCGCGTCGGTGTCGAAACGATAGCCCGCGCGCACCATATAGGTGCCGGCCGGGAGCTGGGTAAAGCTGTACACCCCGGTATCGGTCTGCAGCGTCTTAACGCAGGACGCGCCGCCGCCGACGTCATTCACCCGGTACAGCCGCACTTCGACCGGCGTTGTGGTGTTCAGGATTCGACCGCCGATATTGCCCCAGATCGTGTTGGTATAGGCGGGGTTGTAGTAGAATCCGACCTGGGCCGATTTGAGGCCGCTGGTGCCGGCGTTGTTGTACCCTTCAACCTGCCACTGATACGAGCTGCGCGCGGTGAGCAGCGACGTCGACAGGCTGATGCTGGTGGCAGCCACACTCGTTTCATACAGGTCTTCACCGCTGGCCGTCGACAGTTCGAACCCGTAGGTGTCCATGCCCACATTCGACCACGAAAAAGTCAGCTGCGTGTCCGTGCCGGTTACCACTGGCGGCGGTGACAGCAGGGCCAGTGAGGCGTTGGCCAGTGTGAACGTCCACAACCCGGTCGCGCCAAGCGCGGTCCGGTTGCCCGCAAGATCGACGGACCGGATGCGATATTTGTACGTCACATTGGTTTCGGTGGCGCGGTCATCGACGTAGGTCAACATCCCCGCCGGGGCGTAGCCGATGCGCACGTAACTGTCCGGGAGCGCGGCACCGGTATCGCGGTAGATCTCATAGCCGGCGAGGTCGCGGTCCGCCGGGGCGACCCAGTTGATCTCCAAGCCGTCGGTTTCGAGGGCAAGCGACACCGGATTGCCGGGCGCCGGCGTCGGGCCGACGGGCACCACCGTATCGGAAATGAACACCACCGGCAGCATGCGCGTCGCGCCCTGGGCCACCGGCACCCGGCTGAAAACCACGCTGTCGTAACCGGGATACGTGGCGAAAATGTCGTAGGTGCCGACCGGCAGAAACGGGAGGGTATAGGTCAGCGAACCGTCGGCCGTATTGCGCCCGGGATTGGCGTAGCCCGCCATGGGCACGCTGCGGTCGCTGGGCATCGCCCAGATCGTCACCTGCCGCGGGTCGATGGTCGATGGCGTTACGTTGCCGGTCACCCGGCCGAGCGAGGTGCTCAGGGTGATATTGACCGGTCCGGTTTCATTGCCCGTCCCCGGGCTCGCCTGCACTGCGCGCCCGAAGACCGAGATGGTCATGCAGCCGTTCTCCTCCTCCCACCACATGGCGGGCGACAGGTGGTAACTGCCGCTGGCCGGGAAGGAATAGTCGAACGAGTATTCGCCGGTCTGCAGATTGAGCTTCTGGGCGAACGCCTTGACGATATACTCATCCAGCGCGTAATCGCCGAGCTGGCTGAACATGGCCGCCTGTTCCGCCGCAGTCAGGATGCCCGTGGCGCAAATGCCCAGTCCGCGATTGGGCCCGGGGTAGAACCCGGTCAGTTCGATCAGCCGTGAAATATTGGTCAGGGTGCCGTAGACCTCCGCGCCGGGCTGCAGCATGAAATTGCAGGTGGCATTGTCACCGCCGACCTCCACCACGATCCCGTATTGCGCCTGTTCCATGTAGCCGGGGGCTTCCTTGCTCTCGTACTGCACCCGATACGTGCCGGGCCGCAAATGCTCGAACCGGTAATACCCGCGGGTGTCCGTGGTCGCCGAGGAGCTCATCGGGTTGTCGGGTTGCGTACCGATCATCGGGGTGGCGTACATCTCCAGGCCGGTGAGCGGCGCGCCCGTCACCGCATCGGTAACCAGGCCGCTGATTGTGCCCGCCGGATAGGTGACGAAATCGTCCAGCACGATCATGCTCCCCGCATTCACCAGCAGGTTGTTCGCCCGATCCGAGGAGTAATTGGTCAGCCAGACCTCGCCGGCCCGCTTGAAGCGCGGCTCCCACAAGCCGACGTTCACCGTCAGGCCGGCGGGGATGCGGTCGAATACGCAGATGCCGTCGGCCGGCTGCACATAGCCCAGCATCAGCCAGATTTCCTCATTGCTGGTGTGATCGACGGTTTCCAGAGTGAGCGCCACGCCATTATATGCCCAGCCCCCGAACGAGTCCGCCAGATTGACCGCAACGCCGTACTGGTCGCGCACCGTCACCCGGATCGTGCCGCTCTTTGTGGTGTCCGCATTCAGCATGAAATCGATGCCCGGCGTTGTCTGGTTGCCGGCGACAATAACCCCCTGCTGCCAGGCACGCAGGTACGGACTGGAATCGATGGCCAGGCTATAGGTTCCCGGCGCCAAGTAGGTGATGCTGTAATTGCCGTCGGTATCCGTCGTCGCGTTATGATCGTTGTTGTCATTGCTGTAGGCGACGACCCGGCAGCCCGGCACCGGCTGGTTGTAGCGGTTGAGTACCTGCCCGCTGACACTCCCCGTTGCGCTCTGCTCCTGGACGTAAAACGGGCGTGAGGCGCTGTTGTTCCCCGGATTGCCGTCGCTGCTGCAATAGACCTGCACCGTAACCGTCTTGACGCTGTCGCCGTATCCCGCGGTATTCCACACATACTGCGAACCGATCAGATGCCGGCCGTAGCCCGGGACCGCCACCCATTTTGTATCGCCAATTTGCGCGCCGTCACAATAGAAACCAACCTGCACGTCATAGGCAAATTCGTCCTGCTGATTCAGCAGATCGATCTTGATTTCGCCGTATTCGCCCTCCGCAATCTGGTTGATCCACCGGCTGGGATTGCTGCTCTGCAGCGAGATGTTGGTGGCATACGCTGCGATATCGACACTGGCCGCAACCGGCACTGCCGACAACAGCATGATCAAGGCGAAAAGGATTATCCGTCGCATCACACGCCCTCCCCCGGGTAAGCACTCATCTACAGTACCAATTATATGGCAACCTCGGTCGATTGTCAATGTATTTTTAGTTACAAAATCTGCCGGCGGCAAATGGTGCCGTAGCGGATGAACCGGCGGAAAACAGGCACGCCATCTTTACGCTGGCGGTGCGGTAAGCTATAGTGCCGCCATGCGACTGTCGGTGATCATTCCCGTCTATAACGAACAGACCACGCTGCCGGAACTGCTGGCCCGGGTGCGGGCGGTGCCGGTCGCCAAGGAAATCATCATCGTCGACGACGGCTCGACGGACGGCACGCGCGAGTGGCTGCGCGACCGCCCGGCCGTCGCGGGCGAACTGGTGCTCTACCACGACCATAATCAGGGGAAAGGGATGGCGCTCCGCACCGGGCTGGCGCGCGCCACCGGCGAGGTGGTGATCATTCAGGACGCCGATCTCGAATACGACCCCGGCGATTATCCCGCGCTCCTCGCCCCGTTCGCGGATCCCGCGGTGCAGGCGGTGTACGGTTCGCGCATCCTCGGCCATAACCCCGGGCGGTCGAGCTTCTGGTTCTACTGGGGCGGACGCCTGCTCTCGCTGCTCACCTCGCTGCTCTACAACGCCCGGCTCACCGACGAGGCGACCTGCTACAAGCTCTTCCGCCGCGAACTGATCCAATCGCTGCCGCTGACCTGCACCGGCTTCGAATTCTGTCCGGAAGTGACCGCCAAACTGCTCAAACGCGGCGTGCGCATCGTCGAGGTGCCCATCCGCTACCATCCGCGTTCGCGCCATGAGGGCAAAAAGATCACCTGGCGCGACGGCGTCACCGCCATCCGCCTGCTCATCCGCTATCGCTTTCTGGATTGACCGGCATGCAGCCGCAAACAGCCGCGCTGCGTGAACCACTGCCACCCGCACGACTGCTCGCGGCCGCGCTCGCCTGCTTCCTGCTGACCGCCGTCTGCGCATTCGTCCCCGGCCGTGATCATGCCGGCATCATTGCCGCCAGCGCCCTGCGCGGGCCCGCTCCGCCCAGCGCCGCCTGACTGGCGTTCACCCGCCACGGCCTGATCCCGCTGGAAATCAGACTCTGGCTGACCTGCCTCTTTTCTCTCCGCCGGCGTAACCGTACCGTCGCCGACCGATCATGGTCGCGCCGGCGCAGGGCGTTCTTTGTCGCCCTCGTTATCGTGACGTTGGGGACGCCGCTGGTCGATTTCGTGTTCAAACCGCTCTTCCACCGCCCTCGGCCGTGGTTCACCTATCCCGATGTTATCCCGCTCTACCCGCATGACGGATGGGCGTTCCCGGCCGGCCATACCTTCATCACCGTTGGCTGGCTGCTGCCGCTGCTGCTGGCTTGGGGAAGCGACTGGCGTGCCGTGTCGCACTGGCTGCGCCTTGTCGCCGGGCTGGCGCTGGCGTTCATGCTGCTCATGCCGCTCAGCCGGCTCGTCGCCGGCGTGCATCATCCCAGCGACCTGCTCGGCAGTTGCGGGCTGGTGCTACTGCTCGTCGGCATCGTCCGTGCAATTGTGCCGCGCTGCGCCGGGCCGGCCACCCGTGCGCTCATCGCCCGTGCGGCGCCCTGGCTGCTGCTGCTCCGCGCCGGCTACCATTTCCTGCCGCACTGAGTTGCCGCTGCTCTCTTGCTGCGCACTGGCAGCGGTGACCCGGGCCACCGCCGACAGCCGTCTGGTGCCTGATACTGTTCGCCCGGCGTCCGGGCCGGGCGCGGATGCGTGCACTGCTCCCGCGGTCAGCGCTGGCGCGCGGACCAGCGGCGCATGACAATCACCCCGACCGACAGACAGTAGCCCGTCAGCACGATAATCACGATATCCGCGATCAGCAGCGGCATGCTCTGCGCCGGATGCTGCAGATACTCGCGCAGCAGCGAAAACAAACTGGCAAACGTCGTCACCAGCATGAACAGCGCGGCGATGGCGATCAGTTTCACCGGCTTACGCTGACGGCGCAGCCAGAGCGCGGCCAGCAGCAGGATCAGCGCGGCGAGAAGCTGATTGGCCGTGGCGAAGATCCCCCACAACGCCTTCACCCCGCCGGTCAGCGCAAAGAGCAGCATCAGCACCACCGCCAGCCCGGAATTGAACCAGTAATGCCGCACCAGCCCGGCAAGCGCGCGCACCGTTTCGCCCGCCGCCGTGCGTCGCACCGGCTCGTCCGGGGCCGACTCGCCCGCCGTCGATAAGGCGAGCGCCATGCCGCCCGTCCCGATCGGCGCCGCCGCCGTTGCCGCCCGTGCCGGCATCACCCCCTGCATCTCGTCGTACCCGGCAAACATCGTGCGCCACGCCTCTTCGAGCAGATAGCGGGTCAGACGCACCACCGTGTCGAGCGTGGTGATGATGAACCCTTCGAGCATGACCATCCCCGCGAGCGCACCGACGGCAATGGGCGTGCCGAACGCATTCTTCGCCGCCACGCCGACCGCCATGGCGAAGCCCAGCACGGGATTCGAGGCCTTGTCGAGATGCAGCAGCGCCTTGGGATGGACATAGGCGAGATAGTTGGCTTTGGTCATGCCGGCGAGCATGATGCAGATCACCGCCACGGCAAGAAAGACCTCCAGCAGCATGCCGCCGTAGCCAACCGTGCGCGCCGCGCTTTCCGTCTTGAGCTGCTTGACCGTCGTCCCGGCGGCAAACATCCCGTGGAACCCGCTTACCGCCCCGCAGGCGATGGTGATCATCAGCGTCGGCCAGATCCAGCCGAGCGCCGTCGTCCCGTCGGTGAGGTTGAATGCCGGGATTCCCTCCCCGGCCGGGACCGTCGACCCGAAGCCACCCGCCAGCAGGATCAGCACCAGCAGAACCAGTCCGGCGTAGAGGATATGGACATTGATGAAGTCGCGGCTCTGCAGGAAGACCCAGACCGGCACCCCCGCCGCCAGCAGCACATACGCGCTCAGCGCGTACCGCCACAGGTCCTCGCCGCTGCAGGCCAGGCCGTGAAACTGCACGGTATCGGGGAACGCCACCGGATGGTACAGGCCGATGACGATGCTCACCGCGCAGATAAGCAGCGCCAATACCGAGCAGATCCACACCGGCACGCCCTTCCTGATGTACATCCACCCGAGCAGCGGTGCCATCACCGTGATCACAATCACGCTCATCGACGCCACGCCGCCGATTACCATCTGCTGGCTCTTGGGCGTGTCGACGACGCGAAAGAGCGTCTGGTTTGGTGCCAGCTCCAGATGCTCGGCCGGCAGCCGGCTGATCAGCGCCTGCGCCGACAGGTTGAGGAACGTCGCGCAGACCAGCACCGACATCACAATCAGCAGGAAGGTCAGGAGCAGGAAGACGCGCCGCCCGAGAAAGCGCCGGGCGATGCTCGCCATCGACTGCCCCTTCTCGCGCAGCGACATGAAGACGGCGATATAATCGTGCATGCTGCCGATGAAAATTCCCGCCAGCAGCACCCAGAGCAGCGCGGGGACCCAACCGTAGACAATGGCGATGACCGGCCCGACAATCGGACCAGCACCGGCGATTGAGGCGAAATGATGGGCAAAAACCACCGGCGTCGGGGTCGGCACGAAGTCGCGGCCGTCGTTGCCGGTGATCGCCGGCGTCGGCCGCCGGTCGTCCACACCCAGCAGGCGGGTCAGATACCGGCCATGCAGCCGGTAGGCCAGCACCAGCGCCGCCAGCGCACCCAGCAAGATCAATAACGGCATCTTCCACCTCCCGTGGGTCGCGGAGCCGGTGGAAATTGTTCGCGTTCCGGACGCGGCGCAGCTCAGCCAAGAATGTGGTAATGTAACACCGTCGGCCCCGTCCGTCAAGCGCCCGTCCGCCGCAGTGGTTGTGCGATTGCGTGTCGTCGCCGTTTCCAATGTCCAGCCGTGCCTGGTCATTACAGTGCGCACGCCACGATTTGCGCAACGTGACGCTTTTGCCGGCACGCGGCGGCTGTGCTACAATCGTGCCATGATAACATTTGTGAACTGCCGCACGGTCATGCGGCTTGCCGCCCGCCTCAATGCCGGCGGGTTCCGTACGCGGTATTGGCGCGGCGGCGCCGCTGACGCGGCGCCAGGGGTGCGGTTGTGAGCGCCCCTGCCCGCCGCACCGTCGTGCGGCTCATTGCCCGTCTGAACGTCGGGGGCCCCGCCAAGCATGTCACCTGGCTGACCGCCCGGCTGGACCCCGCGCGCTATCGCAGCGTGCTGGCCTGCGGGCAGGTCGAGGGGAACGAAGACGAAATGACTGCGTTTGTCGCCGCGCAGGGCGTGACGCCCTGCTATCTGCGCTGGCTGCGGCGGTCGCTCGGGCCGCACGACCTGCCCGCGCTGTGCGAAGCGCTGGCCCTGCTCTGGCGCGAGCAGCCCGATATCATTCACACCCATACCGCCAAGGCGGGGTTTGTCGGGCGCAGCGCGGCGCTTATCTACAACCTGCTGCGCTTCTGCTGCGGCCGGCCGCGCGCGCGCGTCTTCCACACGTTCCACGGGCATACCTTTCGCGGCTATCATTCCCCGCGGCTCAACCGGATTATCCTCGCCATCGAGCGGTTCCTCGCCCGGAGCACCGACGCCATCATCACCATTTCCCCGCGCCAGCGCGACGAGATCTGCGGCACCTTCGCCATTGGTCGGCCCGAACAGTACCGCGTCATCCCGCTCGGGCTCGACCTGTCGGCCTATGCGCAGGCCGCGGCGCAGCGCGGACGGCTGCGCGCCATGTTCCACCTGCCGGCGGACGCCGCGGTTATCGGCATCGTCGGCCGGCTGACCGCCATCAAGAACCATCGCCGCTTCCTCGCCGTCTGCGCCCGCCTGCGCGAACGTCACGCAGCATTGTGCGCGCGCCGCAGGGTTCGCTTTGCCATTATCGGCGACGGCGAACTGCGCCAGCCGCTCGAAACGGAGGCGCGGGCGCTCGGCCTCGAACCCGACCTCTTCTTCACCGGCAACCTTGACGACCAGCTCGTCTATCTGCCCGACCTCGCCGTGCTCACGCTTACCTCGGACAATGAAGGAACGCCGCTGACCATTATCGAAGCGCTCGCCTGCAGCGTGCCCGTGGTCGCGGGTGATGTCGGCGGAGTGGCCGACCTGCTCGGCGCCAGTGAACGCGGCTTATTGGTCTGTCACGACGATATTGACGCCTACGCCGACGCGCTGGCGGCGCTGCTCGACGACGAGCCGCTCGCCGCCCGGCTGGCTGAACGCGGCCGCGACTATGTCCTCGCCCGCCATTCCGTCGAGCGGCTGGTCGGCGATATCGACCGGTTGTATTCCTCGTAGGCGGCCAGCGGCCCGTCAACCGCATCAGTACGGTGCTTGCGGTTCGGCAGCATCGCGATCACCGTTCCCGGGACAGCGGACCGGGCCGCGACTTACCCCGGCACACGTGCTCCCTGACGCATTGCGGCTGTCGCGCCCGCCGGTCGCGGAGCAATGCCGGTCATGGCTGCTGTATGGTTCCGCTGTGTGGTTCCGCTGTGTGGTTCCGCTGTGTAGTTCCGCTGTGTGGTTCCGCTGTGTGCCTGCCGCTCTGATTACGGCCGTGGTTCCTGCAGCCAGCGGGTAATGCCCGCTGCCGGTGATTCCGGCAGAAAATCATCCGGCGGGAACGGACGCACGACAAATCCACAGTTTGTCGGGCGTGGCAGAGCATCCCCGCGTTCACTCATGCGGACCGGCACCAGCAACGCCTCATCCGCCCCGAGCGCCCGGCAGACCAGCAGCGCGAACGCATGGCGACTGATCACTTCCGGCCCGCCCAAATGCCAGATTCCCGTCGCTGACGCTGCCGCCAGCCGCCAGAGGCCGGCCGCCGTATCCGCGGTGTGGATGAAAGAACGATACTGGTCGACAAACAACCGCTGCGCGTCGCCGGCACGCAGCCGGTCAACCAGCATTGCCGCATAATGCGGGCGGGCCGGCGGATCCCAGCCGTAGTTGATCGCGCAGCGCGCCACGCACCCCTGCGCGCCCAGCGCCAGCACCGCTTCCTCGCCCATCACCTTGGTCGTCGCATACCAGGTGTGCGGCGCCGGGGTGGCAGCGGATGCATACGGCCCGTGCGAGCCGTCGAAGACCAGGTCGGTCGACGTATAGAGCAACCGCGCGGCATTGGCCCGCGCCCAATCGGCCAGCAGCCGCGTCGCCCCGGCATTGATTGTTTCCGCCCGCGCCCGGTCGCGTTCGCATGCTTCGACCGTCGCCACGGCCGCGGTGTGCATGATGAGCTGCGGTCGCACGCGCGCGAGCAGCGCCCGCAGCGCTGCACCGTCGGTCAGGTCGCAGCGTGCCGCCGTCACCCCCGCCGGCAGCGGACCGCTGCCGGCGAGCGCGGTCAGGGCAATGCCCGCCGGGGCCTGCGCCAGCAGATAGCGTCCGATATGCCCGGACGCGCCGGTGAGCAGCACGCGGCCGGTCAGCATATCCCCGCCGCGGCGCAGCGCTCGTACGTTCCCCGCCGGCTGCGCCACAAAACAACCTCGGTAACCGGAAACGATCCCGTCGCCGGCACCACGCCACAGATAGCATCCAGGGTGACCGGCGTACGCCCGCTGCGCGCCAGCGTCACATGCGGCACAAACGGCCGCGAATCAACCGCAAACCCGGCCGCCACCGCTGCGGTCGCCAGCCGTTCCTGCAGGCCAGCCAGCGCCGGCGAGACCGTGAATCCTGCCCAGAGCACGCGCGCCCGCGCCGGCGACGGAAACGCCCCCAACCCGTTCAGGGTCAGGACCAATCCCGCCGGCAGCGGCGCTGGCGCCAGCAGGCCGGTCATTGCCGGCAGCCGGTCATCCGGCTGCGGTCCGAGAAAGAGCAGGGTGCAGTGCAGTTTTTCCCGCGGCTCACGGCGCAGGCGGGCTGCCGGGACCGGCAGCGCGTCCGTCACCGCCGCCAGTTGCGCCCGCACCGCCTCCGGAAGCGGCAGACCGATGAAATAGTTCACCGTCGGCGTGATCCCCGCGCGTCAGTCGACAGTCGGCGCCGACACCAGCAGCAGCAGCACCGCCAGCAGCGGGGCGAGCATGGCCAGCACAAGCGCCGCGGCCAGGTTGAGCAGCCGCCGGCCGGTCGCGAGCGGCTGCGGCGCGCGCAGGACCAGCCAGCGGTAGATTGCCAGCAGCGCGGCAAATGACAGCGTCAGCGCCAGAAACTGGGCCAGCGCATTGCCCAGCGGCGATGACACGCTTCCCCAGGCGTACATGGCAGCGAATTGCGCCACGGGGAGCAGGCCGGCCCACCAGATCATGCTGCTCATTTCTTTTCATCCTCCAGTTTGAGCACCGCCAGAAACGCCTCCTGCGGGATCTGCACGGTGCCCACCTCCTTCATCTGCTTCTTCCCTTCCTTCTGCCGTTCCAGCAGTTTGCGCTTGCGCGAAATGTCGCCGCCATAGCACTTGGCAATGACATTCTTGCGCAGCGCCTTGATCGTCTCGCGCGCAATCACCGCGCCGCCGATCGCCGCCTGGACCGGGATGGCGAACTGATGCCGCGGGATGAGGTCCTTGAGCTTTTCCGCCAGCTGCCGGCCGCGGTTGTAGGCAAAATCACGGTGCACAATGCAGGCGAGCGCATCCACTTTCTCGCCGTTGAGCATGATGTCCAGCCGCACCAGGTCGCCCGGCTGGTAGCGCAGGAATTCGTAGTCCATCGACGCATAGCCGCGGCTGACCGACTTCATCCGGTCAAAGAAATCGGTGAGAATCTCGTTCATCGGCAGTTCGTAGGTGAAAATGACCTTGGTCGGGTCAAGGTACTCCATGTTCATCTGCCGGCCGCGCCGCATCTGGCACAGCTTCATGATCGCCCCGACGTATTCCTCCGGGGTCATGATCGTCACCTTGAGGATGGGCTCTTCGACCAGTTCGGTCTCCCCCTGCGGGAATTCGCCCGGCGTGTCGATTTCCTGCTGGTCGCCGTTCTGCAGGGTGACCAGATAGCGCACGTTGGGCGCGGTGGCAATCAGGTTGAGGTTGTATTCGCGGCGCAGCCGTTCGCGCACGATCTCCATATGCAGCAGGCCGAGGAACCCGCAGCGGTAGCCGAACCCCAGCGCCTGGCTGTTGTCCGCGATGAAGCTCAGGGCGGCGTCGTTGAGCTTGAGCTTGTTCAGCGCATCCGACAGCCCCTCGTAGTCGGCGGGGTCGATGGGGTAAAGGCCGCAGAAGACCATCGGCTTGATCGGCCGGAATCCGGGCAGCGCCTCGCCGGCGGGATTGGCCGCACCGGTCACCGTCTCCCCCACCGTCACATCCTGCACCCGGCGGAGATTGGCCAGCAGGTAGCCCACTTCGCCCGGATGCAGTTCGTCCACGGGGGTCATGCGCGGCGCGAACGCCCCGATCTCGGCAACCTCGTAGTCCTCGCCGGTCGAGAACATGCGCACCATCATCCCCTTCCGCAGCACCCCGTCGTACACCCGCACGTAGGCAATCACCCCGCGGTAGCGGTCGTAGGACGAATCGAAGACCAGCGCCTTGAGCGGCGCGTCCGGATCGCCCTGCGGCGGCGGCACCAGCCGCACCACCGCATCGAGCACCTCCGCGGTGCCGAGCCCGGTCTTGGCACTGACCATGATCGCCTCGTCGGCATCGAGCCCGAGCATGGCGATCTGCTTTTTCGTCCGCTCGACATCGGCGGCGGGCAGGTCGACCTTGTTGATCACCGGGATGATGCGCAGGCCGCCGTCGACCGCGAGATAGGTGTTGGCGATCGTCTGCGCCTCGACCCCCTGCGACGCGTCGACCACCAGCAACGCACCCTCGCAGGCATCAAGCGAGCGCGCGACCTCATAGTTGAAATCGACGTGGCCCGGGGTGTCGATCAGGTTGAGCTGGTACTCCGTCCCGTCGGCGGCGCGATGACGCATGCGCACCGCGGAGGCCTTGATCGTGATCCCGCGCTCGCGCTCCAGCTCCATATCGTCGAGAAACTGCTGCTGGAATTCGCGTTCGCTGATGGTGCCGGTGGCGAGCAGCAGGCGGTCCGCCAGCGTGCTTTTGCCGTGGTCGATGTGGGCGATAATCGAAAAATTGCGGATGTTCTTGAGTTCCATGGTTTGTCCGTTGCCGTTCCGTGTGAGCGGTTGTCGTTCGTTTGTTTCAGTCTGTTGCCGGCGGCAGGCGGCAGACGCCTCCCGCACACTGCAGGCCGGGGAGCAGCTTGCTCAGGCGCGGGATCAGCGTCCGGGCGGCGTAGCTGATCACCGCCCGGGTGCTCCCCTGGGCCAGCAGTTCATCCGTATGTTTGCGGCATTCCTTCGCGGTCAGCGCCCGCACCAGCAGCTTCACCGCGGGGATATTCGTCGCCCCCAGCGACAGGCAGTCCATGCCCAGCCCGGTGAAAAACACGACGAAGACCGGGTCCCAGGCCAGTTCGCCGCAGACGCTGACCGGCCGGCCGGCGTCGCGCGCCAGCCGGGCCACCGCGGCGAGCAAACGGAGCACGGCGGGATGCAGCGGCTGGTAGTAGTCGGTCACCCCGCGGTTGCCGCGTTCCGCCGCCAGGGTGTACTGCACCAGATCGTTGGTCCCGAGCGAGATGAAGTCGACATCGCTGATGATCGTATCCAGGGCAATCGCCGCGCCCGGCACCTCGATCATCGCCCCGACGGGCACATCCCGGCGGTGCGCCAGCCCGCGCTTCGCCAGGTCATTGGCGCACTCGCCAATCACCTTGCGCACCCGGCGCACTTCCTCGACCGCGCTGATCATCGGCACCATCAGCCGCACATCGCCGTGGTACGCGGCGCGCAGAATGGCGCAGATCTGGTCGTGCAGCAGCTGGCGGTGCGCGAAGCCGAGCCGGATGGCGCGCACCCCGAGGAAGGGGTTGGGATCGGGCTCCTGCCCGAGATCGGCGAGCTTGTCCCCGCCCAGGTCAAAGGTGCGAATCACCACCGGACGGCCGGCGCAGGCAAGCACCAGCCGCCGATAGGTCAGGTACTGCTGTTCCTCGTCCGGAATCCGTTCCGAGCTCAGGAACAGGTACTCGCTGCGGAACAGCCCCACGCCATCGCCGCCGGCGGCCAGCAGGGCGGGCACCTCGTCCGGACTGTCCACATTGCCCCATACCGCCACCGCCACGCCATCGCGCGTCACCGCCGGCTGCTGCGCCGCCGCGCGCTGCGCCGCCGCCGTGACTGCCAGCCGCGCCGCCAGCGCCCGGTAGGCGGCCACCACCTTGTCGGTCGGGGTGAGGATCAGCTTCCCCTGCTGCGCATCGAGAATGGCCAGCGCGCCGTTGTGGACGATGCCGATCGCCCCGCTGGCGCCGACCAGCGCGGGAATGCCCCGCGCCCGCGCCATGATCGCGGTGTG
The DNA here is from genome assembly GCA_964517215.1 of uncultured bacterium. Taxonomy (GTDB): domain Bacteria; phylum DAOPZR01; class DAOPZR01; order DAOPZR01; family DAOPZR01; genus CAZFBR01. Next base: position 18,342 of record CAZFBR010000041.1, read on the forward strand.
CGAGGTGGTTGACCCGTCTTCGGTGACAATCCCCGCCAGGCGGTCGAACGGGATCGCCGCCAGCTCCGACGGCAGCAGCTCGCGGGCGACCAGAATCACCGGCTCGGCCAGGGTGGCCAGATCAGGCCGCTGCTTTTCCTGCAGCACATGCATGATGCGCCGCCCGACATCATGAATATCCGCCAGACGCTCGCGGAAATAGGCATCGTCAATGGCCGAGAACTGCGCCACCAGCTCCTGCATCACCAGGTGCACCGCCCATTCGGCGTTCACCTTCTGCGCGCGCATCTGTTCGCTCACCGCGCCGGTGAACATCGGGTCGTCGAGCATCAGCAGCTGCGCATCGAACACCGCCAGGGTCGCGTCGTTGCCGTGCGCACCCTCGAGACGGTCCTTGATGTCCGTCAGCTCGCGCCCGGCCTGCTGCACCGCGGCGCGGAACCGCTGCAGCTCGGCCTCCAGCCGCTCGTCGGACAGCGTCAGCCGCTCGGCCTGCATCTCCTCGACATGGTAGACGAGGATGGGCCCGAGCGCGACGCCGGCGCAGACGGGAGTGCCCTTGATCACGCTTACTCGCCCTCGTCGAACTTGCGGTCGAACAGGTCGGCCAGCGCCTGCAGGGCCTCGTCCGCCCGGTCGCCTTCCGCCGTCAGGGTCAGCGTGGTGCCTTTGACCGCGGCCAGCGTCAGGATCCCCATGATCGACTTGGCATTGATCGTGCCCTCCTGGCGCTGGAACAGGATGGCGCAGGGATACTTGTTGGCCAGCTGCACCACCATCACCGCCGCACGCGCATGCAGCCCGGCACGATTGCTCACCAGCACCTCGCGCGAAATCAGCGCCATAACGCACCTCCCCACGCGGCGAGCTGCGCCATGGCCGCGCATATGAACAGGATGCGGGTAACCCCAAGCTGCTGCCGCAACGCGTACAGGAACACCCCGAACAGCAGCCAGGCCCCCAGCAGCCAGCCCAGATAGTCAAGCGTAATCGCCACCGGCTGCGACGGCCGCATGCCGCCGGTCAGCAGCGCATCCGGCAGATACACCATGAGCCCGCCGAGCAGCAGCAGACCGACGCGATGCACCGTGCCCAGCCGGCCGCGAAAATGGCGGAGATACTCGCGGATCGCCTGTTCGCCGTCGCGCCAGCCGGCACCCAGCCCGTACCAGCGCATGTGCAGATGGGTCAGATTGTAGCCCAGCACCGCCAGCAGCACGCCCCACGCCGCCAGCGCCTTCGGGGCGAGCAGCACCCACGCCATTCCGATGAGGCCCCAGAGCGGGCGCAGCCCCTCCCAGAAAAAGGCTCCGCCCGCC
>CAZFBR010000042.1:0-19622 GCA_964517215.1 uncultured bacterium
CCAGCGGCATCATCGCCACCCGGGTGGCGAACCGCCACGACAGTTCCGTCAGCTGCGCCGCCGAGAACTCGGCCGCCGTTCCCTTCATCAGCACCGAGGCCGGGAGCCACCACCAGCCGGCATCGATCGCCAGCGCCGCGCGCAGCGCCAGCAGCGCGGCCGGCAGCAGCGCCACTACCAGGCCGGTCCGCCAGCGACCGCGCAGCAGCGCCAGCACCACCACCACCGCCACCGCCGCCATGCTCTCGTAGCGCACACTGACCGCCAGCAGCGCCGCCAGTGCCAATCGCCAGCGCGCGCCCGGCCGGTCGGTATCATCCGCCAGCGTCCGGGCCGCCGCCACCAGCAGCCAGAGCAGCGCCAGCGCATGCAGGATATGCTCCATCCCGCCGAATACCAGCGCGGGCAGCGGCGTGAGGATGATGACGCCCAGCATCACCATCAGCCGCGCCCCGCCCGTCATCAGCCGCCGGCGCAGCAGCGCATCGACAAACGCCAGCAGGACAAGCGCAGCCAGGAAGTTGAGCAAGAGCGGGGCCAGTTCCTGCGGCCCGGCCACGCGGAAGATCGCCGCCAGCAGCAGCGGCCAAGCGATGGACGACACGCAGTCAGCAGTCGCATACGGGGTCACGCCCCAGACCCCATGCTGCGCCAGCGTCCGCGCCAGCGACAGGTGGATATACGGATCATCCAAACCGTAGGTGAAAACGCCGGAACAGCGTTCCATAATGCGCAGCCAAAGCGCACCAAGGACCAGGGTCAGCAGTACCGCCGCGATGAGAAATGGTGCTGCCTGCTGCCACCGCCCGGATGCGGGCGGGTCAGCGGGTATAGAACGCATATTCGGCTTTGAGGAAATCGGGGATCTTGCCGTACTGGCGCTCCGCTTTCTTGATGCGGTTGGCCAGCTCCATCAGGCGCTTGGTGCGCAGGTTGGCATCGACCCGCTGCAGATCCTGGAAGGCGGGGAACCGGTTCAGCGATTCGCGCACCGCCTTGGGGAAGGGAACGTACTTGAAGAAAATCTTGCGCGTCACCTTGTTCAGCTTGAGCACCCCGTCCTTCTCGTACGTCATCCAGAGCATATAGTCGCGCATGAACCGGTCGGAGGTCGATGCGTACCGCTTGAAGTACTGGCGGACCTCGTCCTTCGCTTCGGTGGAGAGTTCGGGGTTCTTGGCGAAAAAGCAGGCGTAGTCGAAGTAGTTCCCGGTCAGCCCGCCCTCGGCGGGGTTGGCCCAGTTGTAGCCGGCACAGGAGCGGTTCAGCTCCCAGCGGTACTTGCCCAGCACCTCGAGCAGGACCTTGTCGAGATCCTCGCGCAGCACCACGGGGAGCAGGATGCGCCCCGGTTTCTGCTTGTTCGTCCCCTCCATTTCCTGCCAGCAGAGCGCACGGTCGCCGACGCAGGGGACGAGGATGATCGACGGCAAGACCTCCTTCTGCACGAAAAAGACCGCGCCCTGATGCACCACGCGCACCTCGCGGTGGAAGAGCGAATAATCGAGCGCGCGGATGCGGTCGACCGCCTCCTGCACGCGCTTCCGGGTCAGGACGTTGTTCTTCAGGTCGCCGCCGAGGAAGAGCTGGTTGAAGAGCGGGAAGGCCATCGCCAGCGAACGCGAGACCATGCGCGTGCCCGGGGTCAGCAGCTGCGCAATCTCGAAGCCGATCAGCGATTCCTCGATATTCACCTCCTGCTTCTTCTTGCCGCTCTGCTGGTCGGCCATGACCTCCTCATAGGTCTGCCCGACCTCGGTCAGCGAGGTGGTCTCCTTGCCGCGCCAGACCCGGCGCAGCCATTCGTCGGCATAGTAGATCGGCCATTCCTTGAGCCGCGGATCGTCCGGGAGCGTCGCCAGCACCTGCCCCGCCTCCGCGGGGAACATGCGCTCGTCGAGCGTACCGTAGCGCAGGTAGAACCGCGCCTCGGGGGGCAGCGGCTTCTGCTCGCGCAGCTTGCAGTACAGGTCGCGATAGAGCTGCCAGTGCAGCTTGCCCAGCGCGTTGCGCACCTTCTTCGCCTCGTCAACCACGTCCTGCGGGTTGGGCAGCGCCCGGAACGCATCCAGCTGTTCCAGCAGGGCGTCGCGCTGCTTGTCGTCCCAGCCCGCCGCCTTGATGATCCGCTCGCGCAGGCCGCTCCATTCATAGCTGCAGACCGCCACTTCCTTCGGCTGGTCGCTCTCCTCCTCGCGCGGGGCCAGTTCCGCGAGCAGCGCCCGCCCGTCGATCAGGCCGGGGACGGGCGCGCCGGCGACTTCAACGTACTTGTCGAGCAGCCCCTCGGTTTCCTCCCACAGGGCCCGCGCCAGCTCCGTCAGGTAGGTCGTAATCTCGCCATTGGGCGCGCGCTGCCGTTCGCCCTTCGCTGCGGTGATAATCTGCGCCAGCAGCGACATTTCGCCCGACGCCAGTCCCGCGGCATGCTCTTCCAGGGCGCGGCGCCCGTCGCTGACCAGCGTATTCAGCTGCGGCATGAGCGAGCCGAGGAAACGGCAGATATGCAGCATCACCTCGGGCGTTTCGACAATCACCCCGGCAAACCGTTCGGCCGAGGTGTTGAGCAGGGTCTCGAAGATGGCCACCAGCTCCTTGCTCATCATCCCGTCGGTCTGCCGCCGCAGCAGGCCGTACTGCTCGCCGAAATGCGCGCTCAGGTCCTGCTTAAGCCAGCTGATCTTCGGTTCAAGCGTTCCCTGGCCGGCCCGCGCCTTGAGTTTCGTCCACAGATAGAGCGCGCGGGTCAGGTGCGGATTGCCGGCCGCATCCGCCACCGCCCCGCGTTCGCCGCTGACGCGGCGGATCTCGTTCTGCGCGTGCAGCAGCAGCAGCGCGCCGTTGTCGGAGAGCTGCTGCAGGATATGGAGCAGGCCGTTGATCCCTTCCAGGACATAGACCGTCTGATGGTAGCGATAGAACAGCATGCGCCCCATTTCAAGCGCAATGCGCGGGCTCTTTTCGAGGATATTGCCCGCCGCGGCGGGCTCGACCGGCAGGCGACTCATCGCCACTTCGGTCACCGCCCGCACGGTCACCGCATGCGGCTCATTGAACAGGAATCCCGTGTCGCCGATGGGGCCCGGCCGGTCGATCAGCACCACCCGCCGGCTGGCGGCCAGCACCTGGTCATTGGTTGCCCCCTCGGGGATGCTGTCGCACACCAGCACTTCGAGCTGCCCCTGCTGCAGGATGTACATCGCCTCGCAGGGCGTCCCCTGGTGGAACAGAATCTGTCCGGGAGCTAACGAAAATCGCTGCACCACCGGTGCCGGCGCCGCAGCGGTACCATTTTCAGTCATGGACTTCAGTATAATCCGCAGCCGCCACCCTGTCAAGCCATGCTCTTTCTCATGCATTTTTTACGTTTGCATGCTAAGCTTACGGTATGTACGAACTGCTGGCGACCGGCCTGGCGATGGGTTTCGCGGCGACACCCGCATGTCTGGCGTGGTGCCTGCCGCTGCTGCTGCCGCTTTCCCTGGCGCAGGCGGGCACCTCACGCGCTGCCGCGGCCCGCGGGCTGCTCCTGTTTCTGGCCGGACGGCTGGCGGGCTACCTGCTCTTCGGCCTGCTGGCGGGCTGGCTGGGCGGCATGGTCGCTGCGGAACGGCTGGGCGCGACCACGCCGTGGCTCTATCTCGGTGCGGCGGCGCTGCTGCTCTGGTCGCTGCGCCGGCGGCCCGGCGCCTCCTGCGGCTGCCGCCGCCGCTGGCCCATGCTCGCGCTCGGGTTCGCCACGGGTTTCAATCTCTGTCCGCCGTTCCTCGCGGCAGCCGGCGTTGCCCTGACCATCGGCAGCATCGCCCCGGCGCTGGTCTTTTTCACCGCCTTTTTCGTCGGCACCTCGCTGCCGCTGCTCCCCCTGCCGCTCGTTGCGCCGGCCTCGCGGCGGGTCGCTGTCGTCGCCGTCGCCCGCGCTGCCGGCGTATTCGCGGCGGGCTGGCTGATCGTAGCCGCAGGAAGCATGCTGCTGCCGGTCGCTCCGGCCACAGACAATCAGGACGAACTCGCCGCCCTGCTGCCGGAGGCCGCCCGCAGTGCAGCCGCACCCGGCCCGCTCCCCTGCACCCTGCTCTACAACCGTGCCGGCGCGCTGCTCGGCGCCGCATTCAATACCGCGGTAATCGCCCCGGAAATCACCGGATTCAGCGGGCCGGTGCCGCTGGCCGTCGTCATGGCGCCGGACGGCACCATCCGCGCCGCCCGCTTCCTCCCCAATCAGGAAACGCCCGCGTATTTCGCCAAACTGACCGCCGGCGACTGGGCCGGTCGCCTGGTCGGGCGGCGGATCACCGATCCGCTCACCCCCGGGACCGATCTCGATGCGGTCACCGGCGCCACCATCTCCACCCGGGCGGCCGCGCGCGGCCTGCGCGTTGCCGGGCAGGCCGTCTATCGCGACCTGTTCGCCGGCTCGGTCAGCGCCGGTGACACCGCTGCGCCGGCACTCCCCTGGCGCCTGCTGGCCATGGCCGCATTCTGCGCGGCGGCGGTGGCAGCGTATGCCCGCGCCGCCCGCCGCTTCCGGCTGATCCTGCTCGCTGCCGGTGCGCTGATCACCGGCTTCTGGCTGCAGGAATATGTCTCGCTCGAGCATGTCATCGCCCTGCTGCGCGGCGGGCTGACCGGGCACAGCGGCGTGCTGCTGCTGGTCATGGTGGCGCTGGCCGCGGCCGTATTCACCGGACGCTTCTATTGCGGCTGGCTCTGCCCGTTCGGTGCGCTGCAGGAACTGCTGGCGCTGCTCCGACCCCGGCGGCGGGGAGCATTACCGCCGGAACCGCCGTCGACTGCGCGCTGGCTGAAATTCGCCACGCTCCTTGCCACCCTCGGCCTGGTCGCTGCCGGCATGGCCTCACCCTATCTGCTGGAGCCATTCCTCCCCGCCCTGTCGTTCGTCGCCACCCCCGTCACCGCCGGGCTGGCACTGTTCATGCTCGCGGCTTCACTGGTCGTGCCGCGCTATTTCTGCCGGTACTTCTGCCCGCTGGGCGGGCTGTTGGCCCTGCTCGCCCGCTGCGCGCCCGAACGCTGGCCGATCACCACCGCCTGCACCCGCTGCGGCGCCTGCACGGCGGTCTGCCCGAACGGTGCGCTCATTGCCGCTGCCGACGGCCATATTAAACGCCATCCGGGCGAGTGTTTGGAATGCCGCAATTGCGCCGCGGTCTGTCCGCAGCGGAGGCCGGCATGAACGAATGGCTGCAGGCGCTGGTCGGGGTGATCGTCCTGGTCCTGCTGGCTGCCGGTTATGTGGCAACCCACGACGCGCCGTCACCGGCAATTCCGGCGGCAGCACCCGAGCACCGCATGGCCCGCCCGGCGGACGATGCCGATATCCCGGATCGTGCCGCCACGCCGCGCCGCGCGCCGGCAGCCGCCGCCCGCGCTGCCGATGACGCTGCGCCTGCCGTCAGCAGGTCGGCGGCGCTGCTCACCTGCCGGCATTGCGGGCGCCGCTGCCGGTTGGCCGACGGCGAATACGGCGACTGCGGGCGCTGGCAACGCATCGGCGAACGCATCGTCAGTTCCGACCGGGAACGCCGGTGAACATCGCCCGGCGCGAACTCCTCGTTGCGCTGCCGGGCCTGCTCTTCATCACCGTCCTGCTGGTTTTCGCCGTCAGCCAGCCTTCCGCGCCGCCGGCAGCACCGTATGCCCCGCCCGGCACGGACACATCGACCGCAGCAGTACCAACTGATACCCCGGCCGGCACGCTGCGCTGCAGCCACTGCCCGCAGCGTTGCGCGCTTGCTGACGGCGATACCGGCGCGTGCGGCCTGTTCGTCCGGCTCGGCCAGGCAATCCTCGCCTTGCGCGGCGATACGCCGGCGGCCCGGTCGGCGGCGCGGATCATGTACGGCGACATCCCCGCGCGCGACATCCCCGCCCTGACCCGCGCGCAGGCCGTCGCCGCCGGGCTCGCCCTGCACGAGGCGGCATGGTACGACCGGCTGGCCGGCACACGCGTGCGCTGCGGGCTCTGCCCCTTCCGCTGCGTCCTGAACTCCGGCCAGCGCGGCCGCTGCAGTGTGCGGCTCAATCTCGACGGCACGCTCTACGCCCTCACCTACGGCAAGCCGCTGGCGGTCAATGTCGATCCTGTCGAAAAGAAGCCGCTCTTCCATTTCCAGCCGGGGAGCCGCACCTTCTCGCTCGCCACCGCCGGCTGCAATCTCGGCTGCGTCTTCTGCCAGAACTGGGAGCTGTCGCAGGCCTTCCCCGAATCCGCGCGCGCCCGGGATGTGTCACCGGAGCAGGTGGTGGCGCTGGCGGAACAGTACGGCTGCCGCAGTATTGCCTACACCTATTCCGAGCCGACGGTCTTCTTCGAGTACATGCGCGACACCGCCCGGCTGGCCCGCACGCGCGGACTGAAGAACATCTGGATAACGGCGGGATTCATCGAGCCGGCGCCGCTGCGCGAGCTGTGCGGCATCATTGACGCCGCCAATATCGACGTCAAGGGATTCAGCGAGCAGTTCTATCGCGACTATTGTCATGCATCGCTCGCGCCCGTGCTGCGCACCGTCGAGGCCTGCCAGCGCGCCGGGGTCTGGGTGGAAATCACCTACCTCGTCGTGCCCGGCGGCAACGACAGTGACGAGATGATCGGCGCCTTCTGCCGCTGGCTGCAGGGCGTCGGCGGCGGCAGGATCCCGCTGCATTTCTCGCGCTTCTTCCCCAACTATCAGCTGCGCAATCAGCCGCCGACCCCGGAGGCGGCACTGGTGCATGCCGCAGAACTCGCGACGGCCGCGGGTCATCAATTCGTCTACATCGGCAACCTGCCGGGCAATACCTGGCAGGCAACCCGCTGCCCGCGGGGGGGCGAACCGCTGCTCGAACGCGCCGGGTACACCGTCACCAGCCAGCGCCTGCAGGGGGGGCATTGCCCCGCGCACGGCGACACCATTCCCGGGGTATGGCAATGAGCCGTCTGACATCCAGTTCAGCCCATCCTCCCTTCTCCTGCGTCCTGGCGCAGGAGCGGGCAACAGTGTTGAGCTCTTGTGCCGCATCCCCACCTTCGCGAATGCTTCGCGCGCCCGCCACGCCCGGCGGGTGTGGGAAGAATATCGATCAGTGAACGGCGGACTGCTGGCACTCGGCTGTATCGGTGCGGCACAGCTGCTCGCGCAGACGGCACTGCTGCGTTTGCTGCTCTCATTCACCGGCGGCAACGAACTCGTCATCGGCTGGGCGCTGGCGGTCTGGCTGGTTGGCGGCGCACTGGGCGCGCGGGCAGCGCGCGGCTGGCGGAGCGGGTTCTGGGCGATTGCCGCGCTGTATGCAATCGTCCTCCTCCTCACCGCTCGTGCGGTTCCCGCGCTCTTTCCGCCGGAACCGGGCGCCTTCGTCATCGAGCATCCGCTGCGGCTGCTCGCCAACTGCTGCGCGCTCCTGCCCGTGTCGTTCCTCGGCGGCATGCTCTTCCCGCTCGGCCTGCGCCTGGCCGGCGGCAGCCTGCCGCGCCGCTACGCCGCCGATGTCCTGGGCGCGGCCGCCGGCGGCCTGCTCACGCTGTGGCTGCTTGCCGGTCTCGGCAGCGGCGGGCAGCTGACCGGTTCTCTTGTCTTGTGGGCGCTGCTCTGCTGCGGTCTGGCCATCGTCCTCCGCCGGTACCCGCTGCTTGCCGTGCCGCTCCCGTTTCTGGGATTGATCGCGTATCTCGCGTTATGGCCCGGTTTTATCGTCATGTTCACCGATCCCGAACTCGGCCTTGAAACTGCCAATGGCATATTCATTACCCGCAACCGCGACGGCCAAACCTCCTTCTACGGCAACCGGCAACTGCTCGGCTTATGGCCAGCGACCAGCGCCGACCGCGAGCTGGCGCTGCTCCCGCCCGCCTTCGCCGTCGCGCCCCGGCAGCAGCTGCAGCTGGGCGGCTGTTTCTCGCCATTGGCCGACGCCAGCCGGCGTTTCTCCGATCTGCAGAACACGCTGGTCGACCTGGACGTCCGGACAGCCAAATTCTTTCTCCACAATTTTGCGCGTGGCGATACCGATCTGGACGATCGCACCAACGCTCTGGCGGAAGATCCGCGCCAGTATCTCACTGCAGCACCGCCGGCGGATATTATCACCATCGCCGGCGGAATCCCGGACAACATAGCCGGCAACCGCCTGTTCACCACTGAATTTTTCACGCTGGCCCGGCAGCATCTGACACCCGGCGGCGTGCTCGCCTTCGCCCTGCCCGTGTCGGAGAATTATCTGGCGCCGCTGCAGGCGCAGCTGGTTGCGGCGGAGGTCACATCCCTGCGCGATGCCGGCTTTACCGTCGGGCTCTATCCCATGACACGCCTGCTGGTCGTTGCCATGCCCGCCGCCGCGCTCCCCGATTCCGCCGCCGTGCTGGCCCGGCTGCAGGTTGCCGGCATCAGCGACCCGGAAGTCGTCAGCAACTTCACCTTCGCCGCGCACCCGCTGCGGCAGCAGATGCTGCAGCAGGCGCTGGCCGGCGCGCCCGCGGTCCCCAACACCGATGCGCGGCCGCTCTCCGGACTGCTCACGCTCGCCAGCTGGCTGGCGCTTTTTGCCGACGACAGCAACCTCACCCTCCCCGCCCGATCCGCAATGACGGCCAGCGCGGCTGTATTCGTCATACTGCTGCTCGTGGGTGGCGTCATTTTCCACGCCCGCCGGCGCGCGCCGCAGCGCGCCGTGACCATGGCGCTCGTCGCCGCCGGCGCCGCCGCCATGACTTCGCACCTGCTGCTGCTGACCGCCTACCAGACCCGCTGCGGCACCCTCTTCCATGAGCTCGGCATGCTCAATGCCGCGTTCATGCTGGGGGGGGCGCTCGCCGCCCGGGTCCGCCTCCCCGTCCGCCTCCTGCCGTTCGGCGCGGCGCTGGCAGCCGGCGGGGCGCCGCTGCTGCTCACGCTGCCGAACCCGGGGCTGGCGCTCGCCTGCCTGCTCATCACGTTCAACGGCTGGGCCGGCGGCGGGCTGTTCCTCACGCTGGCCGCCCGCCTGCCCGACGGTTCGTCGCGCGGGTATGCCGCCGACCTGGCAGGTGCCGCGCCGGCGGCACTGCTGGTGCTGCCGCTGGCCGTCCCGCTGCTTTCCCTCCCCGGCACCGCCCTGGCCGCAGCGCTCCTCGTTGCCTGGTCTGCGGTTGCCCTCACCCGCGCATAGCGCTCCGGAAAACATGGTCCGCTCCCCGGCAGCCTCACAGCCACCCCCGTCGCCGTGCTCCGCACCGCCTTGACAACCGGCCGGATAAGTGCTTAAATGTCCCAATCTGATCATAGTGAGGTCATGGCCATGAGCGATCCCGTCCTGCTGTCACCCCGCGAAGCGGCCCAGTTGCTCGGGGTCAGCCGCAGCACCGTCCAGCGCTGGATCGATTCGGGGGCCATCACGGCGCATCGCACGATCGGCGGCCATCGCCGGGTCAGCGAGGACGACTTGCGCCGCGTGGCCGACGAACACGCCATTCCCCTGCGCGCCGGCACGGAGCAGGGCGGCATCATGTTCATTGACGACGACCCGCGCGTCATTGCCACGCTGGAACTGCTGCTGCGCCGGCATTTTCCCCGCGTCCCCTTCCACTCAACCAGCGACAGTTTTGCCGCCGGGGCGCTGGTCGCCACTCATCGCCCGCGGGTGCTGCTGCTCGATCTCAGCATGCCCGGCATCGACGGCATTGCCATCTGCCGCAGCGTGCGCCAGATGCCCCGCGGCGACTCGATGCATATCGCCGCGCTCACTGCCTTTCATGCCGACAAAAAGCTGACCCGGCGTTTCACCGCCGCCGGCGGCGAACGCATCTTCGCCAAGCCGTTCGACACCGCCGCAATCGTCGCCTATATCGAACAGTCGCTCCGTGCCTGATCCTGCCGTCCGCCTCACCCCGCGCGAACTGGCCGGCGTGCGGCTGGCCTGCCTCGGGCGCCTGACCGCCGGCATCCTGCACGAGTTCCGGAATCCGCTGGCAATTGTCCAGGGCAATCTGGAGTTTCTGGCCGCATTCACCATCACCGGGTCGGCACCGATCACACCGGGGGATCTGCAGCAGCCGGTCAGCGATGCCCGCGCCGGCGGCACCGATCTGCTGCTGCTCTGCGAGCAGCTGCGCCAGTTTGTGCACGCGGATCCAGCTCCCGCCCGCTGCAATCTCGACAAAACCCTGGCCGCAGCCGTCGCCCTGACCCGCCCGCACTGGAAGCGGCGCTGCCGGGAAATCACCATCAGCCGCGAGCGCACGACCGTGCGTCAGGTGGCCGTCAATCCGGGCGACCTGCTCTTCATTATTGCTGCCCTGCTGCATAACGCCGCCCTGGCCCTGCCGGCCGCCGGCGGCAGCATCAGCATCGGCATCAGCGCCGAACGCAAGCAACTGGCCTGCACCATCAGCGACAACGGCTGCGGTATTTCCCCGGCCGTGCTGCGCCGGCTCGGCCGGTGCGCCGTTTCCACCCGCGCACCAGCGGATGGGCGCGGGGAGAGTGCGCTTGCCGCCGCCTGCCTGCTGCGCCGCGCCGGCGGCGCTTTGGCCTTTGCCAGTGCCCGCGGCCAAGGGACCAGCGTCCGCCTGCTGCTCCCCCGCTAACCACCCGCACTTGTATGACGCACATACCCTTACCTGACAGCATCACCGGCAACAGTACCGGTCGCGGGCAGGCCCCGGCCGGCAGCAGAACAAACAAACTGGCGAACGCGATTTACAATCGGGTACAGTGGGCGAGAATGTCGGGAATCAGCTCTTCGCAGTTAATGGCCATGATGTGGACGCCGGGCGCCATGGTCAGCAGCTCGTCAATCAGCTCGGCGCAGATCTTCTTGCCTTCCGCCAGCGGCTCAGCCGCGCCCTGCATGCGCCGCACCACCGTCTCCGGGATGCGGATGCCGGGCACCTGCGCCATGCGTTCCGCCATCGCCGCCGACTTGAGCAGCAGCACGCTCGGCAAGACCAGCGGCGGCGCGGGCAGGTTCATCGCCTGCACCCCGGCCAGGAATGTCCGGTAGACCCCGATATCGTAGATCACCTGCGTCTGGAAGAATTCCGCGCCGAGCAGCGCCTTCTTGCGGAACATGAGCAGCTGGTGCTCCATCGGCTCCGCGGTCGGGTTGACCACCGCCCCGAGGCAGAAATCGGGCACGCCGTCGAGCGCATTCCCCTGCATATCCGCGCCCGCCATCATCGTCTTCGCCACCGCCAGCAGCTGCGCGGCGTCCAGATCGAACACCGGTTTCGCCGCGGGATGGTCGCCATGCTTGGGATGGTCCCCCGAGAGGAGCAGCACATTCTCGATCCCCAGCGCCGCCGCGCCCAGCAGGTCGGACTGCAGCGCGAGACGGTTGCGGTCGCGGCAGGTAAGCTGGTAGATCGGCAGGAACCCCGCATCGAGCAGCCGGCGGGAAATGGCGAGCGCCGCCAGGCGCATCACCGCGCGCTGCGAATCGGTGATATTGAACGCCGCAATCGCCGGCGAGAGCAGTTTCGCCTTCGCCAGCACTTTCGCCAGATTCGTCCCCTTGGGCGGGAAGATCTCCGCGGTCAGCAGCGGCCTGCCGCTTTTCGCCAGTTCCGTCAGCTTCACGGTTTCCTGCCCTGCGTGCGATAATCGCGCGGCGCCCGCAGCCCCAGCAGCCGCTCCTTCTCTTCCGGGGTCAGCCGCTTGAGGATCAGCTGCCAGGCGCAATCGCGGTCGGGCTCGACCTCGCAATGCCCGTCATGCGCGCCGCCGCACGGGCCGTTGCGCAACCCCTTGGCGCAGCGGGTCACCGGGCAGATCCCCGCGGTATCCGCCAGCACGCAGTCGCCGCACTGGCGGCAGTATTCCTGATTGATCCCGATCCGCTGGATCTTGGCCAGCGCCGAAGTATTGAGCGCGGGGATCGCCCGTTTCTGCGCCACGTCGGCGCTCACCTGCACACCCACCCCGCAGGTCAGCACCAGCAGCGCCTCCGCCGCGGCGATCTCGTCCCGATGCGCGGCGAAATCCCGCTTCACCAGCCGTTCGTCGCAGGGCGAATCGACGACCACGCTGCCGGTTACCGTCACCCCGTCGGCGCGCAGCTGCTCCGTCCACGCCACGACTTCCTTCGCCCCGCCGGTCTGGCACGACGACGCGCAGAGTCCGCAGCCGACGATAAAGAGGGAGCGGACCCCCGCCAGCGAGCGGGCAACCTCTTCGTCCGGTTTCCGATGCGTAATAATCATAGTTTTTCAGTTTATCAGATTGCCGCGTTCCCCGCAAACACCCGCCGGTCCCGGTTCAGGCCGGACGGGTCAGGTTCGCAGGCGGTCCGTCGGGGCAAGGCGTTCGAGCAGCCAGGCCCCGGGCGGCGAGGTCAGGACGATGCTGAGCACCGCCACCGCGAGCATGACCTGGCCCGCCGCTGCCCGCGGCGTGCCCGCCAGCAGCAGCAGCGGCGCCGCCCCGAGCGCCGCCTGCACCGTCGCCTTGGGCAGACCCGCCGCCGCAATGAACCACTTCTCCCGGCGGGTGAATCCCCCGCCGATGAGGCAGAGCCGCGCCGCCAGCACGCGCATCACTGCCATACCGGCGATGAGCAGCGCCCCGGCGCCGCCCGCCGCCAGTGCCACCCGCGGATCGACCTGCGCCCCGACCAGAGCAAAGACGACAATCTCGGCGAAAATCCAGATTTTGCTTAGTTTCTGCGCCAGCTCGTGCGCCATCGCCTCGTCGCGGGCGAGGATCGTCAGGCCGAGCGTCATCGCCGCGAGCAGGGCCGTGAACGGCAGGTACGGCGCCAGCAGCGTTTCGGCATTCACCATCAATACCGCCAGGGCGATGACGATCAGCGCGCGCTTGGTCGCCCGCGGATTGTAGACGATAAACAGCTGCTGCAGGAGCCGCCCTGCCACCATGCCCGCCGCCACGCCTGCGAGCAGGCCGAGCGGCAGCATGCCCAGTTCGCCCAGCAGCGTGCCGGGGCGCTGGAACAGGTGGGCAGCGAGTCCGTAGGCCACCACCGCCAGCACATTGCCGAGCGCAGTCGCCGCCAGGATCAGCGTCGGCGTATGGTGTGCCGTCCCGCGCTGCTGCTGTTGCATCCGGATCATCAGCGGCACCACCACCGCCGGCGACGCGGCGGTAAGCACCAGCCCGAGCAGCAGCGCCTCGCCCTGCGTCAGCGGCAGCAGCGCCGGCGCGAGGAGCACCACCAGCGCAATTTCCAGCATGGCCGGCAGCGTCGCCTGCAGGGCCATTGTCCCGCCGATCTGCCGCAATACGCCGTAGGGAACAGCAAGGCCGGCGCGCAGCAGGATCAGGATCAGGGCAAACTGGCGCAGGTCGGCGCTGGTGGTAAGAAACTGCGGCGTCAGGAGGCCGAACCCTGCCGGGCCGAGCGCCACGCCGGCCGCCAGCATGCCGACCACGCCGGGCAGTTTCGCCTGCCGGCAAACCCAGTCGGCCAGCAGGCCAAGGATAATGATTTCAGCGATACCCTGCAGCATAGCCCCACTCCCACCACACCCCAATAAAAGGGGACAGTATACTCTATTTGCCCGTGGTAGGAGTCATCAGCCCTGCGAGGCAGGACGGTTAGTGGCGGACCCCATCGCCGTGTGATTATGGTACTGCATCTCCGCAATACACCGCCACCGAACCGTCAACCCGGCGACTGCATGCGGGCCAACAGATGGCGCACAAAAGCATCCCATGAATACGCATCGGTAAAATCGCGGGCGATGGCGGCATGCGCCGCCTGCCAGGCAGCCGGCTCAGTAGCCAGCCGGCGAACCGCCTGTGCCAGGGCCTCGGCGTCGGGAGGCACGCAGAGCCCGAATCCGCGTTCGGCCACCAGCGCCTGCAGCACCGGTGCGTCAGTGGTGACCACGGGCAGCCCCGTCGCCAGGTATTCAAGAATCTTGAAGGGAGTCCAGTAGAAGCCCGTCTCCCGATACGCAGGATGGCGTTCCGGATCGTAGGGTGCGAAGCCAAGACAGCCACGCGCGAGCAGCTCCGGCATCTGCGCATAGGGTAGCGACGGTATTATCGTGCACCGGTCGGCGGGAATACCTGCCTGCCGGCATTGCCCACGAAAATCCGCCTCGCGCGCGCCCATGCCGACGATCAGCCAGTGCAGCGGGTCCGCCAAAGTGCGGCGCATGGTGGCAACCAGCAGCTCGACCCCGTGCCAGGGCTGGAACGAACCGCTGAAAACGACCGTGCGCGGTGTGGCGGCAAACTGCCCGGCGCTGATCCGGTGAAAGCGGGCGCGATTGACGCCCCACGGCAGGGTCAGCACCCGCGCGCGCAGCGGCGCGGGCACCAGCTTCGGTGTCGGTGCGATAATGGCCGTCGCCGGCGCGAGCACCCGCAGTGCCAGCCGGTCAGCCAGCCACCCGGGCAGGCGATAGCGCCGCTGCACCTCGCGATGATGCGGGTGATTCGCCTCACTGACCAGCGGCGCACCGGTCTGCCGGGCGAGCACCGCCCCGAGCGAACCCGTGCAATAGTAGCGTTCAATAATCAGTCCCGGCGGGGTCAGGCGCAACTGGCGCAGCGCACCAAGCCCGCGCGGCAGAAACGTTTTCCCGAACAATTTGAGCGGCGCGCGAATGATCCGCACATTTGCCGGCAACAGCCCGGGAGCGGGTACGGGAAAGCGTCGCGGCACAATCAGATCGACGCCGGCGGCGCGCGCGGCCAGCGCCGCCGCCATCTCAACGGTATGCGCACCGCCGCCATGATCGAGCCGGTCCTCGCCGGAAATATACGCCACCCGATACGGCAGTGTGGCGGTAGTCAGCGCCAGCATGATCCGCTCGCGATAGGCCGCGCAATGGCGGGTGAAGGCAAACGGACCGGCCACCGTCGCCCGGGCGCCATCCGCCAGCCGGCGGTACCGCGCGTCGTCACCGGCCAGTTCACGGATCGCGCCAGCATAGGCGTCAGCAGTATCTTCTGCCAGCAGGATGCCATTCACGTCATGCTTGACGACCGCCGGAATGCCGCCATGCGCGCGCGCAATCACCGGGATCCCATGGTGAAACGCCTCGAGAATGATCAGCGGCAAACCTTCTCCCGCGGCGCGGGTGGGATAAAGCAACAGATCGAGTTCGCGCAGGATCCCGCCAACATCATCGGTAAACGGCAGCAGAGTCAGGGCCGGGCAGCGGCGGGCAAGCGCCCGCAGGCGCGGTTCCCACGACCCCGCACCCGCAATCACCACCGCAAAGCGCTGATCATCGAGCTGAGGGATAAGTTCCGTCAGGCGGTCCAGCCCCTTGACCGCTTCCAGTCGGCCCACATATCCGATGCGGAATTTTTCGTGCGGCGATTCAGGGCCGGAGGGAAACTCCGGCGGCGGCACGGCGTTGGGGATGGTCGTCACCACCGTCAGCCCCTGCGCCCGCAGTGAGTCCGCCACCTGTTCGGACACCGTGACAATCCCCTGCGTCAATGCCGCCCGCGTACGATACAAATTGAGCAGCAGCGGATTCGCCGTCAGCCACGTTGGCAGCGGGCCATGCTCCACCCACAGCACGCGGCAGTTGCGCCGCCGGGCCAGCGGCGTCCCGATAAATTTTTCCTGGAAGGTCTGAAAGATCACCAGCGGCGCCGGATTGTCCGCAGCTGCCGCCGCAATGGCCGCATCGAGCAGCGCCGTAATTTTTGCACTGCGCGCGGGCATGAGCACTTCCCATCCGCGCCAGCGCCCAAGTTTGCGCGGCAGCGGCAACTCGCGGACCGCACAATGCGGCAGCATCCGCGCACGACGTGCCAGCTCCGACTGCGCAGTGACGGCAAGGGTATGCACAAACCCGTCAAGATGCGCGAGCAGGTTCAGCGTGAATTTTTCCAATCCGCCAAATACCGGGGTATTAACCACCCACAGCAGGTGCGGTTTCTTGTTCGTCATAGCTGCTGACACTCCTTGCCATCACTTGATATACTTGACTTCCGGCTCATTGGCAAGCGCCGCAACACTTTTTCATTTCTGGTATGCCATTACAATTTCACGAATTTGACAAAAATTTTACCAATCTTGCCATATTCTTGTCAGTCCCAATCGTCACGCACTTTTATAACTTTAACATTTTCGAAACAATCCACCTTTACTAATCTGTCGATAATCTGGCACGACAATTTCAACATAGAATCCGGTTTGCTGTTTTGATTTTGGGGGATAAAGCATTGTCAATGCATCGGCATTCCCTACGTTTGGCGCTGTTGGTCTGCGGCATCCTGCTGCTTACGCCCATGGTGTCGCATGCGCGGCCATGGTGGTGGGCGCAGTTCACCGCGGGTGACGGTTCCGCGACCACCAATACCGGTTTCGAGCGCTGGCTGTCCTTCATTGCCGGCATGGGCACCGCCTCGTCCGACACCACTTACGTCTGTTCATATACCTGGGGATCGGCGAATATTGGTACGATCAACGGCATCAGCGGCGGCAATACCATGGGGCTCAATTATCACAGCGCCTCCGGCGGCGTTCCGGATTATCTCATTTTTGATGATGACGGTTCTGAGTCAGTGAACGCGCAGGCCAAATCAGATGCCGATGTAACTGACGTGGGAGATGCCAACGGCTCGCCCATCATGCATATCAAGGACATTTTCGTCGCCAATCAGGGCTACTGCATCACCTCGGCCAACCATACCGCCGGCGGCTTTAACTCCCAGTACAACAATGTCATCTATATGCCCTGGTGGGCCATGGCAGCGGGTTTGCGCGGCAAGATCGCGGACCAGATGCAGGAAATGGCGGGCGGCACCTTCCACGACGCCACCCAGTACTCGGGTGGCGACATTTTCCTTTCTCCCTACGGCGACACCGTCGAGAAGCGTTTTTCTCCCGACGACAACGACGGCACCTACACCGCCGGCACGGGTTCCACCCTTGGCCGGCTGCGCCAGCTCGTTGCCGGCTGCCGGGAATCGGTGTTCTTCCTGCAGGACGGCTGGTCGTCCAGCAACGGCACCGACGCACTGCGCGACGACATCATCAACAGGACCGGCATCATCTGGCGCGGCTGCGCCGGTTCGCCCGCCACCTATTCCGACTGGGATGCCACGACATTCAGCAGTTTTCAGGCGGACGCCAACGGCACCCTGCGCAATCAGCCGGGCGATTATAATCTGCTGCACAGCAAGATCTTCATTTTCGACATGGACATCGTCGCCACGGGCTCACCCAACACCACCGCTGCCGCGCTCTATTACACCGGCGGGAATGACGAGTCGCACATCATCATCCATGACTTCCGTCTGGCGCGCCGCTTCATGACCCACTACCACAAGGTCATGACCGACGCCGGCATCACCAACGATCCGTCCTCCGACCAGTACGACGCCACCGCCCCCAACGGCGCCACCGGGCTGACGGTCACCCCGGGCAAGACCTCGTTCACCCTGAGCTGGACGCCATCGACCAGCACGGATATTTCGCGCTACTACCTCTTCATCGACACCGCCGCGCTCACCCAGAATGGCATCGGCGACCGGGTCGACGACGACGGTGACGGCTACTACGACGAGGACCCGCGCGGCGATTACGACGGGTTCAGTTCGGGCGCCACCGCCGCCGCCGCCAGCGCCGCGGACGACGACGCCGACGGCAGCACCGACGAGGATCCCTGGCTCCCGCCCGAGGTGCAGGTCAAGGGCAAGACCTCGGCCAGTGGCGTCATCAGCAGCTACAACGTCGGCGACACCCTGCAGGCGGGAGTCAATTACTACTTCGCCGTGGTGGCGGTCGACACCCAGGGGAACGAGGGCACCATCGCCACCGCCGGACCGTACAAGCTGCTCACCAATGTCATGGTCACGAACACCGAGACCCTCGCCGCCACCAGCGCCGCAATCGATGCGGACAAGATCCTCGTCCAGTCGGTCACCCTCGCCGGCCACAGCAGCACCGACACCATCAACGCGGTCAAGGTCGGCAATACCGGTTCCTGCGTCAGCAGCGACGTGACCCAGCTCGAATTGTGGGCCGACAACGGCAACGGCAGCTGGGATGCGGGCGACACCCGCATGGCCGGCCTGGTCTGGGGCGGCAGCACCTGGGACACCAGCGGACTCGCCTATCCGGTCGGCCTGTCGGGGGCGAACTTCCTGATCACCGCCGATTTCTCCGCCACCGTCAGCTACGGCGACACCTTCCAGGCGCGCCTGCCCGTCTACGCGTTCGATATGGCGCTGCAGGACAGCGGGCCGTCCGCCATCCTCGCCAGCGCGCGGGTCGTCACCATCGCCCCGCTCACCATCTCGGGGACCGCGCCCATCCAGGCAACCACCCAGGACAGCGGGTCCATCGCCCGGCTCTATACCGCCGCCGGGGTCAATGTCGATACCGTCACCATCACCAACGCTTCCGGGACCTTCGTGTTCAGTGCCGGCGTCAGTGCCGGCAGCTACTACATCATCTTCACCGGCCCGACCCATCTCGCCACCCGGTCCGGCACCATTACCGTCAGCGGCAGCAGCGTTAATGCCGGCACCCTGCCCGAAGGGGCGGCCGGCGACATCATCCGCGACAACCGCATCAATATCCTTGACGCCGCCTATCTGCGCCGCCGCCGGGGGAGCAGCAATGCCCTTGCCGATCTGAACCGCGACGGCATCGTCAATGAAACCGACATGGCCTACATCCGCCAGAATTTCGGCCGAACCGGAGTCGCCACCGGTCCATAACCCCCCAACCGGCAAGTTGACAGCCGCCGGTCAACCGGTGTAAAGTACCGGATACGGGGGATTGCCATGATATTGCATCGTTTGCCGTTCCAAACGGCCGTCTTTGTCGTGTTGGGTTTTTGTCTGTTCTCTATGGCGCTGTCCGCATCGCCTGCGGCGGCGGTGCCGGCCAATCCCCGCCTGCGCACCGTCACCCAACCCGACGGCACCCAGGTTCAATTGCGCCTGCGCGGCGACGAATTCTTCCACTGGCACGAGGACAGCCAACGCTATCCGGTAGTGCTCTCCGGCGACACGTGGGTCTACGCCCAGTGGGACGGGACCGTCGACACCGGTCGCTGGCGCGCCACCGGCCATGCGGTCGGACGCGTTGATCCAGTCGCACAAGGCCTGCAGCGCGTCAATCCGGCAATCGCCCAAGCCCGGCAAACTGCCGCCCGCAACGCCCGCCCTTCCCGTACCGCCCTGTCTTCACCCGCAGACGGTCGTCAACGTTCACCGCGCGCCCGTACCCTGCCTGCCCGCGTCACCGGCACCAAAAAGAATATCGTGCTGCTGGTCGGTTTCTCGGATATGCCCTTCAGTTATACCCAGGCCCAATACAACTCCCTGTTCAATGACACCCCCTACACCGTTGATAGCGCCATCGGATCGGTCAAGGCGTATTACAGCGAGGTTTCCAACGAAACCGTCACCCTCGTTTCCGTTGTCGCGCCGGTGGTCAATCTCGATACCGGTTACGCGCATTATGGCGCAGATAATGGCGGTGAAGGCAATGACGCCTACCCCGACCAGATGGTCGACGATGCCTTGACTGCCGTTAATAACGCCGGCTTCGACTTCAGCCAGGGCGACGGCGACGGTGACGGTTATGTTGACGCCCTGACCGTGATCCACGCCGGAATCGGTCAGGAAGGCGGGACGAGCAATACCGACGTCATCTGGTCGCATGCGTGGTCGGTATCCCCCCGCGACATTAACGAAATC